>JANODF010000304.1:0-23218 GCA_031412555.1 Archangium sp. | reverse complement strand
GTGCTCTTGTTGAGCGCCGCGGTCAGCGCGTCGACGCTCACCTGGCCGGCTTCATCGACACCCAGCCGGGTCACCTTCACGCCTTCTTCGGAGATGGCATCGGCGGTGCGCGCCGTGGCCGGGTGCTCCACCGTGGTGGTGATCACATGCGCCGCGTCGATGGGGTGGCCCAGGGTGCCGCGCAGCGCCAGAGAGGTCGCCTCGGTGCCGCCCGAGGTGAAGATCACCTCACTGGCCTCCGCGCCCACCAGCTCGGCCACCTGAACCCGCGCGCGATCGACCGCGGCTTTCGCCTCCCGCCCATAGGCGTGACCCGACGACGGATTGCCGAAGTGCGTGGTGAGGTACGGCATCATCGCGTCGACCACCTCGCTCAGCAGCGGGGTGGTGGCGTTGTGATCGAAATAGAGCGGCCGCTCCCCGGGGTTCACCGCGGTTCGCCGAACTTGTTGGCGATGAGCGCGCCCACCTCATCGAGGCAGGCGCGGGCCCCTTCGCCGCTGCACCGCACCCGCACCTTCATGCCTTGCGCGGCCGCCAGCATCAGCACGCCCATGATGGACTTGCCGTTGACCGGCTGGCCCTCACACTCGAGCTCGACTTCACACGCGTACTTGTTTGCCGCCTTCACCAGCTGCGCCGCCGCGCGGGCATGCAGCCCGAGCGCGTTGATGATGGTGAACTCCGCCTCGACCGTCTCCACGATGGTTGATCCCCTCGAAAAGCCTACCAGAGCACTCCAGCCAACGTCGCCAGTGCTGCCGCGCCGTACAACAGTGCCAACGGAGGCACCTTCTTCTCCATCAACAACACCGCGCCCCCTCCCAATGCGAGGCACGCCGCCCCCAACCAGGGAGTGGTGCCGCCCAACGCCCCGAAGCGCAAGGAAAGCCATACCCCCATTCCGCCCGCAGCCGCCGCCGCCAACGAGCGCAGCCGGTTGCTCCACATGGGCACCTTGAGCTCGGCCAGCCGCGCCACCACCGCGCTGCCGTGACGCAGGCCCGCCACGAAGAGCCAGCCACGGGTGGCGAGGTGCACCAGGTTGTAGGTGATCAGAAACACCAACGGCGCCCACACCCCCAGCAACGGCACCAGCGCCACGCCCATCGCTCCGGTGGCCGGCCGCAATGACAACCAGAAAAAACCGTCCCCCAGCGCGGCCAGCGGGCCCATCAGGGTGGTCTTGAAACGCGCCACCTCCTCTGCCGTGCCCTGGCCGTTCGCCAGCCGCAGCTCGTAGAAGAGAATGCCGCCCACGATGGCCGCCGCCGCATACGGGTGCGTATTGAAGGGCGTGAGGTGCCGGCGCATGGCCTCGGCCCGCGCTTCCCCCTGCGGATAGAGGTGCGGCCAGGCGGGCTCGAGCGCGTAGAGCAGCCCCAACGTCTGCATCGCTTCGGGGGAAAACCCGGCCTGAATGAACAGCGTGCGCAGGGCGATGCGCAGCAGGGTCGAGAAAGGCAACCCCACCCCGGCCGGCGCGGCAACGACTTCTGGCTCGAGCCGCAAGCCGCCCCTCGACTGCTCTCGGGGTGAAGGGTCCGTCATGCGAGCACCTGCGCGCCGTACATCACGCCCGCGGTGCAGGCGCCCGCCACCAACGCGATGCGCAGCCGCCGGGGCGCGTGGCTGCCCTGCACCGCCACCGCTGCGGCCGCCACGCCCATCGCCGGGTACGCCCAGGCCAGCCCGCGCATCACGGGCAACGGCAGCTGTGACTCCAGCGCTTCCACCTGGGAGCCCGCCGCCGCCGCCAGCCCACAGATGAGCCCATAGAAGACGAACTGCGGCCACATCGCGCGCAGGTTCTGACTGGCCACCGCGTGCATGTTGCCGGCCACCGCGGCATCCAGCGCGCGACCGAAATACTTCCGCGCGCGCAGGTCGAGGTGGTTCTCCAGCAGCCGGCCCGCGCGGCCGAACGGCGCGCAGAGGAGAATAGAGATGGCCCAGATGGCGGGCGTGGCATCACTGCCCGACGCGTGACCGATGCTGGCAGCCAGGCCCGCGGCGGCGACGGCCGGCAAGGTGTCGTGATCGACGTGGGCGCCACCCAACGACGCGCCGCCCAGATGCAGCAGCTCGAACACCAGCCCGGTGAACAACCCCGCGAGCACGTCTTCACACAACAAGCCGGTCACCGTGGCAGCCACCAGCGGCCGCGAGACCATCGCCTGCAGAAAGGCCCGGCGCTCCAGCGCCATCAAGCCTCCCCACACGCTGGTCAGCAGCAGCTGCGTCCAACTCACCTCGCGATTGTCGCCAGCTCTTCCGTTTCTGCGCGGTTTTTTCCAGTGAGTGAGAGAGAAGTAGGAGGTCATCCTACCCCGGGGCTGCGGGTATTCCCTCACCCCACCTCCGGTGGTACAGGCCCTACATCAACCCGTGGGCAGCAGGGGAGTTGCCCACACCAGCCCGGTACAGAAATGAACAACAGCAACCTGATGAGCCGAGGAATTCTCCTCGTGGCGGCGCTTGCCTTGACGGCATGCCCCACGGGAAACAAGTGCACCACCAACGCTGACTGCACGGGCGGACTCGTCTGCAGCGTGATGTCTGGCACCTGTGTCACCAGCACCGGCATGGGCGGCGGCATTGGCGCGGGTGGTGGCGTCGGCGCGGGTGGAGGCAGCGGCGGTGGCAACACCGGCGGCGGCAACACGGGCGGCGGCAACACCGGCGGTGGTGGGGGCGGCTCGACCGGCGGCGGCAACGGCACCGACGGCGGCACCAGCAACGAGACCTGCGAGATGGCCGAAGTCGTGACCGCAGCGACCTTCACCGGCAGCTCCATCGGCGCCGTCAGCGACTACAACATCGCGCGCGACTCGTCGGGTACGGGCTGCAACAACTACGGCTCTCACCCCGGCGCGGACGTCGTCTACAAAATCACTGTTCCGGCGCGCAGCCGCGTCGAGCTGACGCTCCAGGGTATGGGCGGCGACGGCACGTCGATGGCCAACCCGGCCTTCGACCCGGCCACCTACCTCGTCGCGGTGCCGGCCTCCAACTGCACCACCCCGGGTACCGGCCCGGACGGCGGCGTCATCAGCGAGGTGCGCTGCATCGCTTCCTCGGCCGACCCGCTCGACGACCCGACGACCGACCTCGTGCTTCCTGAAGTGGTCGGCTACACCAACTACACCACCACCGCGGTCGAGCTGCTCTACGTGGTCGAGTCGGGCTGGGACGGCTTGACCGAAGTGGACACCGACATCTGGGCCACTGATCAGGGCGACTTCTCGGTGACGGTCACCACCACCGCGCTGCCCCCGGCACCGGCCAACGACACCTGCGCCACCGCCACCGTGCTCGCCACCACCGGCACCGCGCTGGCGACCGAGACCACGGCAGGCGCGACGCCCGACATCGACTTCGCCACGCCCAACACCTGCGTCAACACCACCGGCCTGGGCGACGTCTTCTACAGCGTGCTCGTGCCCGCAGGTCAGCGCCTCACGGTCGCCGCCACCACTCCGGTCGCGATGAACGTCATCGGCATCAACATCTTTGAAGGCGCCTGCTCGGGCGTGGCCACCTGCAAGGGCGCCGTGTCGCAGACCAGCGGCATGCCGGCCAGCGCGCGCTTCGACAACCGCGGCGCCGCCGACGTCACCGTGTTGGTGGAAGTCGCCACTGCGAACGACGCCTCCACCGGCGCTGGGTTCTCGATCAGCGCGACGCTGGCGGCGATCCCGCCTGCTCCGGCCAACGACACCTGCACCGGCGCCGTCGCGCTGGTCAACGCCATGGCCACCACGGGCACCACGGTGGGCGCGCTGTCAGACCTCACCTTCGCGACCCCCGCCACGGGCTGCATCAACACCACGGGTGATGGCGACGTCTACTACTCCGCGATGGTGCAGCCGGGGCAGCGCCTCACGGTGACCGCCACCACGGCGACCGACGACCTGGCCGTCAACATCTTCGCGGGCGCGTGCTCAATGGTGGCGACCTGCAAGTCAGGCTCGTCGTTGACGGGGGGCACGCCCGCCAGGGCGACGTACGACAACACCGGCACCGCGGCCATCGCCGTGCTGGTGCAGGTCTCCACGGCCGACGCCGCACAGCTGGGCGCGACGTTCACCGTCACGGCCACCAGCGCCGCGATCCCGCCGCCTCCAGCCAACGACACCTGCACCGGGGCAATCCCCCTGGTGAACGCCACGGCGACCAACGGCACGACGGTGAGCGCTCGCTCCGACCTCACCTTCGCGGCCGGCAGCATGGGGTGCTTCAACACCGTCGGCGATGGTGACGTCTTTTACTCCGTCATGGTGCAGCCCGGTCAGCGCCTCACGGTCGCTGCCACCACGCCGACGGAGGACATTGCCGTCAACATCTTCGCGGGCGCGTGCTCGATGGTCGCGACCTGCAAGTCAGCCACGTCGTTCACGGGCGGCACGCCTGCCACGGCGAGGTACGACAACACCGGGACCGCTGCCGTCGCGGTGGTGGTGCAGGTCTCCACCGCCGACGCGGCGCAGCTGGGCTCGGACTTCACGGTCACCGCCACCAGCGCCGCCATCCCGCCCCCGCCTTCCAATGATGTGTGCGCGGCGCCGCAGACGCTGACCGCGAACATGCTCACCAACGGCACCACCATCTCGGCAACCCCCACCATGCTGTTCGGCATGGGCGCTTCGACGACCTGCAGGGGCGCCGGCACCGGCACGCGGCCTGATGTCTTCTACCGGCTGGACATCCCCGCGATGAAGACCGCCACCATCACCGTGACGCCCGTGATGGGGTTGGACACGCTGATCAACGTCATTGAGCCGGCCACGATGTGCTCGGGTGTCACGGCCTGCATCGCAGCCGATGACACCGGCAACCGGAGTGAGCCTGACGTCGCCACCTATGCCAACACCAGCGCCATGCCCAAGACCGTGCTGGTTCACGTGGGAACGTGGTTCAACGAAGAGGGCGACTTCACCATCAACGCCGTCATCCCGTAACGGCTGACACGACGTGATGTGAGAGAGCCGCGGGGGCCCAGCCCTCGCGGCTCTTTTCATGTGTGCCGTGAAGAAATGATGAAGCAGGAAAAGTGCGCGCCTGGGCCAGACTGTCGCCCGTGCTGCACCACCTGCTCACCTTCGGGCCCCGTGCGGGTTTCGCGCTGTTGCTGGCGGTGCTGGTGGGCTTCGAGCTGCTCTTCATCGCCGAGGCGAAAGAAGGGGCGGTCGCGTTGCAAGCCGAACGCAGCCTGCGGGAAGCGCGCGCCATGGAGGCGCTCGACGAAGAGCTGCGGGGCGCGCTCGACGTGGCCGAAGCGCGGCTCGAGGCGATGGAGACGTTGCCGCTGGTGGAAGACGACGGCCTGCTGCGGGTGCGTGACGGGGTGCAGTACTTCCCCCGGTTGCCGGGCGCTGCGGGTGACGCGGTGACCAGCACCGGGGACGCAGCGGCGGCCTTTCGCGCGCTCGACTCGATCGAGGTGGATCGCAGTGGGTTGCGCTCGCTGTTGCAAGGCGAGCCGGTGGTGGCACGCAACGCCGCGTGGAACCCGGTGCTCGCCGAGGTGCTCGGTCAGCAGGCGATCCACCCGGTGGTGCGGCTGGGGCTGCTGCGTTCGGTGTTGACCCTGGCGCCTGATGAATTCGCGGGGGAATTCGCGCAGAGCCTGGTGCTGCGCGCGTGGCCGTGGCTCGAGGAGGCGGCCGCGGCGCGGGCGTGCGTCGAGGTCGTGCGGCGGGGTGACGGGAGGGGCCTGAAGACAGAACGGTTCTCGGCCGCTTGCCATCGGGGGCTGGAGAGCGCGCCGGTCGCGGTGGTGGCGGCTCCGAAGCCGCGGCTGGTGGGCGCGTGGTTGATGGTGGAGCGCGAGAGTGAAACTCGCGGGGTGCAGATCGATCTCGCCGCGCGGCTGGCCGACATGCAGAAGACGCTGCTCAAACGGGGCGTGCTGGAGCGCGGTGAGCAGGTGACTGCGCTGCCTTTGCCACCCGGTGAGAGCCTGGTGGGGTTGCGTCTCGACAGCCCCCGGCTCGAGGCGGCGCACGCGGCGCTGCGCATCGCGATGTGGTGGAAGACGGTGCTGCTGGGGTTGACCGGGTTGCTGGGGTTGAGCGTGGTGTTGCTCGCCCGCCTGGCGGAACGGCGCAAAGAAGAGACGCTGGATCTGCAGCGCGAGTTCGTTACCACGGTGAGCCATGAGCTGCGGACGCCGCTGGCGGGAATCCGGCTGATGGCCGAGACGCTCGAACGCAAGCTGGGCGCGGAGACGGCAGCGAAGGACTACCCGAGGCGCCTGGTGGTGGCCGCCGACGGGCTGGGGTTTCTGGTGGAGAACATTCTTTCGTTCAACCGCCTGGAGTCGGGACGCTGGGTGCCGCGCCGGGAGCCGTTCTCGTTCAGCTCATTGCAGGCGCTGCTGGAAGACGACGCCACGCTGGCGGTCGATGCGATGGTGCAGGTGTCGTGCGAGGGCCTGGAGCGCATGGCGCCGCGGCAGCTCGATTCGCAGTTGATCAGGGTGCTGGTGCAGAACCTGCTTCGCAATGCGTGGAAGTACGGGCGGCGGCAGCCGGTCGTCTTTCGCGTGACGGGCCGCGATGAGGGGGACGTGGCGGTGCTGCGCTTCTCGGACAACGGGCCAGGCATTCCGGAGGGCGAGTGGGAGCGGGTGTTTCAGGCGTTCCACCGGTTGCCCGCGGCGGAAGGGCGCGCGGTGGGGGGTTCGGGGCTGGGCCTGGCGCTGGCGCGGCGCATTGCTGAACTGCACGGGGGTACGTTGGTGATCAGCCAGTCGTCGGCGGAAGGCACCACGTTCGAATTGAAACTCCCTCTCCCTCCGGGAGAGGGTCGGGGTGAGGGCCTCGAGCACAGCGACTAGAACAGCGGGGGGGCACATTCGAGCTCCCTCACCCTGACCCTCTCCCAAAGGGAGAGGGGAACAACGATTCACTTTCGTTTCTTCGGCGCTGGACCGAGCGCGAGCTGGTGTCCATCCACGGTCCACCGGGTGAGCAACAAGCCGGCCTGATTGCCCGCGCCCATGTCGCCCATGCCCTGCAACTCGGTCATCCCCAAAGTGACGGCGCCCAGGAACAACCGCAAGAACGTCTCGCCGAGATCCCCGCTCACCACGCTGCAGTCCGTCACCCGGTCCTCCACGCAGGAGCACCACGACGGTTCCACCAGCGCCAACTGGCAGTGCCCTTGATCAGACCAGGCCACGCGCGAGCCGTTCAGAAAGAAGAGCTGCCCCTCACGACGCACCACCTCGCGCGTGCTGAGCACCTCGCCCCGGCGCGTCTCGGTCACCTCGAAGAAATGAAACCCATCGCGTTCACCCTCGCCCGTCACCTCGAGGGTCAACGTCGGCTCGGGCAACGACTTCTTCCCCCGCGCGATCCCGTCACGCAGTTTGTCGAGCACCCCACCGCGGCCACGCACGGCGACGAACTCCCAGGGTGAGGGTGATGCCCAGCTGAATGAAGGCGAAGCTGGCGATGCCCGCGCTGACCGAGATGAACTTGAGGCCGGTCTTCGCGGGTCCGCTGACGCAGGTGAAAGGCAACTCGGTGCGCAGCTCGAAGAAGAACGAGACGAAGAGCGCCACCATCGGCGCGAGCAAGGTGAAGAACGACCACGCCCCATGGCCCCGCGGAGCCGCGCGGACCGCCAGCACCAGCCCCACGATCGAGAGCACCAGGGCGAACGCGAGCAGGGGGGACTGAAGGGCGGAGCGCTCGAGCAGCGACGTGTCGACGGTGACGCGCGCTTCGTCGAGCAAACCGGTGCAGGGGACAACGTTCATGGGTTCTGAAAATCCAGTCGGCCTGCCCAACCGTACCCCCTCGCCCGATGAAGACCCCGATCAACTTGCAGGTGCTCCGCGTCTTCGCGCCGATCCTCATCGTGGTGGGCGTGCTCGGCTTCGTGCTGCCGCCCGCGGCGTCGCTCACGAGTGGGGCGGCGCCCTACAATGTCTTCCACCTCGTCTTCGGGGTCGTCGGGCTGGGCTGCGTGTTCAGCGGCAGACTCGACGCGGTGCGTGCGTTCAACCTGGGCTTCGGGTTGATCGACCTCTACCAGGCGGTGGCCAGCCTGACCGACCTCTGGCCGCGTTCACTCTTCTTGTGGACGAGGGTCGATGACGCCTTGCACATCATCGTTGGAGCGCTGCTGGTGGCGTTCGCGCTCGGCACCGATCGCCCCCTGGTCTCCCTCTCCCCGCCGGGGAGAGGGTCGGGGTGAGGGGCCGTACTCCTCACTGATCAATCACCGTGCTCATCGGGAATATCGAGATCCGCATTCGCAGCAGACGGAGCCTCTTCATCCTCTCTATCCTCGGGAGCCTCGAACTCCTCATCGACCGAACTCTCAGGCAACTCCTGCACGACGCCGGTCACGATGAAATCACCCAGCCGTGAGAGCGCCTCGGCTTCGTGCGGATCGACCGCGCCGGTGAGCTCGAGCCGATCGAGCTGCTTGAAGTCAGCCAGGTGCTCAATGAGCCACGCCAGCATCGGCCCCTGCAACACGCTCTCGCGCAGGTCCAACACCCGCAGCCGCTTCAGCATCGGAGAGGCCCGCAGACTCTCGAGCAGCGCCTCCAACTGATCCGTGAACGGCAGCCCGAAGTGCGTGAGCGGCACGGTGCTCAACACGTGCAGCAGCGGCTCGAGCTCGACCACCCCTCCCTGATCCCACAACACGAAACGCTCCAGCTTCGGCCACCGCGCGGCGAGCACTTCGCTGAACACCTCGGGCTCGAGGCCTTCGATCTCCAGCGTCACCGAACGCAGCTCCGGCAGCTCGAGCGAGCCCAGAATGCCTGAGCTCCCCTTCACCTCGAGGGTGCGCAGCTGCGGCACGTGGGGCCAGAGCGCCGAGAGATCGCCCCACGCGTGGAGCGGCTCCGTCTCACCGTATTCTTCATCGATGGCCGGTTCCTGCTGGCCGAACGCGAGGTGATGAAGGCGCGCAAGGCGCGGCTGCTTGATGAGCGCCTCCACCACCGGCGCGTAGGTGTTGGTCAGCTCGCCGTACTGCGTGACGCCGTGGTTGAGCCCGAACGACAGCCTGCGAATGAAGCGGCACATGGGTAACGGCAACAGCCGCTCCACCAGCGCGGCGAGATCCACTTCACGCTCCTGGTTGAGCGACGAGAGCGTGGCGCCCACCACGAAGCCGTGACGCCACTCCAGGGCGAGCTCGGGGATCTGCCCTCCACCGCGGATCTCGTCGGCGCAGCCGGGGAAGAGCTGCTCGAGGTGTTCGTCGAGGAACGCCTGAAAGTCCGCGCCCCCGTGCTGGCGGGTGATCAACTCGCCGCGCAGGTCGCCTTCGCCTTGCAACCAGTCGGCGTAGACCAGCCACTGCTCCTCGTCGTCAGGGTGCGCGTCGAGGGCCTGCTCCAGCGCGTCGTTGACGGCGAAGTGACCGGGCGTGAAGCGCACCGTCTCTTCGAGAGCGGGGGCGGTGAGGGGCGCGTCACCCAGGCCGGTGACGTCGTCGAGCTCGAGGGTGTCGAGGCCGGTGGCGCCGGTGAAGTCGCACTCCACGAACTCCACGTGTTCGAGCGTGGCGCCTTCGAGGCGGGCCTTGCGGAAGTCGCAGCGTTCGTAGCGGCCGCCGTGGAGATACGCGCCGCGGAGATCGGTCTCGCGGAAGTCGGTGTCGCTCACCGTGCAGTCTTCGAACTCGGCGTTCGAGAGATCGAGCTTCGTGAGATCAGCCCTGGCGAAGAAGAGCCCACTGAGCGTGGTGGCTGATTGATCAATCGCAATCGCGCCCCGCTCGCGCTGCTTGTTGAAGGCGGCGGTGCCGGCGGCCAGCAGCTTCGCGAGGTTGCTCATTGGCGGTGAGAACATACAGTGAACGCCCTCCCCCGCTGGGGAGAGGGAGACAGGTCATTGAGCATGCCCACGCAGGTCCTCGTGGTGGAAGACGACTCGAGTCTCCGCCTCGCCGTCACCGACAACCTGGAAGACGAGGGCTACACGGTGGTGGCCACCGCTTCACTCGCGGCGGCGCGCGCGGCCCTCGCTGCACAGGCGTTCGACGTGGTGGTGCTCGACTTGATGTTGCCGGATGGTGATGGGTCGGCGCTGTGCCGTGAGCTGCGCAAGTCGGGCCATGGTGCGCGGGTGATCATGCTCACCGCGCGCACGCTCGAGGATGATCTGGTGAAGGGCTTCGAGGCGGGGGCCGACGACTATCTGGCCAAGCCGTACCGGCTGCGAGAGCTGCTCGCTCGGGTGGCGGCACTCGCCCGCCGCGGAGGAGCGGTCAGCACGACGCACACGCTGGGGCACTACCAGGTCGACGAGACGCGGCGCACCGTCACGGGCCCTGCAGGCGCGGTCGAGCTCACTCGCAAGGAGTTCGACCTGCTGGTGTGCCTGCTGCGCGCGGGGGATGCGGTGGTGAAGCGCGACGACATTCTCGAGGCGGTGTGGGGCGACGTGGTGGTCGACACGCATACGGTCGACAACTTCGTCAGCTCGCTCAAGAAGAAGCTGAAGGCCGAGACCGCGGGCTTCGAGTTGAAGACCGTGCGGGGCGTCGGCTTTCGCCTGGTGAAGTAGTTCAGTGCTCGTGCTTGACGATCAACACGGCGCCCGACCAGTTGGCCATCACCTCGACGGCCACGCTGCCCAGCAGCGCGCGCGTCAGTCGCGACCGCTTCTCGGTGCCCAACACGATGATGTCGGCTTTCAGATCATGTCCGGCAGCGACGATCTGTTCGGCGAACTTGCCGCGGCGCAGCGAGGTCGAGCAGCGTGCCCCCGCCTTCTCGATGGCCGCGCGCGCGAGGTCGAGATCTCGCTGGGCGTCTTCATTGCCTCCGGTTCGCAGCTCAGGGTCGAGCACGGACCAGGGTGACGTGGGCGTCGGGCGCAGACATCGGCAAGAGACGCAGCGCCTCGCTCAGGGCGTGGTTGGCCGCTTCGTGTCCGTCGGTGGCGATGACGATGTTCATGGGAGGATGAGCCTACATGCCTACCCAGGGAATGGGGCTCGAGCGACTACACACCATGAGCGACTCGTGGGCTGCCGGCGGGCAACGCTTCCTGCTGATCCTGTGCTTCATGCTCTGGCCGTTCGTCGGCGGCGCCGCGGGGCTGGCACTGCTGGTGCTGGTCGTCTTCGCCCTGATGGGCGGCCACTATGGGGAGCTCGTGCTGCTGGCTTACGGGCCCGTCGCGGTGGGCCTGCTGCTGGTGGCGGCGCTGCTCCGTGCGGCGGCGCGCAAGCTCGCTGTCCTCACTTCTCCGCGACCCGGTTCGGATGAATGGCCGCGACGAGGAACGCCTCAACTAGTGAGGGTGAGCGAGAAGTCACCGTCGACGCCGTCGAGCACCCCGTCGACCCAGAGGAAATACGCGCCCGCGTCGAGCGCGACCGAGAGGGTGCCTCGATTGACGCACGCCAGCTCGGCCCCGGAGCAGTCGCTGCGCACGTACACGACGGGGGTGTAGCGGGTGGTCTGGCTGGTGACCGCGGCCGTGATGGTGCCCGCGCTGGGGAGCGAGAAGCTGTAGACCACGTCGGGGCGGCCCCCTCCGCAGTTGCGGGTGCGGGTGTCGTTGACCCGGCCGCGGGTGCTGCCGGTCGCGGTCGCCGTGTTTCCGCTGAAGGTAAGCGCGACCGGTGACGCGCAAGACTCGCCGAGCGGATCGAGGATCGGCATCACGCTGCCACTCAGCGAGTACGTGCCGCCGCCGTCCGCCCCATCCGCCCACACCCAGTAGGTGCCCGGTGCGAGCCGCTGCCCAGCGACCTCGGCGCCGATCCCTGCGAAGGGGATCGGCACGGCCTGACAGGCGAGGCTGGGCGCCGTGGGGCAGGTCGACGAGGGGCCGTTGAGCGAGAGCGAGACGTCGTAGCTCCCCGTGAGTTTGAAGCTGGCGACGGCCTCGGTGTCGACGCTGAATTGGTACACCCGGTCTGGACCATTGGCGACGCAGGTGAGCGCAGGGTCGGTGTGATCATTGCCGGCGTCCAGCGAGGATCAATCCTTCTTCGCCCGCGCTCTCACGAGTGGTGAAGGTGGCACCCTCACCCTGACCCTCTCCCAGAGGGAGAGGGGACTCACGGTCGCCGCTTGCTCCTCGATCGAGCCTGATCAGGATAAGACCCGCGTGTGACGTCGTCGCGATTCATTCCAGCTCTCGTGCTGGCGCTCTCGGCTTGTGCCGCGCTTCAGCCCGTACCCGCGCCCGCTCCGATGGCGATCGTCTCGCCGCCGCCGGCGCCCGAGCCGATCGCGCCGCCTGAAGACGCAGGCGTGGTCGATGCGGGCGAGCCGGCGCTCGCGTTCGAAGAAATCGATGCAGCCGAGGAGCTCGCCGACGAAGAAGAGGTCGACGATGGTGAACAGAAGGAGGTCATCGTCGCGGCGACCGACGGGCGCTACCACTACACGACCGAGCTCTCCGACGAGGCGCTCGCCGAGCGCTGGGTGAACGACCCGAAGTCCCTTGGCAGCATCTCGATCGGCTTCGTCGAAGAAGGCCGCATCATCAACGCCATGCCCTTCCCCGAGGGCGAAGCGTGGATCGTCGTGGTCCCCGAATCCTGCTGGACCACCCAGGAGACCGCCGACGCCATCATCGGAGCGGCCCGGCAGGTGCGCGCCTGGTACCCCGACGGCGCTCCGGTGCGCGTGGGGCAGGTCAGCGGCCCCGAGGGCGGCTACCTCCCGCCACACATCACCCACCAGAACGGCCGCGACATCGACGTGGGCCTCTTCTACCCGGGCCCCGAGCCGTACCGAGTCGTCGAGCGCGAGAAGGTGATGGACGTGCCGATGAACTGGGCCTTCGCCAAGGCCATCCTCATGCACGGCGACGTGCAGGGCATCCTCCTCGATCGACGCGTGCAGAAGGTGCTCTACGACTACGCCCTCGCGCACGGCGAGAACAAGCCGTGGCTCGACTCGCTGTTTCATGCGGGAAACCGCTCGGTGTTCCACCACGCGCGCAAGCACCGCGACCACTTTCACGTGCGGCTCTACAACCCACGCGCACAGGAGCTCGCTCATCGCCTCGCGCCGCTGATGCCCAAACGCGCCGACGAGAACATCGCGTTCTACCGCGTGGTGAAGGGCGACACCCTCGGAGGCATCGCCCTCAAGATGGGCAGCTCGGTGCAGAAGCTCAAGAAAGCCAATCACCTCACCAGCTCGTTCTTGAAGCTGCGGCAGGTGCTGCGGGTTCCGTTGCGGGGGCCGTGCACGAATTGTCCCGTGCCTCCGCTGGTGGTCGTGCCGCCTCGTCGCGGGCCGCCGGTACCTGCGTCGAGCTCGACCGACGTTCCCTCGCCAGCTCCGCACGGTTGAGTCCGCAGGTCGTCAGTCGAGGCCGGCGTACCACCGACCCTGGGCGTCGATGCGCTCCGGGCTCATGAGGTGCTCGAGCACTTCAGCCACCGTCGCGAACCGCAGCGGCGAGGGAACCTCGTGCCAGTCGTCGATCCAGAGGGTGCGCCCGGACCTCGACGGAAGACAGGACAGGAAATCGCCGTTGCCCAGATCGAACACGCACAACCGCTCATTCGATCCGGCCCGCGCCTGGTCGGTTTTGGCGCGCGAGCGGCGACGAGGTTCGTCCACCAGGTGGGCATGGAGCTCGAGCTCGCGCAGCGGCACCATTCTCACTGCGACACCATCGACCTGCAGGTCGCCCAGAAAGAGCGAGAAGCCGTCGCTCACGCGATAGAGCGCCGCGAGGTCGCTCGGGAGCTTCTGCCGGTGCTCGACTTCCCACTGAGCGATCGCGTCGGGCGATGCGGGCGCGTGCAACCGGTGCCGCGCCGGCTTGGCGGCGACCATCGCGAGGAGGGCGCGCACCGTGGGGTCGAGGACATCGGAGGTGCGCGCTGGCGCGAGGGGCTGCGCGCGCGCCGCCTCGGCAGTGCGCACCCACTCGGCGAGGTCGCATCGCTTCGGCCTGCAATAGACCGGCAACTGCTCGAGCCTGTCGACCGCGGCACCGATCGCGTCGGCCGCGGCGGCGCGAAAGAAGGCCGCCCGCGTGAGTTCGACCAGCTCGGAGTAGAGCCCATCGACCTCCGCACGCGGCAGCACACGGCCGTCGAGCATGCCCTCATCGAGCTGACACATGCGCTCGATCCACTCGACGACGGTGCGCATGACCCTGGCTGGCGTCGCGGCGCGACCGAGCTCAGCGGAAGCCTTTTCGGCGATGGGATGGGACATGGTGGAGATCAGTCGCCGCAGCGCTACTTCACCTTCGCCCGCGCTGCATCGAGCTCGCGCTGGTCCGCCTCACTCAGCAGCGGCCGCGACGCATCGACGAACCGATCGAAGTGCCCTCGGAACCACTGATCTGCCGCGGCCTTGTCGACCCCCGAGAAACACTTCGCGAGCACGGCGCCGCGCTGCTGCTCGTCGGAGTCGGGTGTGGCGCAGAACGTGAGTGCGTCCACGCAACCTGCTGCACAGCCGGGAAGCTCGGCGCACCCCGTGTAGCGCAGGCGAAGCGCGCCGGTTGCGTCGAGGCCGGGGTCGGACAACGAACGCATGACCGTCAGAGCGCCCCTGGCGTCGGCCTGATCCGGCTTCTTCGCGCAACCGGGCGTGAGACTCAGCAGAAGAAGAGCTGCGAGCTTTGCGTTGGCCATCGTTACTTGCAGGGCGTGGTGACCGCGAGCGACACCTTCTCGTCGCCTTCTGCCACCACGCTGCCGGCCACCTTCGCCAGCGTCGCCGCGTCCACGCCGTGGGTGGTCAGCTGCGTCTTGATCGCTTCAGCGCGTTTGGTGCCCAGCTCGGCCGCTTCGCCCCGCGCGACGACCGCGAGCTCGACCTTCAGATCAGGGCAGCTCTTGAGCGTCGCGACCAGGCTGTCCATCGCGACCTTCGACTTCACCGCGTCGATCGCCTCGCCGTTGAACACCAGGTCTTCGATCATCAGCGCCCCGCCCTTCTTCTTCACTTCGGTCAGCCACGCATCGGTGCGCGACTTCACCGCTTCACCGGTGGCCCTGGCTGCGGCGACCTTCTGCACCAGCGTCTCGAGCGCGGAGTTCGCCGACGACACCATCGACTCGGCGCGCGCGAGCGAACCATCGACGGTGCTCTTGGTGGTGCCCAGCGCGACCTCGACCCGAACCTTCTTCCCGCCCGCGATGAGCCCCTCGATGGTGCTGGTCGCGGTGGCGATCTCGTGTTCGGCAGTGGTGATGGCGGTGGTGCCGGTGGCGATGGCCTTGTCGAGCGAGGCCTTCTCTTCCACCAGGGTGGGCTCGGTCTCGGGCACGGTGAAGGCCTTCACCTTCGCAGCGAGCTCGGCGTGACCCTTCTTCATCTTCTCGATGCGAGCCGCCCACCCCTTGGTGGTGGTCTCCCAGGTGGCCTTCTCGGTGGTCATGTCGTCCTGGCAAGCGACGAGGGTGAGGGCGGTCACAGCGAACAGCAGGCTCCGGGTCTGCATACGTGACTCCTGGAAGGGTGAAGGAGCCGATGGCATGGCACGGCCGCGCTGCATTGTCGCGCTTCGTGTCTCACCTGACGAATGCCCGCAGCGCGCGGTTCTTCACCGCTTCGTTTCGGGTGCCCACCAGCAACGCCACCACCGCACCCTCGCGTTCGCCTTTCACCACCTCGGCAAAGGCGATCGCCTGGGCTTCGGTCGCGAAGGCCACGCTCCACACGGTGACCAGCCGGGTGCCCACGCACACGGACTCCAGCCGGTCACCGCGCCACCCTTCTCCCAGGCCATCACCCAGCAGCTCGAGCTGGGCCCGCCCCAGCGTGGTGGCCACGGAGGCTTTCG
This sequence comes from Archangium sp., assembly GCA_031412555.1. GTDB lineage: Bacteria > Myxococcota > Myxococcia > Myxococcales > Myxococcaceae > Archangium_A. The sequence goes on along the minus strand of JANODF010000304.1, from coordinate 7,460 downwards.
CGCCGGGAATGAGGCGGGTCAGCTGCAGGTCTCCCGCGAGGGGCGCGGCGGTGCGCGAAGGCGTCATCACCTCGGCCGTGGATGCGGGCGGCTTCTGCAACAATCCGCGCGCGATCGGATCATCCGGAGTGGCCGACGCCTCGATCAACGCCCGCCCCGCCACGTAGGGAAATCGCAGCTGCAACCCCAACCAGGGAACCGGGGCCTGATCAGCCGCTTCGGCCGCCGAAAGTGCGGTCGTATCGGAGAGCAGCCCCGCCATGCCCTCCACCGCCACGTGGTGATCCGCGAGCCACCCCGCCATCACCAGGGCCGCGGTCGCCTGCGCCTGCCCCTCCAGCACGGCGGTGAACGCGAGCGTGGCGTCTTCCGAGCCCTTCATCTTCGAGAGCAGATCCACGTTGGCGTCCTGCACGGCGTGCGCGAGCTCGTGCGCGATGATGGGCCGCAACGCTTCGTCGGACTGATCAGCGATGAGGAACAAGGTGTGTTCGCGCAGGTCGTAGAACCCGGCGACGTTCTGCTGGTTGAAGTCGGGCGCGAGGTTCTCCAGCCTGGTGCCGGCGGGTAGCAGGCCGATGGCCAACAACGCCTCCCCCAACCGCGCGGCCGCCTTCACGTCCACCTCGCGCTTCAGAATCTGCTCGGCCTCTGTACGAGAGACGCGCTTGACGGTGACCTTGCGGGTCATCGGCAGGCCCATCACCTTCACCACGCGGGGGAGAAACTCGTCGACCAGGGGCTCCGCGGCCCACGCGCTGGCGCTGATCAGCCAACACGCCAGGCCGAGTTCAATGCGCACAGTCGGCGACGACGGACATGGTGCCCTTGTCGTCCATCTTCATCAGGCCGCTGTCGAGCCCGACCTGGATGGTGAAGGTCTGCTGGGGCGCTGCGCCCGCGACGGACACCTTGGCCGAGGTGATGCCCAACGTCTTCGCGTCGACGCCGATCTTGGTCAACGAGTTCGAGTACGCGTCGTGCTCGGCGAAGTACGCCTTCTCGGCAGTGAAGATGGTCTTGAGCGCCTTCTTGAGCACCATCGTGCAGTCGGGCGGAGGCGGCGCGGGCATCGAGCCGGTGGACCACGCGCCGTCTTTCTTCTCGGCGAACACCATCATCGACTTCGCCCGGCCGCCTTCGAGCACTTCCTGAATGGTGCGTTCATCGGTGCGCGGGCCATCGAGCAGCAGGTAGCGCGGCTTGGCTTCCGTACCCACCGCCAGCAAGGGCACCACGCAGCGATGCCCGGTGCCGTCGAAGTAGTTCACGGTCACCTGCCGGTCGTCGTACTGAATGAGCACCTTCGACGCGGTGAAGGTCTTCAGCTCGGGCAGCTCGGCCTGATCGTTCACCGCGTTGGTGACCATGGTCTTGAGCTGCTCGCCTTTGGGGCCCAGGGTGGCGATGAACTTCTCGAGCTCTTTGGGGTTGGCGAGCAGGTCTTTGCGATCGCCTTCTCCGGTGAGCCACTTCGGCAAGCGGCTCTCGACCTGGGTGAGCAACTCGATGGAGTGAGCCGCGGGAAAACCCCGGGGCGTGGCAGTGAGGACCGTGAGCGAGAGGACAAGAGCGAGCATGTTGGTGAACTCTACGCCGCCGATTCGTGCAAAACACCGCGCATGATCAGGTGGATGGTGTTGGGCTTCGTCGTGCTGTCGATCGTCTCTGCGTGCACCCGTATCGAGACGTGCGCCATCGGCTGCGAAGGCTGCTGCGATGCGACGGGGAAATGCCTGCCGGGCAACGAACGAGACGCCTGCGGAGTGAGCGGCGCCGTCTGTCAGCAGTGCTACACGCACACGAAGTGCGGGAGCAGCGGCGTGTGCGAGCTCGATCCCCTCTCGGTCGATGGGGGCGGCGCCGGTGGCGGAACGGGTGGTGGTGCGGGTGGTGGAGGCGGTTCGACGATCGATGCGGGCCCCACCCAGTACCCCGACGGTGGCTCGCTCTTCCGCTACTGGGATGGTGGAAGTTGCAGCACCAAGACCGACTGTCCCTGCTTCTCTTCAGACGACTGCGGGCCGGGGTTCTACTGCCACTCCGAGGACACGAGCGGCTTGCGCATCTACTGCATCCCCGGAGCGCGAGGCGCAGGCCTGGTGGGCGAAGGCTGCGCGGGTGAAGCCGACTGTCTGAGCGCGTTGTGCACCGACTCGGCTGATGCGGGCATGGTGTGCAGCGCCTTGTGCGCGAGCGCGGTGGACTGCAATGCCACGCTGCCGCGCTGCATCACCATCGGCTTCGGAGTCGATCGTTCGCTCTGCAGCCCCTGACCTGTTCTCCCTCTCCCTTTGGGAGAGGGTCGGGGTGAGGGTCTCGTTAGTCACGCTCTGATCCACCAGCGACGCACGGAACATTCTCGCTCACCTGCCGCTTCGCCTCCGACAGCACCATCCCTTCCCCTTTGACGGACACCCGCTGGGTCTCCGTCCACCGCTTCGAAATCGCGCGCTCGCCGCCATTGCAGCCGGTGCGTTCATCACTGCACCCGCGGGCAGTTTCACCACGCGGTCTTGAACGAGGCGAGCGCCGCCCGCGAAGACGGCCGACGCGCTGAGCAACCCCGTGACGAGAAGAGAACGCACGTCGAGAAAGCGATCGCTGTCGCCCCGCAGGCCACCATCACTGTGAACACGCAGGTCACACCACGGCGTGGCCGCTCGCACTTTCAGAAGGTTCCCCGAGGCACGCCGCGTGCTCCTCGAGGCTGCATGTCGCCTCCCATCTCCAGAACCCGTCCCCCCGTCGTTCGCTCGCCGCCTCCTCCGCCTCGTGCGCCCGAGGGCAGCCGCACCCCGCCGCCCGAGATGGCCCGCCGCGAGGTCGACGCCTTCGAGCCCGCGGGCACCTCGTCGCGCCCGTTGAGCCGGCTGGAGCGCCGCCCCGAAGTGCAGGCGCTCCCCGAGACCACCCGCGCGCGCATTCACGGCATTGAGACGGGCGCCTCCCGTGCCGAGGTGACCAACCTCACGCAGTTGGTCACCGCGCGCGGCTTCGGCCAGCTAGCGCCCGAGCGTCAGGCGGAGATGCTCGACGTGTTCTCCCGTCACCCCGACCGGCGCACCACCCGCTCGCTCACCCACCTGGCCAACAACCGCGCCTTCCGCGAATCGGAGCCGGCCGCACAAACCGCGGCCATTCGTGAGGCAGCCATTCCTCCGCGGCTGCGTGCCGATGCGTTGACCGTGCTCAACACCACCACGCCGGATCGTGTGACCGTCAACGGCGTGCCCATCGACGTGTTCGGCGCTTCAGCCGGTGAGCTGCAGACCATCACGCACACGCTCGAGCGCCTGCCGCCGGAGCACCTGCGCGCGATCCCGCGCATCGTGGTGGCCGACACCATCGGTCACGGCAGCGCAGACAGTGGTGGCGCGTGGCTACCGGAGTCGGCCATTCGTCACTATGAGCGCGGCGCTCCGGGCATCGCCGCTGGGTACACGGCGGATGGTTGGCGCAACCTGCCGAGGCTCGAGTTCTCGCGCGAGAGCCTCAACCGGGAAGAGGTGATGGAGAGCCACGTGTCGAACACCGTGCTCCACGAGACCGGCCACGCGGTCGACGCGCGCTACGAGCTGACGCGGGGCATGACGCAGGACGACCTGGGCAACGTGCGCTACGGCGGCAGCCACACCGATGGTTCCGATCCACGCGGGCCGGTGACCGAACGATTCGCCGACGCGTACATGTCCTACTACCTGGGCGGGTTCGACCGGCGAGACCCGGCGGCGTTCCGCACGGTGGAAGAAGCGATCGCTCGGGTGCCTGCGTCGCCTTGATCACCCCGGCGGCACATACGCATAGATCTCATCGGTGTTCCGCTCGGCCACCGACTGCGGGGTGACCCGCATCGCCACATTTCGCAACGCCCGCGCGACCGGGTTGGTCCAGTGCGCGGTCTGGCCGATGGTCCAGGCGACTTTCACGATGTGCTGAGCGCGTTTCATGCGCTCGTCCTGATAGTTCGAGAAGGCCTTCGAGGTGGCGACCGGCGCAGCGAGGTGCCGGGCCAGCGCCCACGCGTCTTCGATGGCCTGACCTCCGCCCTGGCCGAGGTTGGGCGTCATCGCGTGGGCCGCATCACCGAGCAGCACACACGCCTCGCGCCACCAGCGCTGCAGCGGCTTCAAGTCGTGGATGTCGAGCCGGCTGATCGCTTCTTCGCGCGTGGCGTCGATGATGTTCGGCACGACGCCGGGGAACTTCGCGTAGCGCTCCAGGAGCACCGGCTTCTTCGCGCCTGCATCGGTGCCGCCGGCGGGAGCGCTGATCACGGCGAACCAGTACACGTGCGAGCCGTCGACGGCGGAGTACCCGAAGCGGTGCGCGCCGCCCCACGTCTCGCGGCACACGGCGTGGAGTTCTTTCGGCAGCTCCAGCTCTGCGATGCCGCGGTAGCAGGTCTGCCCGGAGTAGCGCAGCGCGGAAGGCTCGATGGCCTGGCGTACCGCAGACCGGAGTCCATCGGCGCCGACCACCACGTCGGCCTGCACCTCGGTGCCATCGGTGAAGCGGATCGACCCGCGCGGCTCGACCGAAGCGGCGCGTTTGCCGGTGACGATGGCGCCAGGATCGAGCGCGGCCACCAGCACACGTTGCAGTTCGCTGCGCATGATGGAGACGGTGGTCTGGCCCACGCGTGCGCGGATCCGCTCGAGTTCCACGGTGGAGAGCACGGTGGATTGATCAGCGAGCTCGATGCGGGTGAGCGGCACACCGGCGGCGTTGAGCGCGTCGGAGAGCTCGAGGCGCTCCATCACCTTCATGGCGTTGGCGCCCAGCCAGATACCCGCGCCGGCGACCTCGAGTTTGGGGGCGGCTTCGTAGAGGGTGGCCTGAATTCCCCGGCGCTTGAGGGCGACGGCGAGGGTGAGACCACCGATTCCGGCTCCGATGATGGCGATGCGAAGTGCGCTCATGTCTCTTCATCCGGAATTCGGTGGGGAACCCCGCCACGGAGAAAGAAGCACTGGGGAAACGGTCGGTTTCGTTGGCGGATCGAAGGGGCCTGAACGACGCGTGCCCCTCACTTCGAGGCGCAGCGGGGTGGACTCGCGGTGTCCGAAGCCCTGGGCAAGCTCACGAGGGCGTGGTGGACGCACTCGAACCGCCGCCTTCCTCAAGGCCTTTTGCCGCGCCCCCAGAACACGTATCCGAGCGGCAACATGGCCAGGGTGGTCACGCCGAACACGGCCTGAGCCCACTCCGGAGCGAGCGCAATCGCCGCACTGCCCGCCACGCACACGCCACTGATCCACCAATACCGCCGCGCCCAGAACAGACCCATCGCTGCGCTGAACGAAGCGAAGAGCAACAGGTCGACCGACAACAGCACCGGCAGCTGCACCTCGAGCCCGAGCATCAACACGCGATGCACCAGCATGCCGCCGACGATCGAGACCAGGCCCATCGCCCCGCGCCGCGTGTACGGGCTGTGCCGGATGCGCGCCCAGAAGAGCGCGAGGCCCACCACCAGCGCAGCGAACACGGTGGCCGAGATGCGCACCGCATCGCCCGTGGTGCGCAGCGGGTACTTGCCCCCGACCAACAACACCGGCACGAGCAGCGTGACCACCGCGAGCAACCCGAAGAACCACGTGCGTTGCCTGCTCGCCGGCCGCACATCGGTGTGCGGATCGACGCCGAGCTCGAAGTCGATGGCGAGCAGCAACGACGCCATCCGTCCCCACCGTTGAGCCGGATCCTCCGCGAGCCCACGCTGAATCATCGGCGCGAGCCACCCCGGCGCATGCGGCAGCAGCCGTTCGAGTGAACGGCAGTACGCATACACATCGCTCGCTTCAGTCGCTGGTGCACCGGCGAGCAGCTCGGGCGCCATGAAGCCGGGCGTACCCGCGAGCCCGAAATCGGCCACACGCGCACGACCGGCCGCGTCGATGAGCACGTTGGCGGGCTTGAAGTCACGGTGCAGCACACCCGCGTCGTGGGCTTGAGCAAGTCCACGCCCCGCATCCCGCAGCGCCTCGAGCACTTCGCGCCAGGGACGGCCGTGAGCCCAGGTGGAGAGCGGCTGACCGTCGATGAGCTCCATGGCGATGAAGAGTTCACCGTTCGCATCACCGACGTCGTGCACGGCGACGACGTTGGGGTGCTGCACCTTCGCGAGGGCGCGCGCTTCGAGTTCGAGGCGCTGGCGGGCGTCGGCGATGCCACGATCCGGGTGAACCAACTTGAGCGCGACGCGGCGATGCAACGCCTCATCGTGTGCAGCGAAGACGACACCCATGCCGCCGCGACCGAGTTCACGTTCGATGACGTATCGCCCGAGCCGGGATCCGGGCGGATACGGATCGAACGCGGGCTTGACGAGGAACTGATCAGGCACCGCCTCGTGGGCGCGCAGCAGCCGTTCGACCTTCGCACGCAGCGGTGCCTCAAGCCGCCCGAGAAAGGCCGCACGTTCGCTCGAAGGCAGATCGAGAGCAGAGTTGAAGACATCTTCAATCGTGTTCCCCTCTCCCTTCGGGAGAGGGTCAGGGTGAGGGCCGAACATCAGCGCCCCCAAGAGCATCCACCAACCACGCTCGGGCAAACTGCCACCGCCGCTCCACGGTGCGCAATCCCACCTGCTTCAACTCAGCGATCTCAGGCAGCGACAACCCGCCATAAAACGACAACACCACCACCTCAGCCGCCTCCGCGTTCTCCCCCTCGAGCTTCACGAGCGCCGCGTCGACCGCCAGCACATCGGTCATCTCAGGCAGCACCGCAGCCGGCTGCAGTTCACTGTCGAGCTCCGCCACCCCGCCCGGAGCAAGCCGCTTGTTGGCGCCCTTCCTTCGCTGGTGATCGACGATCAACTCCCGCATGGCGCGAGCGGCCGCGCCAAAAAAGTGCCGCCGGCCTTCCCAGCCAGGATCTTCTTCACCGACCAGCTTGAGCCAGGTCTCATGCACCAACACCGTGGGCTGCAACGTCTGCCCGGCAGGCAAGCGCCGCAAGCTGGCCGCGGCCAACCGCTTCATGTCGGCGTACACGAGCGGCAGCAACGACTCGGCCGATTGACGGCCCGCCTGCACTTCCACCAGAGCGGCCTGGAACGGCTTGATCACCACGCCGCGCAGGCTACCGCATCAAGAGGCCCCTGCTTGCGACACGAGCACCCAGACCGAGTCGGTGCCCTGCGAATAGAACAGGGTGATGGCCACCGTCCTGGGCCCGTGAGCGAAGTTGAAGACGAACCCGAAGGTCTCGTACAGCTCGCGCCGGCGAATGCCTTCGAGGAAGCGGCCCTGAAACTCTTTGACCTTCGTGCAGGGCGCCACGTCTTCGAAGAAGTTCCGGCCCAGCTGGCGGCCCTGGTTGATCCGCGCGAGTGACGCTTCGGTCTTGTTGAACTTGAGAATCTTGCCCACCCGGTCGAGCTGAATGAGCCCGTGGGGGAGGTCATCGATCTCCTGAGGGTTGAGGTGTTCGACCCGCTTGAGGAGCCCGTC
>JANODF010000303.1:0-4132 GCA_031412555.1 Archangium sp. | reverse complement strand
CCAGGATCTCTTTCGCGTCCCCACGGGCACGGGTCAGGTCGTCGTCGCGCCGAGCAAACTCAACGTCGGCGCGACGACCGTCTCCTGCGCGGTCGGCCCCTGCTTCTGCTCGGGGGGCATGTACCCGCTCGGCTGGACGGGCACCTGCAGCAACGCGGGCATCGCGGTCTACTCGGTCTTGCCCGTCACTCAGAATGGGCAGCGCGGCATCGACGTCATTTGCATCAGCTCGACCTTCAACGCCTTCGCCCCGATGCGGAACATGGGCCTCACCTGCTCGCGGCTGATGACTCAGTGAGGCGTGCCATCGAGGACGAGGGTTCAGACTCGTAACGGTCGAGCTCTCGCGGGGTTACCGCCCGGTAATTCCATCACCCGACCAGTTGAGAGGAGCGCATTCGCTCGTCAATGTGGAGCCCATGCCCAGCTTCAACCATCGCGAGGCTCCCCGGTTTTCGCGAACGCGAGAGATGCGTCACCTCATGATCGTGGATGACGACCCTCGACTGGCCGACGCCGTCGCGAGGCTGCTGGAGACGCGGGGTTTCACCGTCACCGCCTTCTCGTCTCCGCATGAAGCCCTCGCTGCGGTGCGTGCGGGGCCGAATGACTTCGACGTGGTGCTCACCGACCTGACCATGCCGGAGATGAAGGGGCAGGACTTCATCTCGGCCCTCCGTGAGATCTGCCCCGACATGCCGATCATCGTCTCCACAGGGGCCTTCGTCGATGCACAGGCCCGCGCCCGGCTCGGCGTGCGCGAGGTGTTGCTGAAGCCCTGGCGTCTGGACGAAGCCGTCGATGCGCTCCGGCGCCTTCAAGATGAGTGGCTCGCGGGCCGCGACCCCTGAGCGAACTCAGCGGTTGGGGTTGATCAGGTACTTCGCCCCCGTGGCGCGCTGCGAGTAGGTGCGCGCGATGTCGGCGTCGAGCACCTCGGCCAGCGAGATCTCCTTCGCGAACTGCGTGGCGAAGGTGGTCTTCAACCCCGCGGCGACGCGCGTCTTCAGCCGGGCCGCGGCGTCACCACCGATGCGCGCGAGGAAGTGCATCACCAACCAACCGCTCACACCCCAGGCCATGCCCAGCGTACGGGGCAGGGTGGTGGGGCTGAGGTCGAGCGCGCCGTAGAGGTAGACCTGCTTGTGCGTCGCGCTCCCGTAGCGGCTGTAGCGGTTGGCCTTCTTGCTGAGCGACTTCTCCATCGCCGCGAGGATCTGACCTGCGAGCGGGCCACCACCGATCGCATCGAAGCCGAGCGTCGCACCGGTGGCGTCGATCGCCTCGAGCAGCTGCGTCGCGAACTCCGGCGAGCTCGAATCGCAGACATGTGTGGCGCCCAGTTCACGCAGCAACCCCGCTTGGTCGGGCTTCCGCACCACGTTCACCAGGGGCACGCGCTCCTCGAGGCAGAGCCGCACCAACATCTGCCCCAGGCTGGAGGCCGCAGCGGTGTGCACCAACGCGTGATGCCCCTCGAGGCGCATCGTCTCGACCATGCCCAGCGCGGTGAGCGGATTGACGAACGCGGAAGCGCCTTCGGCGGCGGTGATGCCCTCGGGCAACACCATCAGCGCATCGACCGGCACGGCGCGGTACTGCGCGTACATCGAGTGTCCCAGCGTGGCGACCTTCTTCCCCAACAGCGCCTGCGCGCGCAGCGAGGGGCCCGCGGCCACCACTTCACCGGCGCCTTCATTGCCCACGGCCATCGAAACGCCCACGCGCGCGGCGAGCGAAGGCAGCACCTTCGGGTGAATCGTGCCGGTGAGCACCGGATGTTCGGCCGTGCCACTGGCGGTCAGCGAGGCTGGATCTGCAGGCCCCAGCAGCAGGCCGAGGTCGGACGGATTGATGGGCGTGGCGGTGATCTTCACCAACACCTCGTCTTCTCCGAGCTGAGGCACGGGCACGGACACCAGGTTCAGCTGCAGCCGGCCGTCTGCGTGAACGGTGGAGCGCAGCTCGAGATTGCTCTGGGGGGTCGCCATGCTGACGGCGTAACGCTCTTGAAGGTGCGGCGCGAGCCTCACGCCACGATCGCCATGCGCAGGCCCTGCTTGTCCTTCACGGGGGGCGCGGCCGGCAACATCAACGCCTTCTTGCGGAAGATCCGGTGGGCGGTGCTGAGACAGGCCAGCGCGTCGATGAGGTCGTCTCTGCCGACTTTCGCAGGTGAGAGCTTCTTCCGTTCTTCGTCGGGCCTGGTGCGGCCCAGAACTCCGGGCAGCAAAGCCAGGCGCTCGCGTTCGCCGGCGGCCGTCTTCTTCGCGTGAAGCAGGCCGCGGCCTTCATCGGTCAGCACGGCGAAGGAGACTTCAGGGTGCCCCTCGTGAATCCACTCGAAGTCGCCACCCGACAAGGCGCGGTCGACCTCGAGGATCTTCGGCAGGATCCCGTACGACTGCCGCGAGAGTGACTTGCCGCGTGCACGAAGGTTCCGCTCGCACGCCTCTTCATACGACTTCGCCTTCAGCACCGCTCGGCACGGAGCCGAGAACACGCTGTTGCGGCGAGGGCTGCCGAGTTTTTCCCGCGCGGCCCGGTCGCACGCCCGTGCGTCGTCTTCCATCAACCCGATGGGCACGTCGATGACGAGAATCGTGGGCGAGGCTTCGTACGACTCGAGGAGTGAAACGAAGGTCGGGTGAACCCGAAACGTGACCCGGGAGAGCGTCTCGTTCGATTCCGCTGCGACCCAGCCGCTCTTACAACCGTCGACTCCAACCAGCTTCATGGGCTTCCTCTGAGACATTCAGCCCCGGGGTGGCCAGAACGTTACGACTCGTTCCGCTCCCTGGGCGCTCACCGTTACCGAGTCGTCCGCGTCGCGCCGAGCACGTGACGAGCGAAGTTCCTCCCCAATACTCTTTTCCCTCTTCACATGGAGGGATGCATGATCATCGAGACGGGTTCGACTGAAGAATTGGTGACGCGCGCTGCAGTGGGCGATGGTTTGCGGGTGGAGGCGGGTCACCGCCCGACCGACGACCTGGTGAAGATCGCCTTCGCTGCGAGTTTGCGCGGCGATCGAGTCACCTTCTTCGGGCTCAACCCGCGCCCCCTGCATGACCTGCTGAAGATCGTCGCCGCGGGTGGCTTGTGGCAGGGCCGCGTCAACGCCGAGCTCACCTGACCCGGTCGTTGACCAGGGCCCTGAGCTGTTGGGCATCGAAGGGCTTCTCGATGTGCACGTGGGAGGCGTCATCGAGGAACGCGCGCGCTTCCGCGGTGAACGCACCGCCGGTGAGGAAGATCATCCGCCGGGCCAGCTCCGGCATGACCTTCTCGAGCTCGGCGTGAACCTCCATCCCGGTCAGCTGCGGCATCATCAGGTCACAGATGATCGCGTCGAAGGCCTCTCCGCCGATCAACCGCTGGAGCGCCTCGGGCGATGACGTGCAGATGACGACTTCGTGCAGCTTGTGAAGCGTACGCTGGATCGCCACCGCGACCGCCCGCTCGTCGTCGATGACCAGAACCCGGCCCCGTCGCTGACTTCCCTGTGTCATCAAGCCCCCCAGTCCGCCCGCCGCCGCCGTGCCCAAACCGCGCGAGGTCGTACCAGAAGAGGGGGCCTGCCGCCGGTGGGCAACGGACCGCGATTCGCCCTGGGTCAGGAACACCCCGAAACACAGGGCAGAGTCGGGCCTGACCTCCCGGTGTTTTTCGAGGTCTTCAAAAACCTGTGCGAGATCAGCCGGTTCGACTGACTCAGGGGTTGGCCGCACCCTTGCTGATGGGTGACCCGTCCCCAACCAAGGTGAACCCGCAATGACCTCGCTCATCCCCGCCCAGACCCGCAAAGCCAAAGTGCTCGTCGTCGACGACGACAAGATCGTCCTCCGCGCGGTCTCCGAAATTCTCTCTCGCGAGGGCTATCAGGTGGTCGCGATCGACGACGCGGTGGAAGGCCTGTCGGCGGTGAAGGATCCCTCCATCGACGTCGCGTGCCTGGACATCAACATGCCCCACCTCTCGGGCATGGATCTGCTGAAGGCCATCAAGCAGACCCGGCCCGACGTCGAGGTGATCATGATGACCGCCTTCGCCACCGTGGAGACCGCGGTGCAAGCGGTGAAGGTCGGCGCTTACGACTACCTCACCAAGCCCTTCGAGAACATCGACGTGC
>JANODF010000302.1:0-4203 GCA_031412555.1 Archangium sp. | reverse complement strand
GGTAGCGACCACCGGCTCCGTCGGTGAGCACGGCGGCCTGCAGCTTTCGCGTGACGTCGAGTTGGTGAAAGCGCGGGAAGATGATCCGTTCGACCTGCTTCTTCTCGTCGCGTTTCCCGATGAGGTAGCGGCCGATGATCTCCAGCCAGCTCTCGGGCGCCAACACCTCTTCCCAGAGGTACGCCGTGCGGTTGCCTTGACCGAGCGGGTTGCCGGCGCCTCCGTCGTCGCCCTTGTTGAAGGGTAAGAAGACCGTGTCAGGGCCTTCGAGCTTCGTCACCATGTGGACTTCGCTGGTGCTGACGGCGAAGTGCACCAGGGCGCCGCGGGGGAAGCTGAGCAGCGGCTCCGGGGCCCGCCCTTTGGGGCGCGGGAGCCGATCGAAACGGTACTGATCGACGGCGTCGGTGATGCTCTGGGTGAAGTCGGTCTTCAGCTCGACGGTGGCGACGGGCACACCGTTGAGAAAGAGCACCAGGTCGATCGAGTTCTCGTTGTGCAGCGAATAGTGCACCTGCCGCACAGCGCGAAGCCTGTTGGCTTTGTACCGAGCGGTGATGTCCGGGTTCGCCTCGAGAGCGGGCTTGAACTCGGCGAGCTTGAGCCGGTCTTTCAACCCCATCAGCTCGATGCCCTGCCGGAGCACGTCGAGAGTTCCGCGCTGGTCGAGCTGCGCGCGGAGCCGATCGAGCAGCGTCTCTTCGGCTTTGCTGCCGTGGTTCTTGGTCAGCGTCTTCCACTTGTCGGGCTGGGTCTCTTGCACCCAGGCGACGACGTCTGCGGGGAAGAGAGCGCGGGCGCGATCGTAGGCCTTTGCGTCTTCCTTCTGAGAGAGCCAGCCATGCGAGCCGAGCCAGACGCAGATCTCATCCTCGAAACTGATTTCCTTGTGCAGACTCACCACCGCGCCCCTTTCAGACGATCCGCCCCACACGACGCATCTCGCTCACCACGAAGGGAGCACGGCGCTCGAGGTAGGCGAGCGTGATGTCGCGCGTCTCGAACGCCGTCACGTACTGCTCTCGAAGTTCGCAGCACTCGCGAGCGTTGATGCCGCTGTCGCGAATTGTCGCGAGAATGGCCGGCTTGCGAGCGGCGGGAGCGCCGGGTCCTACGATGACCCGGAAGCTGACGAACTCCAGCCCGAACCAGCCCGGCCGAACGTCAAACGGGTCGAGAAGCGATCGATCGCCCTTGGTGCCGTTGATGACGCCGGCGCACAGTCGATAGTTCGACCACTCGTAGACGTGGCGCCAGTCCTTCGACTTCGCAATGAAGTGATCGACCGTCGACACTCCGGTACCCGGCTCGATGAAGAGCGCGAGGTAGGCGCACAGGCCGCCATAGGCATCCCGCAGTTCGGGAATGGCTCTGCGCCAGAACGTGGGGAAACTGTCGGAAGGAATGTCCGACCGTCGACTCGCGATAGGCAACCGAGGTCGGCCTGGCCTGCGAAGGCGCGGCGTCTTGCCGATGAGTTCGTCGATGGCAGAAAGCCCAGGTTGCCGCACGTCCTTGTCGAAGGTGCGTGGCTCCCGTGCGCGCTTCACTCGGATCATCCGCGCGGCCTGCCTCGCGAGCTGGCGCGTTGCGTTTCGACGTGCGCGCTCCAACGGACCCAGAACGGGTCGACGTCGGAGAGCTGACGGCGAAGCGCGCGGTCGGCGGCATTCAGCTTGGAGAGTTCGGCTGTGCCATCGGCCAGAAGTTGCTGTGCCGCCGTGACGGCCTCCTCGGCTTCGCGGGAGCGGGCCGTCGCGAGATCGAAGGCGTTGCTGGTGAGCCAGTTCGAGACCTCGCCATGGCGCACGAAGGGACGGCGTCGGAGCTGCACCTCACCGTCCTCGAGGTCCAGGTCGAACCAAGCGTCCTGCGTGTCGTCGAACAGCGGCTCGGCGGAAGCAAGAATGAGCGGCGAGTGGGTCGCGGTCAGCAGCTGAACCTGAGCCGTCTCGTGGAGCGCCTCGGCGACGGTGAGTAGCGAATTGAGAATGGTGCGCTGCCAGCGGGGGTGCAGATGGCTCTCGATCTCGTCGAAGAGCAGCACCACCTGGCGAGTGCTTTCCTCTCCGAGGAGTTCCGCGGCGCGCGCGTGCTCATTCCAGGACCAGATGAGCATGTACGCGAGGCCGAGCACGCGCCGGACACCGGACGACGCGTGCAGGACAGGCACGGTGTGACCGTAAGGCGTCTTGATGGACGGGATGTCGCGCACGTCGTCGACCGAAAGTCGCACCAGCGGGCCGACAGAGAGTTCGTCACCCGCGGTGAGATGCGCGAGCGCGGTCGCCATCGAGGCGGCGTTGTCACCGCCCTCACGTATCCAGCCCGCCCAGTCGGCCAGCAGTCCGTTGCACACGACGCTCTTACGGCCGTCGACCTCGAGTGTGAGCCCTTCCCAGACGTTTGCAGGCGTGAGCACGTAGCCCGCGGGCCGGTCCTGAACGTCGATGTTGCCCTTCTTGCGCCAATAGTTGCGCGCTGGGTCCCACACGGAGAAGCCGCCATCGGCATGGCCGTAGATGACGAGGCCTGGGTTCCATGGCCGGCCAGCCTTGCCCGTCCACGCTTCGTCTCGTGGCACGTAGGTCGAGGCGTAGGAGACCTCTTTGACCTTCGACTCGAGTCGGAAGGAGATCGAGGCCGGCTTCTTCGGGTTGGTGGGGCGGGCAGGAAAGCCGCTGGTCAGGGCGGGGTTGAGCTCGTGGGGCCACTTGCGGGTGAGCGCCCACCACGCCACGTCGAGCAGGAAGCTCTTCCCCAGACCGTTGTCGCCGGTGAAGAGGTTGAGGCGCGAGGCGAACTCGAGCTGCGTCTCGTTCCCTGGCCCAACGTTCTTCAGATTGAGGGCGTGAAGCATTGTGAATCACCTGACCACAGGACGGGGGCGGGTCAAGCCTTTGGCCTGAGGTCGTCCGGAGACGGGCGCTTCAACTCATCGAGCGTGGCCCCGTCTTCGCTCTTCCACTCTTTCCAGCCGTTGGAGGTGCGCCCCAGGAGCGCCATGGCCGCCATGCTCGGAGAACCGAAAAGGTGATCCTTGGTGAACTCGATGGCATCGCCGAGTTCCTTCACGACGCCGCTCTCGACGAGTCGCAGCCGGAACCGGGTGTTCGAATCGCTGAAGCTCGGCACGTTGGCCCGCTTGCCTCGAGATCCTTTGAGCACGACGAAGCCTTCTGGAGTGTAGAGGCCTTTGCCGTTGATGCCCGTCACCGTGCAATGGAACATCTGCTGTTCATCGCCGGACGGGCGCTTTTCGGTGAGCGGGTCGAACACGGGGTAGCCGAGCGTCGCCAGGAGCGTGCTGCCGGTCTCGAAGATCTCCATGCAGTCGGCCTCCAGCGGGGCCGGCGTGTGCGGTCGGGAGCCGATGGTGTTGTTGTCGTCGGCGTAGCGGCCTGCAGCGCGCGTCGCCTGGATGCAGTGCGATTCCAGAAACAGCGTGTGAGTCTGGGTGAGGCTGTTGGTGCGCGAGATCAAAACCAGTGCGCGCTGCCAGAAATCCTTGTCCTTGTTGTGCTTCGTCAGGCGCGCCCGGAGGTCACCGGTCTGCCCGATGTAGACCATCGGGTCGCCACCCTGATCCTCGTCGCCGAACAGGAAGTAGACGGCGACCTGTTCGCTCTCGGGCATCTTGAGGAAGTCCTGCAGCAGGCTCCGTGG
Source organism: Archangium sp. (assembly GCA_031412555.1). GTDB lineage: Bacteria > Myxococcota > Myxococcia > Myxococcales > Myxococcaceae > Archangium_A. Next base: position 537 of record JANODF010000302.1, on the reverse strand, counting down.
AACTTCGATCACCTGCACGATGCGCGTCGTTATCTCGGCGATACGAATGCCGCGTGGATCGCCGCTTGGCAGAAAGATCTGGATGGTCTTGGGGGTGGCCTTCATGCAGCAGACCTCATCGACTCGGGTCGGACGTCGATCTGGCCAGTCACTGCTGCCGAGATCAGCGCAGCCCGTCGCTCTTGAAGAAGCTCGATAGCGCGGAGAGCTTCAACAACGAGGGCGTCGAGTGCCGCCGTTTTCCGATCAAGAAATTCGGCAATGACTGCCTGCTCAATAAACGGTGGTTTGGGAAACCGATGCTGTCTGAGTTGTTCACCCGTGAGGTGCGGAATCTCGGCCGGGGACTGATCGGCGAAAAACACCCCGACTCGGTTGGCGAACACCATTATGTAATAGAAGAAGCGCGTGTGCTCAGACGGGTTCAACGGTCGCAAGCGATGCAGGGCTTTCTGAAAGGCGACGACGTGATCGTCGCCATCCCAAATCGCGCAACGGCCGAGTTCGCGGCCCTCGACCAGTAGCAAGTCGCCCTTA
>JANODF010000301.1:0-8353 GCA_031412555.1 Archangium sp. | reverse complement strand
CGACAGCGCTCGAACACCCACCCAGCCCCGGTGTGACCGTGCAGGAGATCGGCGCCGGACGGCTCGACGACTACAGTCGAATCATGGCGGAAGGGTGGGTGTTCGAGCGCTGTCGAGCACGCCATGCCTGCGATCTCAGTCGAGACCAGGCCGCGCGCCGCGAGACGTAAAGCCAGATCGCCCGGAGTCGAGCCCGGCATCACCGACCACCGGAACGTGAGGCTGCGGGCAGCGTAGTGCGCCAGCGTCTCGTCGATGATCCGATCGGCCGACTCGTCACTGAGCTTCGCGCGCGAGACCTCGTTGAAGCCTCCCGCGGGAAAGAGTTGGCAGGTGAGTTGAGCCCAGTCAGGCCTGTTCACCACTTCGAGTTCGGGGAAGCTCACGAACGCGCGCGTGGGCGGTTCGATCAACTCGTGCTCGACGTCTGCGGCGGACCAACCGGTAGGGATGAACATCGCGGTCGGACACTACAGGCAAGTGCCCCTCACCCTGACCCTCTCCCGAGGGGAGAGGGGATCGCGCCGACGTATTCGGAGTCAGGGCGAATCAGCCGGCCAGTCGCGCGCTGCTCTGCGACGTGCGCGCACCACCCCGCCATTCTTCCCATCGCGAAGAGCGGAGAGAAGAGTTCCCGCGGCAAACCAACGGTGTCGAGCAACACGGCTGTGTAGAACTCGACGTTCGCCTGCAGTCCACGATCCGGGTAGCGCTTGGCGAGCACCTGAGTCGCAGCCCTCTCCACGGCCCGAGCCAAAGCCAGCCGCCGGCTGGTGACACCCGCGCGCTCGAGCCGCTCGACCGCGGTCTCCAGCACCGACGCGCGGGGATCACGCACCCGGTAGATGCGGTGCCCCATGCCCATGATGCGCCGCCCCGCGGCGATCTCCTGCTCGAGCCAGGCAGTCGCCTGCTCCGGCACCTCGACCGCATCGAGCATGTCGAGCACCGGCCCCGGCGCCCCACCGTGCAACGGCCCCTTGAGCGCACCAATCGCACCGGTCACCGACGAGACCAGATCAGACTGCGTGGAAGCGATCACCCGCGCAGTGAAGGTCGACGCGTTCATGCCGTGATCGATCACCACGACGAGATAGGTGTCGAGCGCGTCGACGAGTGACTGGTCTGCAACGACACCCGTCACCATTCGCAGCGTGTCCGCGGCGTGCGTGAGCCGCGCATCCGGAGCGATGGCCTGCAGCCCCTGACGCCTGCGCGCCCAGGCCGCACCGAACACCGAGACGGCTCCGGTGACCTTCAGCGCGTCGATGTCGGAAGGCAACTGAGCGACCGCCGCCCGAAGCGCGTCCATCCCGTTCGGCTGCTCGAGTGCCTGGCCCAATGACGAGAGCCTGCCCGCGGCCCACACCCGCGCGGGACCCAGGTCGACTTCCGGCACCCGCCACAACGTCGCGCAGACCTGCTCGAAGCGCTGGCTGCCCGCGAGCGTCTCCACACGGGCGCCCGCAATGATCAACTCGCCCTTCTCTCCATCCACATGAGACAGCGCGGTCAACGCGGCGACGACACCTTCGAGTCCTGAGGCTTTGGCTTCCTTCACGTGATGCTCCTTTCGGTGAGACCCGATGAGTACGCTCGTCGCGTGCCCGGCCAACGTGGATTGAGCGATCAACGTTCTGAGTTCGTCACCGCGGCCGAGGCGGCAGAGATCCTCGGCGTACGCACCGCCACCGTGTACGCGTACGCGAGCCGGGGGCTGCTGGGCGGCACCTCTCAGGGACCCGGCAAACGCGCGCGGTATTCCCGGGCGATCGTAGAGACCCTGCGTGTGAAGGCGGCTGCACGAGCCGGTCATGCAGCGGTCGCGTCGGCGGCGCTCCGATGGGGAGAGCCAGTGCTCGACTCATCGATCACCCGGATCACGCCGCGGGGTCCCGTCTATCGGGGCAAGCGGGCGATCGACCTGGTGGGCTCGCCCTTCGAGTCGGTCGCCGAGCTGCTCTGGCAACGCCCGGTCGATTGGCAGGCGATCTCTCCACGAGTGGCCTCGAAGACGCCGCGCCCTTCCCTGCAGGCGTTACTCGAGGTGATGGTGCAGCTCACGGCCACGCTCCATGAGACGCGCATCGAGCAAGCGGCGGCGGTGGTTCGCAGACTCGCGTGTGCAGCCGGCCCTCACGAAGTGCTCGCCGAGAAGCAGCCCACCATCGCGGGTGCGCTCGGCGCATCGCTGAAGGGCTCGGCACTCTCGAGCCGCGACCTCGCGCTGCTCGACGCCGGCCTCGTGCTGATCGCCGATCACGAACTCAACGCCTCGACGTTCGCAGCACGCGTGGCCGCCAGCGCCGGGGTGCGTTGGCCCGAAGCGTTGATCGCCGCCCTCGCCACCGCGACCGGTGTTCGTCACGCCGCGGCCTGCGACGGGGCCGAGCGACTCTGGCGATCAGCGCGCGAGTCGAAGTCGCCCGCGCGCTGGGTACAAGAGCGCCTTGCCTCGGGAGCTCCACTCGATGGCTTCGATGCAGGCGCGTACCCCGACGGTGATCCCCGCGGCGATCGCCTGATCTCGCTCCTCACGGCACGACTGACTGCGAGCCGCGCGAAGAAGCTGAACGAACTGCTGTCCGCGGTGCGCGATGCAACCGGCCAGTGGCCGGCGATCGACCTGGGCCTCGTCTTGCTCTGCGAGGTGCTGGGTCTTCCTTCCGGTTCCGCCACGCTCGTCTTCGTGATCGGCAGATCCGCCGGCTGGCTGGCGCACATCGAAGAGCAGACGCTCAGCGGCGACGCGATTCGGCCGCGCGCGCGCATCAACTCAGGGCAGTAGCGCCCCTGCCTCTCGCACGAATCGCCACGGCTGACCGTCGAGCATGAGACGAGAGCCCTCGACGAGCGGAACCGGTTCGATGCCGACCGCAACTCCGTCGACGGACATCGAGGGAACTTCGATGCCCTCCCGCGTGGCGCGGATCGACCAGACTCTCGACATCACCGCATCACCAGCCCATCGGACGGTGTTCGTCACGTTGCTCAAGAGCCGATCGCCGAAGCGCAGCGCCGCGTTCGATCAGCGGAAGACATGCCATGCGTCGAGGTCCTGCAGACTGCGGGGAAATCCGGGCGTCACTTCAGCGGCCTTCGTGCACCACGGAGCGCGGCGGAGTCGCCACCTGACGATCGAGCTCGAACACTGCAGACGAGAGCCGGCGATGCGATCGAAGCACGCTCTCGATGAACGCCCGCGTCTGCTCCCGCCAGGAAGGGCCGCGTTTGAGTGACGTCACGACCCGCAGCGACTTGAGCTGATCCCGATCGAGCCGCACCAGCGCCGCCTCGAGACCGGTGAACAGGTCGTCGTCGATCGACACGATCAGTCGGCTGAACTTGCCCTTCGTGTCGCGTTCGAAGCGCATCGTCCAATCACCCAGCCACGGCAGCGGCCACGGTGGTGCCTTCGCGACGAACTCGAGCACGCGGAGCGCCGAGTCGGCCAACTCCAGCTCCAGTACCGCCGCGCCCACCCGCTCGAACGAACCCTGCGCCTGAAGCGAGAGCGTCGTGAGCTGCTGACGGAGTGAACAACCCGCAAACCACCACACGGCTTCGTCGATCGGCGCGAGCAGCCGCAGGGTCTCCAGCGTCCAGTCGGGTCTCGAGATCTCCCGGCCGCCGAGATGACTGACTTCGATCAACTGAAACGCCCGGGCACCACCATGCCGCGCGAGTTCCTCCAGCGTGCCACCCCGCACTGTTCGCAGCGTGTGCACGCGCGCGAGGTGGGGATGCGAAAGGAACGCAGACAACGTGGTGGCGATGCCCGCGGCATCGATGCACTCCACCGTCGACCAGGCGTGGGGCGTGGGCACCGGAGTGCGCGTGGCGAGCCGCACTTCGCTCAAGAACCCCTTGTGAAACACGGCCAGCGGCGCGACCTGACCTTCGAGCCCGTCGAACCACGCGCGCCCCGACGCGGAGAGCAGGCGCTGCATGTGTTCACGTTTTCCCAACGGCAATTCACCCGCGGCGTGCGCGAACTGGAGCGCGATGAACTCGCCCCGCGCATCACCCTGCTCCGTGAGCGCGTCAGCGAACACCAGGCGCGCGGAGTCTTCCTGGGGTGCCGAGTGCACGGCCGCGAGCAACCCCGCGGTCAGCCGCTGGGAAGGCGCCAACTTGAGTTCGAGCGCCTCGAGCAACGTGTCGATCGACGAAGGGAGCTGCGGCTCCACTGGCCACCGCCCCGCCCAGCGCAACGCGAGCGGTTGAAAGATGGCGGTGTAGCGCGCCGCATTCCACGGAGAGGTGTGCTCGGAGGCCGGCAGATCTTTGGGAACCCGATCCACCGCCTCGACCGAGCCCCAGCGCAGCAGCAGCTCGTAGACGTCTTGCCAGAAGCGGTGCCCCGCGGCGCTCGGGTAGCGGCTGCCGGTGTCGAGTTCGAGCAGGCTGCCCACGATGCGTGGATCAGGCCCCAGCCGGGCCAACGCGCTCAACCGCCTCGCCGCGTCTTTGGGCTTCTTGCTCCACGGAGTCGCGAGCAACTCCTGCAGCTCGACCGGGCCCGCGTGGCTGGCGAGCTCGAGCCATGCCGCTTCACGTTCTTCTTGATTGGCACCCGGCACCGACTCGACCTGCATCTGCTTGGCAAAACCACGCGCCAACCGCGCCAGCCGAGACGAAGGGGCGAGCGCCCAGGCCCGGCACAACGCGAGGGTCGCGACGATCGGCGAGGCCGCTTTCATCGCCGCTTCCAGCTCCTGCTGCAGCGCGCTCATCGACAATCCAGAGGGAGTCCCAGCTCGAGCCTCAGCGCCACATGCGCGTCGTAGCCGTTCGCCCGGTGATCGCCTGCGGTGTACACGATCCGATCTCCCCGCCGGATGACCAGCCCATGACTGGCCCAATCGAAGCGCTCGACTGCCGCCTTCGCCTCGGGCGCCAGGTGCGGCACCGGGCGGACTTGAACCTGTCCGTGGAACTCAGTGGGAAGACCGCTCACGGCGGCCCGGGTCGCGTCACAGACGCGTCAGAATCGTAAGTAGTAGTAGGTGAGCTCGAGCTCGTCGGGCCGGTGGGTGGGAGCGCAGGCTGCGAGCGCGACGAAAAGAGCAAGTGCAGTCAGACGCATCTGCGCATGTTCAGCGCGCGCTCACGAGAGGTCAACGCCCACGTGTGGTCAGGATGGCAGTCGGAGGATCATCTCAACCTCGAGTTGGAGGTCTGGCCCTGCCAGCGCAGCAACGCCGATGCCGGTGAGGCTCGGCCGCGCACCATCGAAGAAGGCGTGCACCTGCGGCCACACCAACTGGAGCCGCTCTGGGGTCAGGCCCACGACGTAGGCGCGCACCATCACCAGATCGTGTGGTGAGGCCCCGACAGCCTCGAGGGCCGCCTTGGCGTTTCGAAGGACGATGGTGGTCTGCTCGGGCAAACCGCTGGGCGTGGGTTCGCCACCTGGCTGCCAGGCGACCTGGCCCGAGATGAAGACCAATCGCCCCGGCTCGGCGATGGTGATCTGCGAGTAGCCCATGGTTCCAGTGTCCGGCAGCGTGGGGGGGTTGATTCGGGTCAATGCGTTCGTCATCGGTGCGCTCCTCGTTGTGTGGTTCGCTGGAATGAATAGCCCGGGCATTGGCGAATGGGACGCTCTACAAAGATGCCTTTGTTTCCCTCGAATCCCGGGAGTTCACGTGCTGCGCTCACATCTGAACGACGTCCTGGTCTTCATGGCCGTGGTCGAAGCCGGCAGTTTCGTTGCCGGGGGCAAAGCCTCGAGCCTGACGCGGTCGGCAGCCGGCAAGGCCGTCAGCCGCCTGGAGGACAGGCTGGGCCGGCGCCTGCTGAACCGCACGACCCGGAGCTTGAGCCTCACGGATGAAGGCCGCGTCTTCTACGAACATGGTGCGCGCATCTTCGCGGCGGTCGATGAGGCAGAGGCGAGCGTGGCGGGTGACTCGGGCACGCCACGGGGGCTCTTGAGGCTCACCGTTCCCGACGCGTTCGGCCGCCTGGTGGTGCTCCCGCTCTTGAAGAAGTACCTCGCAGCGTGGCCCCAGCTTCAGGTCGAAGTGAGTTTCACCGACCGCCGAGCAGACATCGTCGACGAGGGGTTCGATCTCGCCGTTCGCATCGGCAGCGCCCCCGCTGACAGCCGGCTCATCTCTCGCGTCATCACCCGGTTCAAACCTGTGTTGTGCGCCTCGCCTGCCTATCTGGCCCAACATGGGCAGCCGCGAGACCCAGCTGAGCTCGAGGCGCACGACACGCTCGTCTTCAGCAGTCGCGGTCGAAGGCAAGCGTGGCGCTTTCGCAACGCCGACGGAACCTGGGACAAGCTGCGGGGCCGCAGCCGCTTGAGTATGGACAGTGGAGAGGCGCTCCGCGACGCCGCAGCGGGAGGGCTCGGCATCGCCCTGCTTCCCGATTTCCTGGTGGGGGCCGATCTGAAAGCAGGCCGGCTGCGACAGGTGCTGCCCCGCCTCCCACTGGGAGACGCGGAGATCGTCGCGATCTACCCGAGCAAGCGCCTGCTGGAACCCCGGGTCAGGCGATTCGTCGACTTGATGGTCGAGCAGCTCGCGCGCTGACGGTCAGGGCGAATAGTCGTGGCCGTCCCCGTGGCTCCACAGGAGACTCGGATACCCATGGCCACCGCGAAGCCCCTCCTCCCCGAAGCCCAGATTGGTCCTGCCGAGAAGCTGCTCGACCTGGTGCTCTCCAGCTCGGCGCATCTCTGGCACAACCGGCCCGGCATCGAGGTCAACGGCACCTGGCTGCCCCGCCCGAAGAAGGGCGCTCCGCGACCGAAGAACGCGCGCGACGTCACGCCCGGCCTCCACGTGGCTGCGGCGGTGCGGCTCTACGGCAAGCTGCTCGAGATCTACCGGCTCAACGCCGATCTGATGGCCCACTTCGCCAGCTACGCGCTCACGCAGACCGATTGGCGCGATCTCAAGGTGGCCTGCGCCGCGTTGATGCTGGTGCAGGCGCGTTCGGGTCAGCCGGTGAAGGAAGACGATGGCTCCGTCGCGTTCTACGACGACGACTTCCGCCGCCTCGGTGAGGCGATGCTGCTGTTCTACGAGAAGAAGTCGACGCGCATGATCACGCCCAAGGCCGTGCTGCGCGTGGCCCAGCTGCTGGAGACGCCTGAGATCGCTGCGCTCAACCGCAAGGCGGGTTTCGGAGATCCGGCTGCCAAGAAGCCGCCGCTCGGCCGCTGGAAGCGTGCTGCCCAGAAGTGGCTCGCCCTGCGCGAGACCAACCCCGCGATGCTCAAGGGCCTGGTGAAGGCCGGCTTCAAGGAGACCATCAAGGACCTCGCGCGCAAGGCTGGCTACAAGCCTGCCACGCAGAACTTCTTCGAGGTGCTCGGCTGGAAACAGAAGCAGTCTGAAGGGGGCCACCGCACGGTCGGCCTCGGCACGCTCAAGCTCGACAAGCAGGAGCGCTTCGACGGGCTCTCCGAGGCGGAGATCTGCGAGGCGATCGAGACGCAGCGGCTCGCGTACAAGGACGTGGTCGGCCGGTTGCCGAAGGATCTGGGCCTGACGCCCGCGATCATGGCGGCGGTGTTCCCGTCGTTGTCCGATCGCGACCTGCGCATCCTCACGCCCACGCTCGAGGAGCTGGGCTTGATGGCCGACCCGGAGATCCGCGCGCGGTGGGAGCAGGCCATCGGCACGGCGACGGATCAGCGCGCCCTCAACATCGCGAAGAACGTTCGCAGCAAGGAGCTCCGCGAGAAGCTCGAGGAAGCAGCCGACAACGCGGCGCGGGGGGCCATCACCGAAGCGACGAAGGACGTCGACGTGCGCGTGATGTTCCTCATCGACAAGTCGGGCTCGATGCAGGGCGCGATCGAGCAGTCGAAAGAAGCGCTGACCCGGATCCTCGCGGGCTTCCCCCTGGAGAAGCTCTCCATCGCGACGTTCGACACCATGGGCACGGTGCTCCGGCCGAAGGCGGCCACGCGGGCGGCGGTGCAGCACATGCTCAAGGGCATCAACGCCGACGGAGGCACGGTGCACGGCGCGGCGGTGCGGGCACTGCAGGGTGCGGCGATGCCCGCGGGTTCGCGCCTGGTGGTGATCGTGGTCGGTGACGAGGCCGGTGAGGCGGGCGATCAGTTCGCGCGTTCGTTCCGCGAGTCGGGCTTCGACGTGTCGGCGATGGCGATGCTGGTCTCGGTCGCAGGCCACGGTGCGCGCGGCAATACGGTGCGCAGCTGCGCGGCGTTCATGAAGGTGCCGTTCAGCGAAGTGAACGTGTCGCAGTTCGACGATCCGTACCAGGTGACGCGGGTGCTCAAGGCGTTGCTCGACGCGCCGGTCGCAGTCGGCGCCACGCCGCAGCAGGGTTGGGTGGAACGAGTGATGAAGACGAAGCTGCT
>JANODF010000300.1:0-17781 GCA_031412555.1 Archangium sp. | reverse complement strand
GTGCGCTGACCGACGAGTTCCTTCATGTCCACGCTGGAGCCATCGGCTCGCGTGAACGACACCGCCGGTACCGCATCGCCTTCGTTCATGGGCGACGAGTTAACGGCTCCCGCTGACGGATGCCACCCTCAGCGAGAAGCGAGGGGCAAACCGGGGGTCGAGTGCATCGAAGCGCGGTTCTGCTCTCGGTGCGCCAGGGCCTGCTCGTAGGCCTCGTTGATGCGGCGCATGTCTTCGGCCGAACCGCCCTTATCGGGGTGATGGGTGCGCGCGAGCGCGAGGTACCGCTCTCGCAGGCCGACATCAGAGATCGACGGAATGACGCCCAGAGTCCGGTACGGATCCTTGCCGGAGAGCGAGAGCAGCCAGTTTTCCAGGCGGTCCTTCACGGAGCCGATGGTCGACGCCGGCACTTCCGCGGCAGGGCGGCGGGCGCGCATCTTGGTGTCAGCGCGGAGAACCTCTGAATACATGCTGGTGGTCCAACGAGAGCAGGACGGGCAGTGGAAATACCGAATCTGCCTGCTGCTCCCCACGTGGCTGCTCATGCGAACGCCACACTGCGTGCACTCGACATCGACGTCTTCGAGGGTGGTACACGCTGTCGCTGCCTGGGGCATGTCGATGGGTCCTCGTACGGGTGTGCTACAGCCTTGTGACGACTTGTACGCGCGTGGTGGATCGACGCAAAAAATTGGCCGCCTTTTCCACTGAGGCATCATGAACCCGCATTCCCACTTCACCGCCGTCGCCCCAGGGGGCTTCGTGACTCGTCTCGCCGTCGCAGCTCTGTGCTCCTTGTCTCTCACGGCCTTTGCGGCTCCGGCCAAACGCGGGCTCGCCATCGGCAGCTCCAAAGAAGACGAGCCCTGCCCGGCCCGCAGCACCGCGACCGGCGGCGCCGACCTCGCCTTCTGGCGCGCCCTCACCTGGGCCTTCGAGCCCGCGCCGCTGGAGATCCGCGGTCAGGCGATCGAAGACCTCGGCCTGCTCGGAGATCCGCGCGCCCTCAACCCGCTGGCTGCCATGACGCTCGACGCGAACCCGGCCATCGCCAAAGCGGCCGTGCGCGCCATCGGCACCCTGCGCCACCCGCGCGCCGAAGAGATCCTCTCGAACCTGGTGCGCCACCCCACCGCGCCCATCGTCACCAAGCAGCTCGCGCTCTCGTTGTTGCCGTTTCAGAACACCGCGACCGCGCTGCGCTTCATTCACTCCGTCGCCAGGCAGCCCACCGGCTCGTACGAGCTGCTGCAGCAGGCCCGCGCGCTCTCCGCCACCCTGCCCGTGCCTACCGCCGAGCAGGCGCTTCCTCCGCTGGCTCCCGCCGCCGTGGCGCCCCCGATGGGTGACTCGAAGTGATCGACCGGCGCATCGCCTTTCTCGGCGCGGGCAACATGGCCAACGCGATCATTCGCGGGCTCCTTCGCGCGGGGCTCCCCAAAGAAAAGGTCACTGCGACGGTTCGCCGTGAAGAGAAGAAGGTCGAGCTCGAGACCGCGCACGGCATCGTGGTGGGCTTCGACAACCTCGCCGCGGCGAAAGACGCCGAGGTCATCGTGCTCGCCGTCAAGCCGCAGGCGCTCGACAAGGTGCTCGTGCAGATCGCGCCGGCCATCGATCGATCGAAGTTGATCGTCTCGGTGGCAGCGGGTGTGCCCATCGCCGCCATCGAACGAAGGCTCGGTGCAGGCGCGCGCATCGTGCGCACGATGCCCAACACGCCCTGCCTGGTGGGGCTCGGCGCGACCGCGTTGTCGGCGGGTGAACACGCGACGCCGGAAGATCTGACGCTGGCCACCGCGATGTTCGACTCGGTGGGTCTCACCACGGTCGTCGACGAGTACCAGCTCGACGCGGTGACCGGCCTGTCGGGCAGCGGGCCCGCGTACATCTTTCTCATCATCGAGGCGCTCAGCGACGCAGGCGTGAAGGTCGGCCTGTCGCGGCACCAGTCGCTCAAGCTCGCGGCGCAGACGGTGCTCGGCAGCGCAAAGCTGTTGATGGAGACCAATCAACACCCCGGCCAGCTGAAGGACCAGGTGACCAGCCCCGGTGGAACGGCCATTGCCGGCCTCCACACGCTCGAGGCAGGTGGCCTGCGCACCACATTGATCGACGCTGTCGAAGCCGCCACCAACCGGGCCCGCGAGCTCGGCGAAGCTTTCCTGCTGAAGAAGTAAAAGAGGACCGACCGATGAAGATGACGCCGCTCGACATCCGCCAGAAGCGCTTCGAGGTGAACTTCCGGGGCTACTCGAAGAAGGAGGCTGAGGCCTTTCTCGAGCTGACCGCCGGTGAGTTCGAAGAAGTGGTGCGCGAGAACATCTCGCTCAAGGAAGAGCTCAAGCGCGTGCAGGCCCGCCTCGAGCAGCACCTCGATCGCGAGAAGGCGCTGCAGGAGACGATGGTCACCGCCCAGCGCATCAGCGAAGACGTGAAGGCACAGGCCAAGAAGGAGGCCGAGGTGATCGTCGCAGAGGCCGAGCTTCAGGCCGACAAGATCGTCGCGTCTGCGAACAACCGCCTGGTGGAGTTGGTCAGGGAGCTCAACGAGCTCAAGCGGCAGAAGGTGCAGTTCGAGTCGCACCTCGAGGCGCTGGTCGACTCGCACAAGAAGCTGCTCGACAGCTGGAAGACGCAGCCCGGCGGCGAGGTGGCGTTCCTCGTGAAGAAGTGACTGCGTGGCTCAAAGAGGTGCCGGGCGGTTGCGAGCTCTCAGTGCTCGTTCAGCCCCGCGCCTCCCGCACCAAGGTGGTCGGTGAACACGATGGGCGCTTGAAGATCGCGCTGGCCGCTCCACCGGTCGACGGGGAGGCGAACGCCGCGCTGATCGAGTTCTTGAGCGACGAGCTCAACGTGCGGAAATCAGACGTGAGCTTGCTGGAGGGAGACACCTCGCGGCGCAAGCGACTGGCCGTTCGGGGGGTGGCGCCGTCGCAAGTCATGGCCATCTTGCCGAAGTGACGGCTCTGGCCCCCCTGTTGGCGTTGGCGTTGATGGTCGCGCCCCCTCCCCCTTCCGATGCGCCTCCATTCGAGATCCCCTCGTCGGGCCCGGTCACGGCCGGCTCGATGGAGACCTCGGAGATCCTCACCCCGCGCTTCCGCATCGTGCACACGCCTCGCGCGAAGGGTGCCGCGGAGTACCTCGAGCGAGACATCGAGTCGGTGCGTGATGACATCGCCAAGCTGCTCGGCCGTGATTGGCCAGGCGTCACGGAGATCCGCGTGGGCTTCGGGCGTGAGGAGTACGAAGCGCTCGCGCTCCCGGGCGGAAGGCCTCCGAGCTGGGCGATCGCGTTGGCGTACCCGGGCAAGAACATCGTGCTGGTCGAGGCGCACTCGCTAGTGAACGGTGAAGGGCCCCTCACGCTTCGGCATGAGCTGGTGCACGCCGCGCTCGGGCAGTTCGGCAGCGTCTGGCCGCATTGGTTTCAAGAAGGCCTCGCGCAGGAACTGACCGGCGAGCGGAAGTGGCACATGCAGCAGGTGGCCACGCTGACCCGGGCGGTCACGCAGGATCGGGTCTTCTACTTCGAGGATCTGACCGAACACTTTCCCCGATTTCCCGACGACGTGGAGATCGCCTACGCGCAGAGCGTGGCCTTCGTGGAGTTCCTCCGCGATCGGCACGGCGCGTTCGCGTTTCAGCGATTGATCGAGCGCGTCTCGCAGGGAGACAGCTTCGAGAAGGCGTTCGGCGTGGCGTTCTACCTGCCGCTCTCGATGGAGGAAGATGCCTTTCGCCGTGAGCTGCCGAAGCGCTACCCGTGGTGGCCGCTGCTTCTCTCAGGCGGCACGCTGGTCTGGATCGGCACGTCAGGGCTGGTGGTGTTGGCCTTCATTCGCCGGCGCCGGGCAGTCCGCGAGCTGAGGGCCGAACAACTGCGAGTCGAGACGCTGCACGAGGCCGCCAAGTCACTGCTCGGCCTCACCGCCGCAAACGAAGATCTGTCGTGGGAGCCCGAACTCACGGACGGCCCGTGGGTGATCAACATCGTACAATTTCACGTTCCCCTCTCCCTTCGGGAGAGGGTCAGGGTGAGGGGCTAGATCAGTTCCACCACGTGACAACGCAGGTCGGCGTTCACAAAGTCGATCTCACTGGCCCCAAACCTCGTGACCTCTCGACTCTTCCGGCCCACCAACCCGCGAGAAATCTGCTCGCTGAAGGCCCGCTCACTCTGCGCCACGTTGCACATGGCGAGCAGTACCCCACCCGGAGCAGTCACCTTCGCGGCCGCCTCGACCAGCCGGTGGTAGTCGCGCTCTGCGGTGAACCGGCTCGTCTTCGTGGTCGCAAAACCCGGCGGGTCGAGGATCACGAGGTCGAACGACTCGCCCTTCTTCGCGAAGCGCCCCAGCCAATCGAAGGTGTCACCCGAGACGAAGTCATACCGATCGACGCTCAGTGAATTGAGCGAGTGATTCTGCTCGCCCCAATCAAGCACCTTCCGCGACGCATCGACGTTCACCGCACGTTTCGCGCCGCCCAACCGCGCAGCGACGCCGAACCCGCACGTGTACGAGAACGTATTGAGCACCGTGCGCCCGGTGGAATTCGCCCTGACCCACGCGCGCGCATCACGAGCATCCAGATAGAGCCCGACCGAAAGTCCATTCCCGGGGCGGATCTCGAACTGCGCGCCGAGCTCACTCACGGTGATCGCCTCGACGGGCTTCCCGACGATCGGCAGCAGAGGTGCGAGCAACTCCGGCGCTTCATTGGCCAGCTTCCGCGCCTCGCGAGGCCGTCGCTTCACGTACACCGACTCGACGGTCGCGCCGAGCGCCTCGGCGATCTCCTGCTCATCGGGCGCGTCGCGATAGAGGCTCAACACCGCCACGCGACCAAACCTGTCCACCGTCACGCCGGGGATCTCGCCATCGATCCACCGGAAGCAGGTCGTGCCTTCCGGAAGCCGCTCGAGCCGCCTGGCCAGGGCCTCAGCCAGCACCTTCACGACGGCGCCGCGCCTCCGCCGGTCACGCCGCCGCGTTTCCACGCGCTCTCCAGCGCAGCGGCCGACTCGCGAGCCAGCTCGAGATAGTTCGCGCCGAGCAGCTGCCCTTCACGCACCACCACGCGGCCGTTCACGATGGTCCAACCGACCGGCATCTGGCTGAGCTGCATGAGCAGATGCGGCGTGAAGTTGCCGGTCTCGCGGGCGGGCACGAAGTCGTAGACCACGAGGTCGCCGAGTGAGCCGGGCTCCACGCTGCCGCTGGGGGCGCCGTAGATCATGGTGCACAACTCGGCGGGGCCACCGACGAGGAACGAGGCCATCAGGTTGTCGGGGTCGAGCATGCGGCCCGCGCGAGCCATGGCCATCACGCCGGTGTAGCTCGCGGCCAGTTCTTCCCAGAGCGAGCCGGTGCCACCCGAGCCGAGGCCGACCAGGTTCTGATTCACCAGCACGGCTTCCATGCCGAGCGCGGATCCGCCCTCCACCGTCTGAGCAGCACGGGGCGTAAAGGCGACGAGCGTCTTGCTCTTGGCGAGGCGAGCCGCTTCAGCGCGATCGATGGCGCGGGCATGGGCACCAACCGACGCGCCACCGAGCAGGCCGAACCGCTCGAAGCGGGTGACGATGCGCGAGTTGGTCTTGGACCAGGTGATCGCGAGATCGTCGTCGTTCTCTGCGAGGCCGAAGTGCGCGCCGATGGAGAGCTCTTCCTTCGCCCGGCCGGCCAGTCGCAGCAGATCGTCGTCGGCACAGAACGACGCGCGAATTCCGATGGCAGCGCGAGCGAGGTTCTCGGGCTTTCGCGAGCTCGCATAACGCGCATTGGCTTCGACCTGCGCGGGACCGGGCGACTCGGCGATGAGGCTGGTCGAAGCGTGCGAGTTGAGCAGCCGGATGCCGAGGCGCTCGGCGACGCGCGCCTGGGCCAGCATCGCTTCTTCGACGCAGCCGGGCGCATGCAGGTGCTCGACCACCATCGAGACGCCGTGCCGGAGGTTCTGGGCGATGGAGAACGCCGTGAGCGCTTCGACTTCACCGACCGTGAGGCCGCGTTCGAGGCGGTGCTCCTGCTCGAAGCGTTGCTGAAACGGCCGCAGCAGCAGATCGCCTGCCCACGGCGTGAGCGGACCACCGACCAGGCGTGTGTGACAGTCGACGAGGCCGGTCATCACGAGCCGGCCTTCACACTTCACTTCCCAATCGCCGGGGAGCACCGGAGTGGACTCATCGGGCCCGACCGCGGTGATCAACCGGCCTTCGACGAGCACCGACATGCCGGAACGCACGCGACCATCGGCGCGAAAGAGACTGCAGTTCTTGAGGAGGAGTCGGCCTTCCAAAGCGAGCAAACCCTATCACCTGTCTCCCTCTCCCCTACGGGGAGAGGGTCGGGGTGAGGGGCAATTGCACTAAGAACAAACAATGGCCCACTTCGACGACCTGAAGCCATGCACGTACTTCCCGGGAACCGCAGAGAAGCTCCGCGCAGTCGGCTGGCTCGAAAGCGGTCACCCGTTCCCGAAGGGGCCAACCTCGGCCGCCTTCCTCGCCAGACTGAAGCAACTCCTGGTCTCGCCGTGGGCGCCCGTCGACTTCATGGGCCCGCACTTCTGCGACTTGTGCCCACCGGGAACACGCATCGGCTGCGCTGACAATCTCTTCGTTCCCACCGAGGACGCAGTCTTGGTCACGCCCACGCTCATCGAGCACTACATCGAGGCGCACCGGTACCAGCCACCCGAGCTGTTCATCGCAGCAGTGATGCGGTGTCCGGAAATGAACTCGCCTGAATACGTGGCGGCGATCAACCGGCTCTACCGGCCTTTCGAGCCGCCGCCGTAGTGAGGGCGAGCACCGAGCGCGCCTCGGCGAAAATGTCAGCCCTCTCCCCCGCGGGGAGAGGGAGCGCCGATCTTCCGAAACGCCGCCGCAATGAGCCCGACCAAAGCAAGCAGCGACAACGCAGCGCCGATGCGGAACGACCAGGGCCGATAGATCCACCGAATCGAGTGAGGACCCGCGGTCACCTCCACCGCACGAACGAAGCCCCACGCACGCAGCGCCTCGGCGGGTTGCCCATCGACCTCGACGACCCACCCCGGGTACCAGGCGTCCGCGAGCACGACCGCTCCGGCAGCGCAGGCGGTGAGTTTTTGCTCGACGTGAACCGCGCTCACGTCCGTCGTGGTCACCGGTGAATCGCAAGGCGCGCTGGGTGACGCAGTCACTCGATCCACCATGACCTCGCGAGACAACTGCGCGGGCGAATCGAGCGCGGCAAACCCTTCATCGTCACTCCCCGAGCGCACGCCCGAAACGAAGAAGCCCCGCGACAACGCCGCCGGCGCCTTCCAGATCCACACGTCTTCGATCGGCGTGGGAGTCACCGAGGTCACCGTGGGCGGAGCAGGCGCCCACGTCTCGCGCACGAACGTGTTCACGCCCGCGACCTGAAACGCGCCACTGCCATGCGCGAACGCCGCCTTCAGTCGCCACGGTTCGCGGAAGCCGTAGCCACCGACCGCCTGCAGTCCTTCTTCGACGAACCGAAGCGCAGCGAGTCGATCGCGTCCTTCGAGCAGGGGATCGGTCTCGCTGTCCCACGGGCCGCAGGCTTCGGGCTCGACATCGTCCAAATCCACGCGAATGGAGAGCCGCCCTGCCCCCGCCAGCAACGGCGCCAGTCGCGAGGCGCGCATCAACTCGGAGGCGGGCAGGCGCTCCCAGCGTTCGATGGGTACGAACATCAACTCGGCCGCCACCGCGAAGGCGAGCAGTCGCGGATGTCTTCGCGCGATGAAGATCGTCGCAGCCGCGAGCAGCAACCACGGAGCACCGGCCCGAAATCCGTCTCGCACCCACGACCAGCGCGAGCTCATCGCGATGCCGACCGCGAACCCGAGCATGGCCACTGCCGCTTCGGGTCTGCCGCTGCGTGAGAGCGCCACCAGCCGTCGGGCTCCGAAACCCGCGAGCACCGACAGGCCGAACAACCCGCCCACCGCGTACTTCACCGGGTACCGGAACAACCGAAACGGCGGCACCTGCAAGAGCAGCTCAGAGAGCCCGAAGTGTTTTCCCAGCGCGAGCACGAGGCACAGCGCAGTCAACGCGAGCACCGGCCTCGCACGGCGAACGCTCACACCCAACAGCGCGAGCAGCAGCGCGATCGAGCCAATGAAGAGCGTGAAGAGGAAGTGCTGATCGTCGCCGCCCCAGTAGCCACCACTGCGCGGAAGGTCGGCTCCGGGAACTCCGATCGAGAGCAGCTGCGCCCAGGAGAGCGACCACTCCGTCGCGCCGCTCGCGATGGCACCGGGCTTCGTCCACTCCCGTGTGAGCTCGAAGGCGGGCAACGCGACGATCGCGCTGAGTGCACCAGCCCAGACGAAGGAGAGCGCGCCCCAGCCCAGCGACCTCGGTGTTCGCGCCAGCACGAACATCGCGAGCAGCGCCTGCCAAAGCCACATCTCGGGTGAACCCGCGTGGAAGGCGAAGCCCAGGATGCCCGCGAGCCAGGCGCTCGTGCGGAGCCGCGGCGCTCGGCGAAGTCCTTCTGCGGCCCACAACGTCCAGCCGGCCCATGCGGCTCCGGAAGCGAACGAGAGGTTCTGCGCGAACTCGGTGAAGAAGGGCGAGAGCGCGAACGGCGCGGCGGCGATGAAGGATGCGGCGCGCGTGAGACCGAAACGTCGCGCTGCGAACCAGAGCCCGACGAAGCCCCAGCCCGCGTGGAACAGGTGCATCACGTTCGGGCCCAGCACGTGGCCGAAGACCACTCCCGTGATGATGCGGGGGGCGTAGAAGACCTGCGTGTAGAGCAGCGCGGCGAACGGTTGACCGAGTCGCGCGTTCGGTAGCCAGAGCGGGATCTCGCCGCGAGTCCACTGCGAGATCAGGAAGAAGGTTTCGGGGAAGACGTGCGCGGAGAGATCTCGGCCCGCTTGCACGGCGCCTGTGAAGAGCTCTCGGAAGACCACCAGCAGCACGAGGCCCGCTAAGAGAAATGGCCAGCGGGTCTTCACTGTCGGGATCTAGAGCACGGTTGGGCCCTCACCCCAACAGACACAAAAATGCCGCCCCTGCTTTCGCAGGAGCGGCACTTGGAACGACAGGAACTGAAACTGCTCAGTAACCCGCGTTTTCCTTGGCGAAGTCGGTGAGCTTCTTCTTCTCGAGCTTGCCCTGCGACTTGCTGGTGCGCTTCTCGACCTGGGTGTCGCCGGCGAGGGCGTCAGCCGACATGCCGAACAGCGCCTTGATGTTGTCGCCGAAGAGCGTGATCACGCCGATGGCCGCGATCGCGATGAGCGCAACGATGATGATGTATTCCGTCATGCCCTGACCGCGGGACTTCTTGAGAGCCATCTGCTTGTTGAGCTTCGCCATGGTGTCGCTCCTTGTTGAAGGCCCCGTCAGCAGGGCGCCGTTGATGAGAAGAGTATCGAAGATGCCGAGCGGTCCCTCCATACGTCATCGGGAGGATGGGGCCTTCGGAGCCGGATTCACCAACAACACCAGGAACTTACGGCTTCGTTTGAGCCAACAACTCACCCAGACGCACGTGTTCGGGATGCGTCTGGAGTGATTTACGGGCCCGCATTTCCGCGTCTGCGACGTCGGCCGAAGCAGTGTGCCACGGAGCACCCTCGCGCGTCGAAAGCCGCCGGGTCGCCTCGAGCCAGGTCGCCAACACGTCAGGTGAATCGACCTCGCGATCGATGAACGGCTTGAGCAGCTCCCTCGCCCGCAACACGTCGCCTTGCCGCAGCACCGCCGCAGCGAAGGCGCCCGCTGCTTCGACCGAAGTCACGTCGGCCTCGAACCACGCCGCCGCTGCCGCACGCACCAGCGGGTCATCAGGCGGGTGCACCCACGAGAGGCTCGCGTAGAGATCCTTCGCTTCATCGAACGAGAGCGAACGCCCCGCGAGCACCTTCGCCAGCTCGAGAGAGCCGCGCTCTTCCGGCAGCCGGCGTGAATCGGGCACGCGCACGTCAGCGGCCACGAAGTAGGCGATGGGTGAGCCGTACTCGAGCAGGTTGTGATCGTCGGTGTTGACCAACCCTTCCCCCCCGAACCGTTTCTGCGCCTCGTCCCCGTGCACCTGCCGCCCGAGCAAGGTGGTCGGCAGTTGCAGATGAATGCGCGCGAGATCGGCCTGCACCTTCGGCTGCGCCATGCGGGCCGTGAGCGTCTGCAGATCGAAGGCCTGCGGTTCGCGGCTGGCCACCAGCACGAGATCGTCCGGCCCCACCCAGGTGGTGCCGTGTTCGAACGAACCGCGCAGCGTGCGCACCACCAACTTCACCAACGAGACCGATGACTCGTAGGTGTGAATCCACTGAACCAGCCGCCCACCCGGAGCGAGCTTGCTCTTCGCCATCTCGAAGAAGTCTTTCGAGAAGAGCCCCGACACGCCGGACACCCAGGGGTTGCTGGGCACGCTGACGATCAAATCGTACGGCTCGGTGGAGAGCTGAAGGAACGTGCGCGCGTCTTCGATGTGCACCACGCAGCGCGGATCGTTGAAGGCGTCGTGATGGTCAGGCTTGAAGATCGCGGCGGCCTCGACCACGGCGGGGCTGATCTCCACCACGTCGAGCCGCTCGATGGGGTGCGCCAGCAACGAGCCGGCGGTGATGCCAGCCCCCACGCCGACCAGCAGCACGCGCTTCACTTCACGCGGGTGCATCAACACGCCGAGGTGCGCCGCGAGGATCTGCGTGTCGATGTCGGTGCCGTTGGAGCCGTCGACCTTGCCGTTGATGCGCAGGTAGCGGCGATCGTCGTCCTGCGTGCCGACCAGCACCGAGGCGAACACGTCATCCCGATAGAAGCGGATGGTGCTGCGCGCCTTCACCTCTTCGAGAAACTGCGCATAGCTGTCGAAGCTGCGGTTCCACTCGCGGTACCGCCCCGACGCCGCCAGCGTGGAGGCCCAGCCCGACGTTCCTACCACGGCGAGCACCAGGGCCACGGCCGCGGGCACCAACAACGAGAGCGCCTGCTTGCGCGCCACGCCCGAGCCTTCAGCCAACAACGCCCAGCCCGCAGCGATCAGGTTCGCCACCAGCGCCAGCGCCAGCGTGCCTTCGAGACCGATCCACGGCAGCAGCACGAGACCACCCAGCAGTGCGCCGCTCACCGTGCCGATGGTGTTCCACAGATACGTGGTACCCAACCGCGCACCCACGTCCGACATCGCGCGCAGGGCCACCCGGGCCGCCGCGGGGAAACTCGCTCCGAGCAGGAAAGTGGGCGGCAACAACAACGCACCGCACACCAGGAAGCTGAGCACCTGGTACGTGCCCCACGTCTGCGGACCGTGATCGAGCCGCGCGTGCACCTGCATGAACGCGTATGGCAGCCGCGCATACGCGGTCATCGAGATCAACACCGCGAAGACCAACGCCAGCTGCAGCCGGCCGAAGGTGCGCAGCGCATTTTCATCGGACCGCGTGGAGAGCCAGAAGCTGCCCAGCGAGATGCCCAGGATGAACGCGGTGAGGATCAGCGTGAACGCGTAGCTGGTGCCGCCCAGCACGATCGACAACACGCGGATCCACACCGTCTCGTAGGTCATCGAGGTGAAGCCGGCGAGCGCCGTCCCCACCAACGCCGCGCGCACGGCGCTCAACCCGAAGGCGGGCACGTCGCCCGTGCTCTGCGAATTCTCCGAAGGCGTGGCCACACGGTTCCACCCCGCCACCACCGCTGCCAGACCGAGCAGCAGGTTCACCATCGCGGCCAGCCGCTCCGAGACGCCCAGGCCCACGCCGGGCACCAGCATCATGCCGGCGAACAGACAGCCCGCCGACGCGCCCAGGCTGTTCACCGCGTAGAGAATCGAGAGCTCCCGGCGAGCCGAGCCGAGCTTCTCCGTCAGGTGGCGCATCAACACCGGCAAGGTGCCGCCCATGAGCAGCGTGGGAATCAGCAAGGCAGACGCCGCCAGCGCGAGCCGGGCAGACAAGCGCGGCGCCCCGCTCAACCCCGGAGCAATGCGCAGGTAGAGCTCGCCTGCGACCTCCAGCACCTTGGGGAAGGCGAGCGCATAGAGCCCGATGCCCAGCTCGAGCTCACCGTAGAGCGAGAGCGGCCGCTTCGAACGATCCGCTCGGCGGCCGAAGAGAAACGCGCCGAGGGCCAACCCGCCCATGAACGTCGACAACACGATCGCGTGCGCCTGACCGGTATTGCCGAGCAGGTTCGCCAGCCGCTTGGACCACGTCAGCTCGTAGACGAGCCCCGTCGCACCCGACAGCAGCAGCAACGTGATGACCAGCGGCCGGGCACGCGAAGTCACCGGGCTGTCTTTCTCCGGCGCTTCAAGAGCAGCAAGGCCGCGAGGCTCAGCAAGGTGCCACCACTCGCCGAGCAGGTCGCCTTGCTCGTCTTCTCGGGGTTCACCTCGATGGACCAGCTGGCCATCGAGAGCAGCTGATCGGGCGCGAGGCCCACGCCGAGGCTGAAGGTGTAGACGCCCAGCTCTGCATCGGCGGGCACGGTGCCCCCCACGGTGCCGTCGTCATTCCAGCTCACGCCCGGAGGCAGCCGGCCCTCACGCCAGTACCACTTCGTTCCCGGAGGCAGCGGCGTCGCGCTGAAGGTGACCGAGGCCGCTTCGCCCGGCCGCACCAGGCTGGTGCCCGTCACGCTCGAGGTGATCGAGCCCGACGCGATGAAGATGAAGTACGTGTACGCGTCGGTGCGGCCCTGGCCGTCGACCGCTTCGATGGTGAAGCGGGAGCGCCCCGGCCGGGTGGGCGTGCCCGAGATCACCAGCGTGTCGCTCTGCGAGGGCTCGAGCGCGAACCCCTCGGGCAGCTCGCCCGAGATGACCTTCCAGGTGACCGGCAACGAGACCGCCGCGCCGCTGGGGTTCACCGCGAAGAGCGACTGCACGTACTCCGTACCGAGCAGGCCATCGGGCAACGAGCGCGTCTGAATGGTGAAAGGCGCGCTGTCGACCATGGTCACCGCGAAGGCGCGCTCATCGACGTTGCCGATCGAGTCGATCACCCGGATGACGAACAGGCGCGTGGTGCCCAGCGCATCGGTCGGCGTGCCGGTGATTTCACCGTCGGCGGCGAGCTCCAGACCCGAAGGCAGAATGCCGCTGATGAGTTGGTACCGGTACGCCCCCACGCCCCCCACCGCGCCGAGCTGCGCACGATAGGGAACGAAGCGGGTCGGTGCCGGGAGCGCCCGCGCGCTGATCGAAAGCGAGGCGGTGAGGGGAGCGACCCGAAGCGGCCGCGCCACCACCACCGCTCGGCCATTGGCCTGCACCTCGATCAACGCGTTGAAGGCGCCTGCCTGGGTCGGCACACCGCTGATCAGCCCCGCGGTGGAGAGCATCAGCCCCGGCGGCAACGAGGCCGCATCGACCAGGGCGAAGGTGTACGGGCCCGCGCTGCCCTGCCCGACCAGCTGAACCGAGTACGGCAAGGTGATGGTCGCGTCGGGAAGGGAGGGCGTGCCGATGGTGAGCGACTGCGTCACCACGTCGGTGCGCGTTCCCGCAAGCCCGTTGTCGGCTTCTTCGGCCTCGGCGATCAACCCGTCGGGGTCCATCAACACGCCGATGAACCACGGCGCGGTGGCGATGGTCTGCGGCAGCCGGAGGATCTCCACCGCCGAATCACGCTGACCGACGGCCAGGCTCGGCACCGTTCCGTCGAGCACGTCGCCCGAGGGCGTCACCCGCATCAGCTCCTGATCGTCGGCGGTGATGATGGGGTTGGCCGACAAGTAGAAACGGTACTTCGCGCCCGTGCTGATTCGATTGCCCAGGTTGGTGAGCGTGCGAGAGACGGCGATCAGCTCACCTGCTCCGGCGCGTGAAGGCGTCTGCATCTCGACCGGCAACAGGTTCGGAGCAGGTGCACGCGCCACGGTGGGCCGCGACTTCTCGAAGTTGTTGCCCGGGTTCTCCTCGACGAGGCCGATGCCCGTGGCCGCTCCGAAGAAGAAGTACGGCTGCACGCCCAGCGTCTGTCCGGTGGTGCTGGTGCTGGGTACCACGGCGCTCGGCAAAGCGACCCAGCGCGACTCGCCAGGTGCGAAGGCCTGATTCTGCACGGTGCCCACCAACGGGTCGGTCACCGCGTTGAGCGACTCGTTGTCCGACATGAAGAAGGCGACGCGCACGTTGGGCGCGGTGGCGCCTCCCACGTTCGAGACGAAGGCCTCGAAGCGCGTGGTCTCTCCGAAGAAGACCGACGTCAGCTCATCGAAGGGCGCGGCGGCGCGCAGCACCCGCACCGCGGAGACCACGAGATCCGCCTGGCGAACCTGCATCTGGGTGACCGAAGCCGCGACGTTGTTGAGCTCACTGCGCTCGGGGATCACCCCACCATCGGGGCCGTCATCGAGCTGCATCAGGATGAAGTAGTCGTCAGCGGGCGTCGACCCGGCCAGCGTGAAGCTGATCGGCTGAACGACCTGCTGGCCACCCAACACGCTCAAGGTCTGCGTGGTGAGCAGCCGATCGTCGGCCGACATCGAGGTGTCCACCGAAGCGAACAGCTTCACCCCCACGTTGCCCGCGGGCTCGAAGCCCTGGTTGCTGAACGCGACCTGCAGGTTGACCAGGTCGCCCGGGCCCGCGATGGGCGGAGGGCTCACCGACTCGGCGATCAGATCCACGCCGCCGGCGTAGGGCACCGACGAGGCGATCACGTTGTTGAAGACGTTCGTCTCGCCACCATCGGGCAGCGGCGGAATCGCGGCGATCACGTACCAGGAGCCGCCATCGGGCCGCGGCGTGGAGCCCGAGTGCGTGTCGCTGGTCACCCCGAGCGCAGGCAACGAGAACGGGCCGACGGGCGCCGGCAGCAACTGCACGTCGCTCACGTCGTAGATGGTGTCCTGCGAGAGATACACGCCGTAGTTGAAGGTGCCGCTGGGCAACGTGCCGAAGTTGCGCATGGTGACGGTGGTGCCGATGGTGAGGCTGCCTCCATCTTGCGTGATGCCGTCGACGCGCAGCGTGAGGGCTTGAAGATCGACGCCCGGAGGCGGCCCGAACTTGATGTAGCTGATGGGCGTGCCCGTACCGGTGGGATCGAAGCTGGTCAGCGTGCAGTCGGCCTGGCAGGTGCTCAGGCCGCGCGTGCCCGCCGTACCTGACGGCGACTCGATGCCGATGGTGGCGGTGACCGGCGTCGCGCCCGCGCCCGTCATCGTTCCATAGAAAAACTCGATGGTGCCGTTGGCCCACAGCCGCACCTGAAAGTTCAGCAGGAAGGTGCCGAACGCGCGGTTCCAATCTTTGAACTCGATGGCCAGGCCCTGGCCGTTGGCGCCCGTGACCGCTTCGGTCTGCACCGCGCTGGTGGGGTTGCTGCCGAAGAGATCGTCCCACAAGGGCGCGATGAGACCGTTGGGCTCAGCCCCACCGGGAATGGCCACGTTGCCGGAGAAGTCGGAAGTGGAGTTCGCCGCCGACGACGGCTCGAGGAACAGCAGGCCGTTCGCCGTCACGGTGATCTGGCTGTAGACCCGGTTGTAGAAAGGAAAGCTGAAGCCGATGGGAATGTTCACCCGGCCTCGATCCTTCGGATCGTTCATACCCGGTGCGGTCAGCGGCACGGGCACCGCGTTGGTGAGCGCGGGGTACGGAATGCCGGCCTGCGGCGTGGCGGTGTACTGAGCCCAGGCGGCGCCCGTCGGCAGCACCGCCAGCACCAGCAAGAGAATCCGGAACATCTTCATCGTGGTGATTTCCCGTCGGTGCAGCTCGTCCCAACGGCCGCGGGGGAGCGCCCGTGCTTATACCGAACACCGAGAGCAGTCACAGTGGAGTAAAGGAGTCCCATGGTCTCAGTGCTGCTGCTGTCCCTTTCACTGGCGGTCGCACCGCCAACAAAGTCACACGCTGCTGAGGTGCTTCGCACGCACTGCCTCCTCTGGGCCGCTGATTCGACCAATCCCTGGGCACTCGCTCACGGCGTCAAGACCCTGGGCCCGGCCTTCCCTGCAAGCGACGGGCGCAAGGCCGTCGACGTGATCATTCACGACTTTCTGCTCCGCAACACGCTGCCCGACGGCGGCGCGGGCGTGGGCGCTCCTTTCGGATTCCTTCGCTACGCTGCGGACGGAACGCCGATCGAGCCGCACACCAACCTCAACATCAAGGCGCTGGTGGCCGACGCGAAGATGCCGCTCAGTTCCAGGGTGCAGGCCTCGTGGGGGCCCGTCACGCTCAAGCAGCTGGTCGAGTCGGCCAAGCTCGGTTTCCGGCACAGCCCGCAGGCGCCTGAATACTGGCGCGACGTGGGCTGGACGCTGGGGGTCTTCGCGGTGACCGAGAAGCCGGGCGCCACCTGGAAGACGAGCGATGGGCAGACCCTCAACCTCGACACCGTGTTCGACGACGCGCTGGCCGAGTTGGAGCTGGAGACCGCCCCGATCAAAGCGGGCCTGGAGCAGCACCTGCCCCAGGTCGACAAGCGCAAGCAGGGCATCTACGCGCACTCGTGTGGCGGGCTTCACTTCGTGCAGGGCGTGCTCGCCTGGGCGCGCCACCCCGCGGTGAAGAAGCGCTGGGCCGCGCGGCTCGACACGCAGATCGCCATTCACTTCTACCGGCTCGAGTCGGAGCGCCGGCAGTACGAAGCGGCCTACCAGCAGACCCTCACCTCGATGCCGCAGTTCAAGCTGCCGGTGCTGGTGCAGATGGTGAAGTTCTACGGCCACTGGCTCGAGACGGTGGCTCACTTCCGCGACGACTTCGGCTTCAAGCCCACCCCGGCCCAGAACCAGGACATCAATCGCGCGAAGGCCTTCCTCGACATCGCGGTGAGAGCGCTCGAAGAAATGAAGTCGTTCGAGCAGATGGAGCAGCTCAAGAAGACGCAGAAGCAGGTGTATCTCGATCTGATCGGTGACTCGTGCCACGCCGCGCACGGGTTGGAGGCCTTTCCATGAAGCAGTTCGTCGTCGCCCTCGCTGGGCTCGCAGCTCTCGGTCTGACCGGTTGCCAGAAAGAAGGCTGCCTCAACGGCGAAGCAGATTGCCGGGTGCCTCCGCCCTGCCCCAAGGTCGCCTTCACCTGCGAGCCTTCGCTCAGCGAGCTGCTGCGCGTGGCCGCCATCGACTCGGTCACGCAGCGCCCCGGTGGCATGAACGGCCTGGGCACCGTGGGCGACGTGAAGCTCAGCAACGGCTTCGTCGACGTGGTGATCGCCAACATCGGCACCCAGAACTTCCTCGACCCCAACGGCGGCTCGATCCTCGATCTCGCTCCGCACGGCAAGAACAAGGACACCGTCAACAACGTGTTCCAGGTGGTCGGCCTGCTGCCGCGCGACGCGGCGTTCTACACCTCGCTGGAGATCATCGACGAGCGGCCGGCCCGCGTGGCGGTGCAGGTGAAGGGCACGCTGGATGGCATTCCTTCCGTACCGATCGTCACCCGCTACGAGCTGACCCCGTGTGATCGCGGCGTGCGCGTGCGCACCGAGATCCTCAACGGATCGACCAACACCCAGACCTGGAGCATGGTCGACGGCTTCTACTGGTCGGGCCGCGAGTCGTTGCCCTTCGCGCCGGTGGAAGGCGAAGGCTTCGTGCACGCGTCGTTCGGCCTGACCACCATCAACGGCGCCTTCCGCGAGTTCCCCTACTTCGCCGCCGCCAGCCACTCGAGCGACGAGCAGATCTCGGCGATCGCGCTGGCGAGCTGCACCGAGAAGACGCTCGAAGGCTTTCACAGCGATCAGATCTCGGCTGCCGGCTTGAAGCGGCAGGTCGTGCCTCCGCGTGGTTCGCTCATCTACGAGCGGTACCTCGCGGTCGCTGAA
>JANODF010000299.1:0-5233 GCA_031412555.1 Archangium sp. | reverse complement strand
CTCGGCGGCCGGGTAGCCGGGCCGGAGGGGCTTGTCGAGATCGAGCCCCTTGGCCCGGAGTTGATCGCGAATGGGTTGGGTGATCATCGAGCCCAGGCCCTTGATGAAGAGGCCTTCGACGCTTTGCGAGAATTCGATTTGTTCTGTTGGAGGCATACGGGGGGAAACGCATCGTACCTTGCCGTCAGTGGAGCACGTAGATCTTCGACACGATGAACGGGGGGTGCAGCAGGTCTTCGGTGATGAGTGGGTTGAGTGCAGCGAGGCGGTACTCCTGATCGGAGGCCACCACGAGCGGTGAGATGCCCGCCACCGGAGGGAGGAACTGCGCGCTGACCGGGAAATCGAAGAGCTCGCTGTCGTCGGAAATCACCTCGCGGGCGCCCGTGGTGGTGTTCACGCGCAGCACGCGGCGGTTGAGGGTGTCGGTCACGTAGAGCCGGGTGTCGCTGGGGTTCCAGCGGTTGAAGGCGAAGCCCTTGAGCGCTTCGGACACCACGCCCGGCGCACGAGGTGAGACGTCGACGATGTCGGCGGCGCGCTGCTGCGGGGTGCGGGTGTTGTCGGAGAGGCTGGCCAGGGGAATGCGCGCGACGCCGCCCCGGCAGCTGCTGCCGAAGTAGATCTGACCTGCGCGGTACGCGAGCGAACCGATGCCCGGCGCGAAGTTGCCGGCGGTGGAGAACGGAATACCGGCGATGGTCACCGGCGTGAACGCGCACGGCCCGATGGCGGGAATGCCGGCGCCCGGAGCGAAGCTGTCAGGGAGCAGGCCCGGCGTGATGATGCCGCCCGGCGAGACGTTCCACAGCGCGCCGATCACCGACTCCGAGACCACGTAGCCGCCCCCCGGCAGCGTCTCGAACTCTTCGGCGAAGACCAGCGGCAGACCCTCGAAGCTGATGGTGCGAACCAGCGTCGCCTGGAACTGCCGGGTGCGCCGGTTGTACGAGTAGTCGTATTCGTAGATGCGCGGGATCGACGGAATGAACGGGTTGGGAAAGCCGCCCGCGTCGAGCACGGCGAGGCGGCCACTGTTCGGCACGCGCAGGGCGAACGGGAGCTGCCAGCCCAGCGGCGGCGGGGGCAGCGTGGTGATTTCAGAACCGGTGAGGCGGTTGTTCACCGAGACGCGGCCCGAGAGCGGCTGCGCGACGAAGACGAACTGTTCGTCGCCCGCGATGCCGTGGGGCACGTGCGCCGAGGGAATGTAGTCGTAGGCGATGGCGTTGGGCCCGACCTCGATGCGCAGCGCCTCGCTCGACGACGCGGTGGAAGCGCCGCTCTGAACCGCGGCCTCTTCACCGTTCGACACCGCGCCGGATTCATCGACTCCGGTGCAGCCCATCAGCGCGACGACGATTCCTGCGACCAACCCATCCCTCGTACGACTCATCATGGTGGCTTCCTCTCGGGGGAACGACGAGCAGGAGGCTACGGAACGAATCTGGGGAGCGTCCATCCCACGGGGGGATCCAAGCCGCGCTCCCAGCCCCACAGTTCGGGAGGTGGAAAGGTGCGCAGCACGGGCAAATTCTGGCGGCACCGGAATCGAAGTTGACGGGTGATCTGATTGGGTGGGTGGTGAGGCAGAGAAGAATTCGCGCGTGAGCTGCCGTGTTTTTAACCACTGCTCACCCCGCATTTTCCCGAGCGGATCGGAGGTCACCATGAGGTTCTTTGTCGCGCTGGCAGCGGTGCTGCTCGCAGGGTGTTTCGGGCCCGCTCGCTCGGCCTACGCGGTCGCTTCACCTTCGGTGGGCGTGAGCGTCGGCCAGTTCGACCCGTACCTCGATCCGTACGGCGCGTGGTTGACGGTGCCGGGCTCCGGCCGCGTGTGGCAACCCGCACCGCAGTACGTGGGCAGCGACTTCTACCCGTACGGCTCGGGCGGGCAGTGGGTGTACACGAACGCCGGTTGGGTCTTCGACAGCGAGTACCCCTTCGGGTGGGCGGTCTTTCATTACGGAAGGTGGACGCGTCACTTCGACTACGGCTGGTTGTGGATCCCCGGTTCGCAGTGGGGCCCGTCGTGGGTGAGCTGGCGTTTTGGCGGCCCCTTCGTGGGCTGGGCGCCGCTGGGCCCGCGGGGTGCGCTCGGCGTGGGGTATCGAGATTGGTGCTTCGTGCCGTCCGATCGTTTCACCGTGCGCAACGTGCGCGCGTACTCGGCGGGTGAGTACGAGTTTCACCGGGCGGTGGCGGTGACCGCACCGTCCCGCGTGCCCGGGCCTCCGCCGGAGTTGATCTCGCGGGCGACGGGCTCACGCGTCCGGCAGGTGCCGGTCGATCGGTTGCGCAGCGGGGGCCGGGTGCCACCGCCACCGCGGGGCCGCTCCAACACGTCTGGGTCGTCGCCTCGCTCTGCGTACCCGCAGGGTCAGCTGACTCCTGCGCCGCAGCAGCGATATCGATCGGCGCCCGATTCGAATGATCAGCTGTACCGCGCGCCGCCGCCCGCGCGTCGGCTCGAGCCGATGACACCGCCTCCGCCACCAGCGCGGTATCGCGCTTCGCCGCCTTCACCGGGTGCCGCGCCGATGACCTTGCCACCACCCGCGCGGGCGATGCCGCGCGCGCCGTCGATGCCCACCTCGCCACCGCCGCCGCCGTCGAGCATGAAGCGCGTGTCGCCGCCGCCCGCGAGCCCTGCGCCGCGCATGGCCCCTCCGCCGCCACCTCCCCGGGGCGGACGGCGCTGAAGACGCCAACCGCTCACCGCTCGCATCGAGCCCAGTCGAGGGGGGCACTTGCACCGCGAAGCCGAGGTCCTGCAGGAGGATCGGGGCGAAGAACTCGCGAAGGTGGTGGCGGACTTCATCGCGGCCACCTGAGAGACTTCGAAGCGTCATGCAAAAGTGTTCGAACTGCAGCGCACCGCTTCAAGACATCGTCGAGCAGTGCACGTTCTGCGGCACCACCACGCAGCGCGGTATGGAAGCCCGTCAAGCGCGCGCCCTGCAGACCGACGCCGAGCGCCGCGCCGCCGAACAACGCTCCGCGGCCGACGGGGCCCGCGCACGCGCCACTGCGCAGCTCGACGTGGACGCCGCGGGCAAGTGGGCGCTCATTTCTTCATTGGTGGGCAGCGTGGTGTGCTGCCTGGTGCCAGTGGGCCCGGTGTTGGGCATCGTCTTCGGGTTGCGGGCCCGCAGGCTGGCGCAGCAGCATGGGTTGGCCGGAGCGTCGTTGGGCACCGCCGGCCTCACCTTCGGCGGCCTCGGGGTGGGCCTGGCGCTCCTCTCGTGGCTGGGCATCGGCGTGATGGTGTTCAAGGAGAACCAGCGCAAGGCCGAGCTCAAGGCGCAGCTGGGCGATCTGAGCTCACCCCGGCTCGAGCTGGGCGCCGCGTGCGCCTTGACCGAGCTGGAGATGTTCGAGACCCGCTACGAAGAGTTCGGCGTGACCAACGACTTCGACTGCCCCGCCACCGGCGATCTCGAAGTGATGGGTGACGAGGCCATCTTGCGCGACCTGCGGTTCCTCAGCGGTGAGAAGAAGACCGAGCTCGTCGCCTGCTTGCGCTTCAAGAACCGCTGGTCGGTGCACCAGCTTCGTTCCGACGACGACTGCAAGGCCCCGAAGGAGCCCCCGAAAAAGAAGAAGAAGTGAAGCGCACGACGACGCTGCATTCGAGACAACACGAGTAGGCTGAGCCTCACCATGGACGCCCGCTCGTACCTGACGAAGGTTGGTCTCTCGGTCGACGTCTCCGCGGTTCGCGAAGCGCAGCAGGGGCTCTGGGCCATCCTGGAGGAGGCGAAGAAGGCCAGCCTGCCCGCCACGCCTTCCGCGCTCAACGCGCTCTACACGTACAAGGTGCCGAAGCTCTCCGCCGATGGGAGCTGCTCGCTGCACGACGAGCTCGACCCGGTGCCGTATGACTTGTCGAAGGTGCTGGGCGGGCGCTCGGTGCAGAACAGCTTCGCGTTGATCACCCTCGACGCGCTGGTGGAGTCAGTGCACCAGAGCACCGGCTGCGATTGGCTGGGGCTGTATCAAAAACGCGAGCTGCCTTCGGGCCCCGCGCTGGTGAAGCTGGCCTATCGCGGCGTGGAGAGCCGGCCGGAGTTTCCGCTCACCGAAGCGTTCGCCCGCACCTCGAACAACGCGGCCGTCGGCCTGAGCGGCAAGGCGCGCGTGCTGCAAGACGTGCGAGCGCACGTGGCGGGTGGTGGGGCGTATTACGAGTGTGATCCCAGGGTGCAGTCGGAGGTCTGCCTTCCGCTGCTGGATCCCAACGGCAAGGTGATCGGCATTCTCGACGCCGAATCGGCCCAGCCAGCGCACTTCACGCCCGAACGCCTGGCCATGCTGGTGTCTCTGGCCACCGAGAGCACCTCGCATTTCCCTCCGCGCTGAGGTCTTTTCAGCGCGCGTCGAGGGGCACGGCCTCCAGCATGCCGAAGCCGATCAACCGCTCGGTCGCGTCTTTCACGTCTTTGGCGCTGGTCCCGCAATCGCGCAACGCGTCGGCGGTCTCCTTCAACGTGCGGCCGGCGACGCCGAACTCCACCAGGTACTGGGCATCTTCCGGAGCGAGCCCGCGGGGCGCGCTCCAGGCTTTCCGGGCTGCATCGAACTCGGCGCGGCCCGTACCGCTGCGGGCCGCAGCGATGGTGACTTCGTACGCCTTCACCGCTTCCGTGCCCTTCTCAGACAGGCGGAACTTCTGCGATCGGCCGTAGCGGACCTTCTCGGGTTTCTCATCGCTCAACATGCGGGCACCTTACGCCGTCTTGGCGTCCGGTGCCCGCTTCGCGCAGGGGTGACACCCCAAAACGTCAGGGGCAGCGCGTGCTGATTTTGTCGACGGAGAGGTTGCGGTCAGCCATGCGGATGATCGCGTCGTTGTCGAAGCTGACGCGGATCTGCCCCGCGGCGCCGGCTGGCACGGTGAGGCGGTACTGCGACCAGGTGGTGTTCGACACGGTCACGGTACCGAGCACCCTGCTGCCCACCGAGACCGTCATGCGGGGCCACACGCCGCCCGCCGACGAACCACGCGCCGACACGATCAGACTGCTGACGCCCGTGATGCTCGAGGTGGTCTGCAGGTAGCCGTTGCTCCACAAGTTCCAGCCGCCCGAGGTGGGGCCGCCGGTCGAGTGGTAGGCGGTCTCCGCTTCGAAGACGCCCTCGGTGCAGGTCGAGGAGGTCGTGCACGCCTTGCACGAGCCACCGCAGTCCACGCCGGTCTCGGTGCCATTGCGCACGCCGTCGGTGCAACTAC
>JANODF010000298.1:0-30507 GCA_031412555.1 Archangium sp. | reverse complement strand
ATCGCGCAGGATGACGATTCGTTCTCGCTGACCGCCAACCACGAGCCCACCGTGCCTGCCGAGTTCCGCGGCGCCGAGCCGCGTTCGCGCAAGCCCGAGCGCATGCTGGTGTGCGGCATGAGCCCCAAGCTGGGCGACATGTTGCGTGAGTTCGACAACTACGTGCTCCCCGGCAGCGAAGCGTGGTTGATGCCCGGCCGCGACAAGGAGGAGTTCACCGAGTTCATCAAGCAGGAGGTCGGTGGCCTCAAGAACCTGAAGCTCAAGCACGTCGACGGTGACCCCACGGTGCCCAACGAGTTGCGCCGGGTGGTCTCGCCCGACTTCTCGGTCGCGTTGATCGTGGCCGACACCGACATCGACGCCGAAGAGTCCGACGCGAAGACGGTCATCACCGTGTTGCTGCTGCGCGACATGTTCAGGGGCCTGGGTGACAAGAAGCCCCGCATCATCAGTGAGATCCTCGACCCGAGAACCAAGGACCTGCTCGAGCAGGACTACGGCGCGGACTTCGTGGTCAGCTCAGAGATCACCTCGATGTTGATGGCGCAGATTTCAGAGCGCCGTGAGCTCAACGCGGTGTTCGCCGACCTCTTCGACTCCGACGGCAACGAGGTCTATCTCAAGCGCGCCGAGTGCTACGTGATGCTCGGCCGCACCACCTCGTGGATGTCGGTGCAGAAGGTGGCGAGAGATCGCCGTGAGGTCGCCATCGGCTACATGAAGATGGGCCACACGCCGTTGATCAACCCGTCGCAGACCGAGTCGCTGGTCTTCGCCGACGAAGATCGCGTCATCGTGTTGGCGGAAGACGACAGCGAAGCGATGGGTGATGCGCGCGGTGGTGAGTTGGTCGCCCCGCCCGAGCCGATGCCTGAACCCAAAGCGCCGCAGCCTGCGCCCGAGTTCACGCCCACCGCGTCGCGTTCGGGGCTGTTGCCGCCCGAGGCTCCGAAGTCCGACGTGAAGCCCATCTCGGCAGGCCCTCGCGTCACCGGGCCCAGCACGATGCCCCGCGCGCCGTTGCCCCCCAAGCCCAAGGGCCAGGCATGAACTCCCTCTCCCTCTGGGAGAGGCTCGGGGTGAGGGCGCTCCTTCTCGGCCCGCTGCTCGCAAACCTCGCCGCCGCGCAGGGCAAAGTCTCCCCCGCGCCCCTCCTCAAAGACGCGCGCCAGCACCACACCGCGTCGCTCCTCAAAGACGGCCGCGTGCTGGTGGTGGGAGGCCGCGGCACCGACGGCCTCTCCACCCTCGCGTCCTGCGAGCTGTTCGACCCGAAGAAGAACAAGTGGTCTGCCTGCGCACCGCTCAAGCTCGCCCGCAGTCACCACGCCGCGACCGCGCTCGATGACGGCCGGCTGCTGGTCATCGGCGGCACCACGCACGAGTCCATCGAAGGGCAGAACCGGTTCATCGCGCTCGCGTCCGTCGAGGTCTACGAGCCGAAGAAGAACACCTGGCTCACCGTCGCGCCCATGACCGACGCGCGCAACGGGCACACCGCCACGCTGCTGCTCGACGGCACGGTGCTGGTGGTCGGCGGTGCCCGCGAGCAGCGCCAACACCTCACCTCGGTCGAACGTTTTGACCCCATCGCCAACACGTGGAAGCTGGAGAAGCCCCTCGACGTCGCGCGCTGGCTGCACGCAGCCGTACGCAACAGCGAAGGCGACGTGGTGGTGGTGGGTGGCCGCTCGAACGCAGGTCAGCAGGGCAAGGGGCCGGGCGTGTCGATCGCCGACGTGGAACGGTTCGACGTGAAGAGCGGCAGCTGGCAGGTGCTCCCGCCCATGTCGGAGCCGCGCCAGCGCACCGCGGTCATCGCCGAAGCGAGCGACGGCGGCATCATCGTGGTGGGAGGCCAGACCGCGACGTCTTCCACCAACTACGCCGAGACCTGGAGCCCGGGCCTCGCGGAGTGGAAGGCCTTCGAGAATCACCTCTCCATGTCGCTCTCGTCACACAGCGGTACCCGGCTGCCCAGCGGAGACCTGGTGGTCATCGGCGGTGAGCCGCCCAACTCGGTCGACACCACCCGCGTGCAGCGGTGGCTCAGCAGCAGCAAGCAGTGGTGCCTCGCGGGTGAGCTGATCAACGGCCGCAAGCAGCACACGGCGACCTTGTTGCTCGATGGGCGCGTGCTGGTGGTGGGTGGCACTTCGAGCGGGTTGCCGGAGCGCAGCGCCGAGCTGTGGGCGCCGGCGCCGGGCAAGTGTGAAGACCCGCCCGGCATCTCCATGGGCTGGTGACGTGGTCCCCTCTCCCTCCGGGAGAGGGTCAGGGTGAGGGTGCCGTTCCCTCCGTTCCCGATGCTCCCGTTACTCCAGCTCGAGCACCTGCAGCGCTCCACGATGGCGAGGTACCACCTCGAGACCATCGAGCGCGCCGACATCGGCGAGGCCGAGCGAGACGATCACCGAGCCGAGCATGGGGAGCGCACAGAAGCATGCGGTCACAGGGTCAGAATGAACCAAGCAGACCGCGGAATTCTGGAGGCCGGACGGATCATCCAGGGAGGCGCAGCCTTGGGTCCTCGTGGTCAGCCCGGCAAGACCACCATGCGCCCGGGAAACCCGAGATCGCGCAGGGCCCACAACTTCGCGGGCACTTCATCCAGCGTGACCAGCTCGACGCTCGGTTTCACCTTGCCAGC
Source organism: Archangium sp. (assembly GCA_031412555.1). Taxonomy (GTDB): domain Bacteria; phylum Myxococcota; class Myxococcia; order Myxococcales; family Myxococcaceae; genus Archangium_A. Next base: position 27,854 of record JANODF010000298.1, on the reverse strand, counting down.
GAACAGCAACCCCACGCCTTCTTCGAGATCTTCCCGGGTGCCCAGCAGCCCGCTGCGAATGGTGAGCCCGCGCCACACCAGATCCGCCACCGAGAGATCGATGCGCCCGGTGGGGCTGGAGCCCGCGAGCGCGATGCGGCCACCGGCGCGAAGCAAACGCACCGCCTGCTGCAGCGCCTGCGTCGAGGGCGTACACACCACCGCCGCATCCACCGGGCCGTCGAGCGGCTTCGCGCCCAGGGCCGAGGCGAGGGTCACGCGTTCAGGATCTGCATCGGCGGCGAACACGTCGTGGCCCAGTGCCTTCGCCACCTGCACGGCGAGGTGACCGACCCCGCCGACCCCGAAGACGGCCACGCGCGACGGGTGCACCAGGCCCAGCGCGTTCACCGCGCCCACGGCGGTCCACAACGAGCCGCCACACAACGCGAGCGCACCGGCGAGCTGAGGGGCCAACACCTCGGCCAGCGGCTCCACGCCCAGCGGGAGCTCCAGCGGCACCAGGGTCTTTTCATGCGTGACCAGGTGCGTGCCCAGGGCGCCGTCGACGTGCATGCCGCGCCAGGAAGCACCGCTGCAGTGTCTCGCGTCGCGGCCGCGGCAGGCGTTGCAGGTGCCGCAGCTCGCGGCGAGCGGAGTGACGAGCACGCGCTCTCCTTCGCGCAGCGTGCAGTTCGAGCCGACCGCTTCGACCACGCCGACCGCTTCGTGACCCGGCACCAGGGGCAAGCGGGGCGGGGCGTCGAGGGTGAGCAGGTTCCAGTCGAGCTGACCCAACGCGCAGGCTTCGATGCGCAGGCGCACTTCGTGAGGGCCCGGGTTCTTCGCGGGTGTCTCGACGACTTCCACCGCTTCGCGGGCTTTGAGCAGTTGGATGACGCGCGGCATGGAATGGGTGTGCCTGAGTTGGTGAACGGAAACAACCTGCCCTTCACCCCGCCCTCTTCCCCTGGGGGAGAGAGGGACAATGCTATGCAGCGCGCCGACATGAGCAGCGACAAGTCGGCCTTCATCACGCGCGGCATCACCGCGTACGCGCACCTCCTCGTGAAGTACCCGGGAAAGGTGCTGCTGGCCCTGGTGTTGCTCGGAGCTGCCGGCACCTGGCTGACCTCGAAGCTCACCATCGAGGCTGATCAGCTCGCGTTGATCAGCCAGGACCTGCCCGAGGTCAAAGAGGTCAAACGCGTCATCGACATGGTCGGTGGGGCTGGCTACCTGCAGCTGGCCCTGCGCGCCGACGACGAGGCGGGGCTCAAGAAGCTCGCCGACTCCGTTCACGCGACGTTGATGGCTGCCAAGCAGCCCGACGGAACGCCGTACGTCCGGTTCATCACATACAAAGTGCCCGTCGAGTTCGTGCGCGAGAACATGGTGCTGTTCATTCGCAACGAAGACCTCGTCGAAGCGAAGAAGCGCATCGACCCCTACGTGAAGGATCAGCTGCGGCGGAACAACCCGTTCTTCATCGAGCTGCGCAAGACCGAGCCCGTGAAGCTCGAGCTCAAGGACCTGATCAACAAGTACAGCTCGATCGGGAAGAAGAGCATCCGCGACGACTATTACATCTCGGATGACAAGAAGATGATGATGATCCTGATCAAGCCGATGTGGAACTCCACCTTGCTGCCGAAGACGAAGGACTTCGTCGAGGCGATGACGGGTGGGGCGCCCATCGGCACCACGGTGACCAAGGGGTTGCTCTTCGAGGCCGCGAAAGACTCAGGCGTCGAGCTGGTGGAGGACTACACCCTGATGGGCAATGCGAAGCGCATCGCCTTCGGCTTCACCGGTTCGTACAAGACGAGCATCGACGACAACTACGCGATGACCGAGTCGCTCGACGACGTGTTCGTCTTCGCGTTCCTCTTCATCTCGGTCATCACGGTGGTGTTCTTCCGCAAGTGGGCGCCCACGCTCATCGTGCTCTCGGGTATGGCGCTGGGCACCATTCTCACGATGGGCTTCGCCAAGCTGACCCTGGGCGAGCTCAACCTGGTCACCAGCATCATCGGCGCCATCCTGATGGGCTTCGGCATCGACTACGGCATCCACTTCATCTACCGAACGCGCATCGAGCTGGGCACCGGCAAGAAGTGGGACCTCGCCATCACCGACGCGATCATCAACGCGGGCCGCCCGGCGTTGATCGCTGCCATCGTCACGGCCGGCAGCTTCTTCGTGCTGCTCGTCTCGGAGTTCCGCGGCTTCTCGCAGTTCGGTTTCCTCGCGGGCTTCGGCACCTTGATCATCGGGCTGACGCTCTTCTCGTGGAGCCCTGCGATTCTCGCGCTGGCCGGTCACCGCAACCCCGAGCTGCCCGCGCAGCTCATCGGCGTGATGGCGCCGCCGTCGGCTGATCTGATCTCGGGCAAGACCCGCATTCCCGCGCCGAAGCTGCTGCTCGCGGCGGCGGTCTTGGTGGTCGGCGTCGTCTGCGCCTTCTCGGTACCCTGGGTCGACGCTCCGCTGCCGAAGGATCGCGAGATGACCCTGTGGGAGCGTTTTTCAGGAGGCGTGCGCTTCAACTACAACACCCGCGCGCTCGCTCCAGTCGACCAGCCTTCGATCAAGCTGCAAGACGAGATCAACGCGCGGTTCCAGATCAGCTCTGATCCGATCGCCGTCTACACGAAGACTTTGGAGGAGACGAAAGACATCTGGGACGCGATGACCGACGACCCTGACTACAACTTCAAGGTCGACACCTCGAAGTACCCGTCGGTCGATCAAGTGGTCAGCATCTACAGCTTCACGCCCCCACCGAAGACCGCTGCGCTCAACGCGAAGGTGCTGGCCGAGTGGCGCGAGCAGCTCAAAGACATCCCCGTCGAGTCATTGCCGCCCGACCTCCAGGAGAACGCCGCCTTCTTCAAGCGCATCCTCGAGAAGGAGCCCTTCGACGTGAACGGCGTGCCCGAGAACTACAAGAGCCTCTTCCGCCACCTGCCCACCACCAAACCGGAGAACCACGGTTACCTCACCTTCCTCTACCCGAAGGTCGATCTGTGGGACGGCAAGAACCTGATGCTCTTCGCTGACCAGACCAACCTCATCGAAGGCAAGAGCGGCAAGAAGTACCAGTCGGCCGGGCTGGCGATTCTCTACGCGAAGCTCGCGCGCATCGTGCTCTTCGACGCGAAGCTCACCGTGCTGCTGGCGGTGTTGTGGATCTTGCTGATGCACTACCTCGACTTCCGCTCGGTGAAGCTGGCGCTCGCGTCGGTGCTGCCGCTGGGCATCGGGTTGTGGATGATGCTCGGGCTGCTGAGCATCACCAATCACCGGCTCAACTTCATGAACCTGGTGATCCTGCCGATCCTGCTGGGGTTCGGGGTCAGTCACGGCTTGTACCTGCTGCACCGTTTTCTCGAAGGCACCTCGCCCATGGTGGCGCTGCGCAGCGTGGGCGCGGCGGTGGCCAGCTCGACGTTGACGGCGATCGCGGGTTTCGCCTCGTTGTTCTTCGCGCAGCATCAAGGCCTGCGGAGCATCGGGTACGTCGCGTGCCTGGGCCTGGGCACCACGTTGATCGTCAGCTTCACCGTGCTCGCGGCGGTGTTGCAGATCATCTACGACCGGCAGGGCGCCCAGCGGCTCGAGGAGGCGAGCATCCGTCATAACGGAGGTCGTCTTGCATGACGGACGTCCGTCCGTTACGGTGGACGCCATGTCGACCACCACCGCGCAGCCCTTCACCCGCCAGGCAGACCCCTACCGGGACCTGTTGGTGATCGACTCCCGAGCGCCCCGCTTCAACCAGCTGGTGGTCGCCACCGGCAGCCTCATCGCCGTGCTCACCGGCTTCTGGCCGCTCTTCGCCCTGCTCGGCACGCAGTTGGCTGTCAGCGTGCTCTTCGGCCGCAAGTACTGCCTGCCGTGCGTCTTCTACTTCGAGGTGGTGCAGCCGCGATTCGGCGAAGGTGAGCTCGAAGACAGCCGCGCCCCTCGGTTCGCCAACATGATCGGCGCTGCCTTCCTGCTCTCGGCCGCGGGCTTCTCCGCCTCCGGCTTTCCGCTGGTGGGCGCGGTCCTCGGCAGCATCGTGGCGGCGCTGGCCGGCCTCGCGGTCTCCACCGGGCTCTGCGTGGGCTGCGAGGTCTACAAGCTGCTGGCGAAGCTGCGCGGCATCAAGGGCGGCGTGCTCGAGCGCATCGACCTGGACCAGCTCGGTGTGTTGCCCGAAGAGAACCTGGTGGTGCTCTTCACCCACCCGCTGTGCAGCGAGTGCCACGAGGTGAAGCCGAAGCTGGAGGCCGAAGGCCGGCGGGTCATCTCCATCGACGTCTCCAAGCGCAAGGATCTCGCCCGGAAGTACGGGGTGACGCTGGTGCCCTTCGCGGTGACCGTGGGCAGCGATGGGCGCGTGCGCGGGCAGTCGCGTTGACCGAAGCCTGCTAGAAGCGTCGGTCAATGATCCGGCGCATCGTGGTCCTCCTGACGGCCGTGGCTTCGAGCGGCTGCTTCGATTTTGACGGCGCCTACGCCCAATACTGTGACGGTGGCCGGTGCTCCGATGCGGGCGCTTCGACCGGTGGTGGTGGCGGCGGTGTTGCGACCGGTGGCGGTACGGGTGGTGGCTCGACCGGCGGTGGGAGCGGCGGTGGCGCGATGGGCGGCGGAGCAGGAGGTGGTGGTGGAGCGATCGGCGGCGGTGGCGGTGCGACTGGTGGTGGTGGTGGCACGCTCGACGCGGGCTGCCCTCAGTTCCTCTGCCCGCAGATCAACTGGTCCTCACCCCGCTCGAGCATCTACTTCGAGGTGGCTCCGGGCCTGATGACCGAGTCGCTCAACCGCTTTCACGTGATGGCTTCCTTCGAGGCCAACGCCTCCGGGAGCGACAACTTCACCCACTTCGAATACCGCTTCGTCGACGGCGGCGTGCAGACCTTGAACCGCACCGCGCAGCTCGACACCGGCACCGAGACGCGTCAGCTGCGCGGCCTCACGATGACCGATTTCTACGTGACGTACCGCACCTGGGCGACGCGTTTCGAGGGCTCCAATACGCCGCTCGACTTCCGCCGCTGCGCTGCGCTCGATGGCGGCCAGACCGACCCGTACCACTACGCCGTCGCTCCGGTGACGGTCGACGAGATGTGGCTGGTCGGCTACCCCATGAGCATCTGTCACTGGACGCGCGCGGGTGGCCTGGTGGCGACCAACGAGCCCGACCCCAGCTCGAGAATTTATTACAACGACGTCTACCGGGCGCCGTCGGGTGAGCTGTACGTGGTGGGCGGAGACTCCGCTTCGGGCAACTCCGCCGTCGGGGTCATCGTGCGCGAAGACGGCTCGCCACTCTCGTTCTCTCCGGTGGAGGACAACGCGTACCGCGACGCTTTCAGTTCGATCGATGGCGCAGGCGACCTGGTCTACGTGCTGGCGCGTTCGAACTCGGCTCAGCGCGGCGAGATTCAGCAACTGCAGGTCGATGGTGGTTTCGCGGTGGTCTACACCGCGCCCTTCCGGCTGGCGAAGCTCGACGTGATGCCCACGGGTGAAGTGTGGGCGGTGGGCGAAGCGTACGATCGCGTCGTCTACTTCGACGGCGGCACCTGGGCCGATCAGCTCTTGCCCACCACCGAGTTCCGCAGCGACGTCCGGTGGGAGAACGTCAACGGCACGCCCGAGGGCATCGTGCTCACCGGTTTCGAGCGGCAGCTCGACGGAGGCCGCACGGCCGTCGTGAACACCTACCGGCGTTTCGGTCAGTGACCTCCCTGATTTCTGCTGACGAAAGTCGGCGCGCAGTCGCTCCGAACCCACCTTGGTTCGGCTACGGTCCGCGCCGCTGACCCACTGACATGGAAGCCATCGTCATCGCCCTCCCCCCTGATTCGCCCCCCGCGCGGCTCGGGGAGCGCTTCACGTTGCGCGAAGGCACGCCGCTGCGCGTAGGCCCCGGGCGGGAAGCGCGCTTGCGATTGGGGCCCCTGGGGGCGGGCGACCTGCTCATCGGCACCGAAGCGAACACGCCCTTCGTGCGCATGACCGCGCCTTCGTTGCGCGCGTCTTTGTGCGGCCAGGAGCTGTTTGGTTCTTCGCGCGTGCAGGTGCGTGCGGGCGACAGCCTCTACGTGCACCCCGGCCTGGTGCTCGAGTTCCGCGACCGGCCGGCGCCGAAGGTGACGCTGCACCACGATCTCGAGTCGATGCTCTGCGCATCGGATGAAGACGACACCTGGGCGGTGTACCGGGACCAGCTCGAAGAGGCCGGTGACCCGCTCGCCACCTGGTTGAGCGAAGCGCCGTGGGCCGACGAAGACGCGCGCCGCCGCCAGCTGCTGGGCCTCGCGGAGTCGGTGCGGGGGCACCTCGCCGACGTCACCTGGAGCAACCGCGGCATGCTCTCCAGCCTCACCTTGAGCCGCCAGGCCGTCACCGGCGCGCCGGGGCTCGCGTGGCACCTGTCTCAGCTCGCGCATCTCCCGGTCGCCCGGTTGTTGCCCCGCCTGGCGCTCGCGCTGTTCGCCGGGCCTGCCACCGCGCGCGCGACCGGCGAGCAGGATCCCGATACGCTCGCCGCGCTCACCCTGGAGCGGCTGGGTCAGCTCGATGGTGCGCCTGCGTTGCGTTCGGTGTGCCTGGGGTTCGTCAGTGAGCCGCGGGAGTGGCCCCGCGCCGAAGCCGCCTGGGCGCGGCTGCGTGAACGGGCGCCTCGGCTCGATCCCGATTTCCGCGGCGTGGTGGTGTCGGGTGGGCGCGCGACGCTCTCGTTGCTCTCGCGCACCGCTGACGTGGAGAGCGTGATGTCGGACGTGGTGCTCAACCCGCAACGCACCGACGTGGGCACGGCCACGGGCGCGTTGGCCCGACTGGTGGGCGCTGCGCCGCAGATTGCCTGCACGCTGTACCGATCGATCGAAGGGCAGTGGGTGGTGTTCGACGAGAGCGCCGACCCGTTCCGCCCGGCGCAGGGGCCGTTCGCGTTGCGCGTGAATGGGGCCGTCACGGCGCGCGCGGCCTTGGCGCCCGGTGACGTGGTCGAGCCGGTCGAGGGGCTGCGGTTCCTCTTCAACTTTGCCGGCGCGTAGGCCGTCGAGGGGCCACTCACGGGGTTGATCGAAAAGCGAACCGCCCCCGCTCATCCCGAGCGGAGTCGAGGGATTGCTCTACCTTGCGCTGCAAGTGCCCCCTCGACTGGCTCGGGGAGACCGGTGATTCCCGCCAACTCCTTGACCCGAATTTGTGGCTCACCCACAAATTCGGGCTCTCCATTTTGGCCACCCGGCGATTGCGGTGCAGTTCCCGCGCGGCGCCGACATGAATGCTGCCCATGCGCATCTTCTTCGCCGACGGCTGCCCCTACGCCCACCGCACCCGCGCGCTGCTCACCCAGCTGGAAAAGCCCTTCGAGCCGGTGGTGGTCGACCTGTCGAACAAGTCGCCCGAGTTCCTCGCGCTCTCACCCGCGGGCACGGTGCCGCTGCTCGATGACGACGGCTTCGTGCTGTTCGAGTCGGCGGTGATCAACGAGTACCTCGCCGAGAAGTTCGCCTGGCCCGATGCGCTGAGCCGCGACGTGAAAGAACGCGCGCGCGAGCGGTTGGCCATGAAGCGCTTCGATGACGTGCTGGTGCCGCTGTTCTTCGGTTCGATCAAGAACCCCGCCGTCGACGACAGCAGGCCGAACTGGAAACGCGAGGTCGAGCTGGTCGGTGAAGCGGTGCGCGGCAAGTCACCCCGCAGCCTGATCGGCCTCCACCTGGTCACCCATTGGATGCGGATGAACTGGGTGCTGCCCGAGTCACCGCTGGTCGCCGCCCTGCAGGCCGCCGCCGGACCCTTCCTCGAAGCAGCGCTCGTCTTGCCGGCGGTGAAGGCCACCAGCCCCGAGCGTGAAACCACGGTGCGCTCGATTCGCGCGAAGTTCGGCTAGCCGCCCATGGGCGTCATGGTGAGCAGGCCGCGCCCGATGGCCATCACGCCGCCGAAGATGCACAGCAACGCCACCACCACGCCGATGAACGGCAGCTGCATGCCCGGGGTCGCGCGCCGGCGGTTCACCGTCATCGCGGCCTGCGCCACCACCGCCGCCAGCAGCATCATCGCCAGGTGACCGATGAGCGCGGGGTACCAGCGGCCCATCGCCACCAGCGCCAGGCCCAGCAGCACCTGCAGGTGCAGAGAGCCCGCGAAGCTCGCTCCCAGAATGCGGTGCACCTTGCCGAACGGCTTCTTCGTGAAGAGGCCCGCGCCCAGCACCACCACGTTCACCACTCCCAGCAGGAGAATCAGGAACCGGAGGCCCGAGTGCGCGTGAAAGAGAGGAGTCATTCGCGCGCTGCTACCACAGTGGTATTCAGGGACCCATGCCGATGACGCGTTGGGTGGTGCTGCTGGTGGCCTCGCTGGGAAGCGGGTGCGCCACCACGGGCTCAGCCACGCAAGATCCACCGCGTGATGTCTCTTCGCTGGTGACGCTCGAAGGTGATGCCATCCTGGTGAAGGAGACCATCGGCTTTCCGCATGGAAAGTCGGAGATCGAAGAGAGCTCGAAGGATCTGCTCGACGCGGTCGCGCGCATTCTGCTGAACACCACGGCGATCACCAAATTGACCATCGAAGGTCACACCGACACCACCGGTGAGCCGGCCGCCAATCAGCCGCTGTCTGAAGAGCGCGCCCTGGCGGTGAAGAAGTATCTGGAGAGCAAAGGCGTCGACCCCAGCCGGTTGGAGTCGCGCGGGTTTGGTTCGAGTCAGCCGGTCGACAGCAACGACACCGAAGCGGGGCGCGCGAAGAACCGCCGCGTCGAGTTCAAGGTCACCCGGTAGCCAGCACCAGGCCGCCGCGCTGCGAGGCCTCGAGCGTTCCGCACGCCGCCCCGATGTCCTTGCCGCCGGAATACCGGCGCGCGATCGGCGCCTTCACCATCTGCAGGAGATCGCGGAAGTGCTTCAGCTCTTCTTCGGTGGGCGGCAGGTACTTGCCGGTGGGGTCGGTCACGTCGATGAGATCGATGGTCACCGGCACGTCGGCGAAGGTGTCGCGCAACGCCTCGGCGTCTTCGCGGCCCACGTTGAAGCCGCTGATCATCACGTAGGCCACCATCGCGCGCGTGCCGCTCTCCTGCGCGTAGGCCTTGATCTCTTCGACCAGCGTGGCCAGCGGCCAGGTCTTCTCGACGGGCAACACCAGCGCGCGTTTGCTGGGAATCGCCGAGGTCACCGAGAACGCCAGCCGGTAGGGGAGCTGATCAGCCCGGTACTTGCGAATGCCCGGCACCCAGCCGGCAGTGCTGAAGGTGATGCTCTTGCTGCCGATGGCCATGCCCGCGGGGTGGCACATGATGCTCGCAGCGCGGGTGGTGTTGGCGTAGTTGAGCAGCGGCTCGCCCATGCCCATGAAGACCACCCCACGCACCGGGCGGTCGGCTTCGGCGCGGATCTGCAGGACCTGCTCGACGATCTCCCAGGTCTCCAGGTTGCGCTGGAAACCCATCTTGCCGGTCATGCAGAAGTCGCACGCCAACGCGCAGCCCACCTGGCTGGAGATGCAGACCACGTACTTGGTGTCGAAGAGTGGAATGCGCACGGCCTCGAAGCGGCCACCGAGCGGAGATTCGAAGAGGTACTTCACGAAGCCGTCGTCGGCCTTGCGGCGTTCGACCACGGTGAGCTTGGGCAGTTCTCCGTTCGCGAGCACCCAGTCGCGTACGGTGGCGCGCACCTGGGGGGCCTTCTTCAAGTCGTCGAGGTGTTGAGCGCCGTGACTGAAGACCGCCGCGAAGAGCTTCAAGTGCTCGACGCGGTTGAGTGAGGCGGGCGCGAGGGCGTTCGCGAAGCCTTCGAAGTCGTGGTCCTTCAGGTTGATCACGGGGCTTCGCCTAGCACACTTGTTTCCCTCTCCCTTCGGGAGAGGGTCAGGGTGAGGGCAGTGACAACGGCGCCCCATCTCTGCCAAGCACCAGCGCATGTCGGATCGCGTCGCCTGCGCCAACTGTGGAAAGTGGATGTTCCACCTGGCGAAGACCTGTCCGCATTGTGGAACGCCGCAGGCCCTCACGCCGGGCAAGAAGCTCGAGCTGTCGTCCGAAGAAGCGCGCTCGTTGTTGACCGCCGCTGCGCCGCCGGGTGAACCGCGCATGCGCGACGTCGCTGCTGCGCTGGTGCTCCCGCGCGGTGGTGGGCTCGATCTCGCGCTGAGCATCGTCGCGTTTCCCGTGACCCTGCTCACCCTGGTGGTGCTCGGGTACGGCGTGCTGCAGACGATGCGAAAGCGTCACGCGGTGAACCTGCGTGGTGCGCGCATGCTCGCGGTGCCCACGGCGGCAGCGTTCGCGGCAGTGCTGTTGTTCCAGAACGACGCGCCCATCGCGGCATGGATCGCGCTGGCGACTTCGTTGATCGCGTGGCTCGTTCGCGATCTGCTCCGCGCTTCGGTGCGGCCGGATCCGATGAACTGAAACGACAAGCCTGAGGGAGCGCGGGGTTGCTGTTCGGCGCCCGCCTCGTTGCGAGCGGGCTCTCGGCTTCGAACGAGGACGCTATCGTCGACCAATTCGGTGCGTTCAGGCGACTCGCGCGGCAGGCGTACAGCCCTGTACGCGGGTGACTTGGGTCGAAGCTGCCTTCAGCAGACCGACGAAAGGCTCGAAGCGAGAGCCTGTTCGGGTTCGGGTACCCCGAAAAGTCGCGAACCACCGCCTTCTTCAAGGCCCTGCGAGACGGCTTTGCAGAATGGCCGACACCCCCTGCGGATCCTGCGCGTGCACCCAGTGGCCCGTGTTGAGCACGTCGACCGTCACGTGACCCTCTGAAGTCGCCTCGAGCATCTGCGCTCGCACCCGATCTTCATGCGAGTACACGCTCGACCTCGCGCCGATCACCAGGTGAAACCGCGGGCCCTTCTTCGTTTGCGCGGCCTGTTCGACCAACGGCCAGAGATCGATCTCGAAGTAGTCCTCGAGCAACGCATGCACGCGGGGCAACGAGAGGCGGAACACCCAGCCTTCCGGCTTGAGCTCCAGGTTCATCGCCAACCACTGGCCGATCATCTTGCTCTGCCCCTTCGCTTCGATCGCCGCGACGAACGTGTCTCGATCAGGCCAGGTCTGGCCCAGCGCCTCGAGAATGGTGAGCACCTCCATCGTCGTCTCGCTGCCTCGCGCGTCGAGCCGCGGGCCGGGGGCCGAGTCGAGCGTCATCACCGCTCCGACTTCGGGGTGCTCCTTCGCGTAGGCGAGCGCGACCTTGCCGCCGAAGGAATGGCCGACCACCGCGTCCACGGGCACGTTCCAGGACTTTGCGGTTTCGACCAGGTCAGCTGCGGCGTTGGCCACCGTGTCGGGCCCGTCGAGGCCCAGCGAGTTGCCGTGCGCTCGGAGATCGACCATCGCCGCGAGGTAGTGCGGGCTCGATTGAATGAAGCGCCGGGCGTGGCTGCGGAGGTTCGCTCCGGTGCCGAGGATGCCGTGCAGGAAGATGACGGCCTTCGTGGGCGTGGCGCCGGGCGCGGTCAGGAGATCGTGGTGCAACTGCATGACGAGGCCCTCACCCTGACCCTCTCCCAGAGGGAGAGGGCAACACGTTAGATGGCGCTTCCGCCGCGTTCGCCCGTGCGGATGCGGATGACCTGCTCGAGCGGCAACACGAAGATCTTCCCGTCACCCACCGCACCGCCACCTTCGCTGCGCGCTCCAGAGAGGATCGCGTCGACGGTCTTCTCCACGTACGCGTCGTTCACGCTGACGGTCACGCGCGTCTTCTGCACCTTGCCGCTGCGCACCTTCTGACCGCGGAAGAACTCGACCTCGCCCTCCTGCCGGCCGTGGCCTTCCACCGTGTCGACGGTGATGCGGTAGTGATCCCCCTCATCGAGGACCTTCTTGAGCGCCTCTTCGACGGCTTCCAGCCGCTCAGGCCGGATGATGGCGACGATCATCTTCATTGCGAAAACCTCGGACTCATTTCGGCGGCGGTTCGAACGGCAACGCCAGCTGGCACACGTTCATGTAGCAGGTGAAGTTCTTCAAGCAGTCGTCTTCGGAGTCGCAGGTGGGCAGACACACGCTGCGTTGACCTTGAAGGCTGCAGGTCGAGTTCTCCGGGCAGGTCTGGGTCTCGCTGCATTCCCGGGTGCAGATCTCTGCCTTGGAGCAGTAGCCCCGCTCGAGCCCTTCGCACTCTTCTTGTTTGGTGCACGGCCGGCCCGGCGCGGCGAAGAGCCCGCAGTTGAGGAACAGCAGGGTGAACCACACGAAGCGCCTCATGGTCGGTCGGGCCCCTGGTCGCGGTTGCCCTTCCACTCCGAGGGGCCATACAGGTCGTAGTCGCAGCCTTCAGCAGGGCAGGTGCCGCGCTGGCAGTACCCTTGGATGCACTGCATCGATCTGCTCTCGGGGCAGAAGCCCTCGTCACTCATCTCCATGTAGGCGCCGCCGTCAGCCTGGATCTGGCCAGGAAGCTGGTCGTAGTAGCAGCCCTCTTCCACCTTCACCCAGCAGTCGCTGGGCTGCTCGCACTTGCGCGTGCAGATCTCGGCGAGCGCGCAGTGGTACTGCGCCGGGCAGGCTGCGTTGCGCGGGTTGCACGGGCCGCCGGGCGCAGAAGGGCAAGCGACCTGCTGGCAGCTCGCCACCATGATGAAGACGAACAGGGGAAACCAGTGCCGCACGGGGGCATCCTCGCCGGTCACGGCTCCACCGCAACTCCCCATCCAGCACTTCAGCCACGCCAGGCGAGCAACAAAATGATCCGCGGGCCAACCTCGCCCAGGTCACCTCGGCGCCGTTGATCCACGCCGCGCGGCGAGGGTGGTGGCGGTCAGCCCATTCGCTTCGAACACCAGCATCGCGAGGGGCAACGTCGCTCCGCAGGGAAACCAGAAGAGAAATCGCATGCCCCACAGCCTCGCCGGCTTGGCGAGCCCGAGCGGTCGAAATCAGGGGGTTAGCGGCGGGGCGCCTGTGGGCCTACATGTGCGTCTGCGACCTCACCGCTCCAGTTGTCAAAGCTCACTGCAAGCACCCGGAAATACCGGGAGAGGCGTGATGCCGACACCTCAGCATGACCAGCTACACCATCCGTTCCGGTGACACCCTCGGCAGCATCGCTTCCCGCTACCGCACCACGGTGGCAGCGCTCGCGCGGGCCAACAACATCGCGAACCCGAACGTCATCTACGCCGGTCGCACGTTGCGGATCCCCGATGGTTTCGACGCGACGCCTGCGTCACCAGTGAACATCTCGGGTGGTGGCGGCGCGCAGAACTACACGGTGCGCTCGGGTGACACGCTCTCGGGCATCGCCTCGCGCTTCGGCACCACGGTCGGTGCGCTCGCTTCGCGCAACGGCATCAGCAACCCGAACCTGATCTACGTGGGCCAGCGCCTCGTGGTCGGAGCGGGCGCTCCTCCTTCGACCACCACGCCGACCGCGCCTCCCGCGTCGGGCAACGGCGGCACGTACTCGGTGCGCTCCGGTGACACGCTCTCGGGCATCGCCGGCCGCTACAACACCACCGTCGGCACGCTCGCTTCGCTCAACGGCATCAGCAACCCGAACCTGATCTACGTGGGCCAGCAGCTGCGCCTGCCAGGTGGTTCGGGCCCTGCGCCCGTCGCGCCCACCGGTCCGGTGCCGGGTCCCACCACCGGTGGCATCAGCGCCGCGCAGCTCCGCGCGATCATGCCGAACCTCTCCGAGGCCGACGCGAACCGTCACCTGCCGTACCTCAACGCCGCGATGGCGGAAGGGCAGATCAACACGCCGAAGCGCCAGGCGGCGTTCCTCGCTCAGCTCGCGCACGAGAGTGGCCAGCTGCGCTACTTCGAAGAGATCGCCTCGGGCGCCGCCTACGAAGGCCGTCGCGATCTCGGCAACACGCAGCCGGGTGACGGCGTTCGTTTCAAGGGCCGCGGGCCGATTCAGCTGACCGGCCGCAGCAACTACACCGCCGCGGGCAGGGCGCTGGGCCTCGACCTGGTCAACAACCCGCAGCTCGCTGCCACCCCGGCCGTCGGCTTCCGCATCGCGCAGTGGTTCTGGAACAGCCGCAACCTGAACAGCTACGCCGACGCCGGGAACTTCGATGCCATCACGTATCGCGTGAACGGTGGGTACAACGGCAAGGCGGCGCGTGACACGTACTACGCCCGCGCGCGCCAGGTGCTCGGCGCCTGATCGTTCAGAACCAAGCTCGGAACTCGGAACTCGGAACTCGGAACTCAAACCAACAATCTCCCTCTCCCCGAGGGGGAGAGGGTCGGGGAGAGGGCGGTCGGCATATACTCGCCGCCCCATGATGAACACCCGATCGCTCGCGCTCCTCGTTCTCTTCGTCGTGACCTCGTGCGCGCCGGATGAATCCCCGCGCAAACAACCCTTCCTCGCCCACCGTGACGCGCTCTCGACCGGCGTGGTGATCAGCCAGGTCTACGGAGCCGGCGGCAACGCGAACGCGCCCTTCAACGCGGACTTCGTCGAGCTCTTCAACCGCGGCCCCAACGCAGTCAACGTGTCGAACTGGTCGGTGCAGTACACCGGCGCGGGCACTGCCGCCTGGGAGGTCGCCAGCCTCAGTGCGTTCGGCAGCCTTCAACCCGGCAAGTACATCCTCATCGCGATGTCGCCTCCGGGCGCCGTGGGGAGCGCCCTGCCCACCGCCAACGTGTCAGCGCCGGCCGTCTTGATGAGCGCCACCGCAGGCAAGGTGGCGCTGGTGAACAACTCCACCGCGCTCACTGGCGCCTGTCCCGCTGCGAGCACCTACGTCGACTTCGTCGGTTACGGCGGCGCGAACTGCTCGGAGAACATGCCGACGGGAAGCCTCTCCTCGATCCTGAGCGCGCAGCGAAAGACGAACGGCTGCGTCGAGACCGACGACAACGCGAACGACTTCACCCTGGCCACGCCCGTGCCTCGCAACAACGCCGTGGCCGCCTTCTCGTGCAGCTCGGTGCCCGCGGATGCCGGCGTCGACGCAGGCACCGATGCGGGCGTGGATGCGGGCTCACCGGACGCAGGCTGTCTCGTCATCTCGCCCTGGCAGAGCGTGTACGACGAAGGTGGCTACCTGATGATGCGCGAGACGGTGTTCGCCGAGCTCCACACGCAGAATCCGGCGACGGCCGATGGTGGGTCGCTGCTGCGGCTCGAGGCGTATTTCGGCGCGGGTCTCACGTTGCCTGAGACGGTCACGTTCAGCACGAGCGACACCTACGAATTTTGCGAGCTCTGCCCGATCCTCGCGCGCGGCTGCGACTCGATGGGTGACTGCGAGCAGTTCTTCTTCGCCCAGGCCGGCACTGCGACGGTGAGCACCGCCACGGAGAACGTCAGCTCGGGCTCCATCGTGGGCTCGCTCAGCTCGGTGCGTTTCGATGAGTGGGACTTCTTCGCCGACGAGCCGGTGGTGCCTGGCCAGTGCGTCATCGTCACCACGCAGGTGAACGTGTCGTGGGATGCGGGCACCGGGACGGGGGGCGGTGGTGGTGCGACGGGTGGTGGTGGTGGTGGTGGTGCAACGGGTGGTGGTGCTGGTGGCGGTGGTGGAAGCAGCACGGACGGCGGAGTGGCGGACGCAGGTGCGGGTGGGGGCGCCGGCGGAGGCACCGGCGGCGGCGGAGGGCGTGGCGGCACGGGCGGTGGGCGTGGCGGAACGGGTGGTGGCGGTGGCGCGGCGGATGCGGGTGCCCCGGATGCGGGTCTCGATGCGGGCAGCAGCGGTGGTGGTACGGGCGGCGGAACCGGTGGTGGTGCGGGCGGCGGAACGGGCGGCGGCGATCCCCTCGGTGGTGGTAGCGGGTTTACCGGAGGTGGCTTCGGCGGCGGTGGTGCAACGCCTTCGGGTCCCGGGTGTGGATGCTCTTCTGATGGGCAGGCGCTGATGCCGATGCTGGTGATGTTGTTGGGCGCGATGCGCCTGCGTCGCCGTCGTTCCTGAGCTTCGGCTCCCTGTTTCGAAAGGCGCCTCACCCCGACCCTCTCCTCGCTTCGCAGGGCAAGGGAGATCCTGTTTTTGGGGGATGAGGCGAGCGGTGCGCGCGTTGCACTGACGCGCTGCATGCGCCCTCAACCCGCCCCATTCGCGCCGGTCTTGCGCCAACCCGCTCTCGTCGCGCACCCCTGCCTTCGGGGGATGCCTCATGGCAGCCGCTCGTGAAGCGTGGGTGGGGAGCACCTACCCGCTGGGTGCCACGTTCGACGGTTACGGAACCAATTTCGCCGTGTTCTCGCGCGTGGGTGAACGCGTCGAGCTCTGTCTGTTCGACCGCGATCGCCACGAAGAACGGGTCGCGCTCACGCGAGGTGAAGGCCACGTCTGGAACGCGTACCTGCCCGGAGTCGGTCCCGGTCAGTACTACGGCTTCCGGGTGCACGGCGCCTGGGCTCCGCAGAGTGGGGTGCGCTGCAATCCCAACAAGCTGCTGCTCGACCCGTACGCGAAGTCGACGGCAGGTTCACTGAGCTGGGGTCAGCCGCTCTTCGGTCATCAGCTCGACAACCCCGAGCAGAGCAACAACGAAGACAGCGCCCCCACCATGCTCAAGGGCGTGGTGGTCGATCGCTGGTTCGATTGGCAGAACGATCGAAAGCTCAGCACGCCCTGGCACGACACCGTCATCTACGAGGTGCACGTGAAGGGGTTCACCGAACGGCACCCCGACATCCCCGAAGAGCTGCGCGGCACGTACTTGGGCCTCTCGCACCCCGCGGCGATCGAACACCTGCTCGAGGTCGGCGTGACGGCGGTCGAGCTGCTGCCCATTCACCAGTTCCTCCACGACGGCCGGTTGCTCGACAAGGGGCTGCGCAACTACTGGGGCTACAACACCATCGGCTTCTTCGCGCCGCACGACGAGTACGCCTCGCGCCGGACCATCGGCGCCGCGGTCTCCGAGTTCAAACAGATGGTGCGCACGCTGCATCAGGCCGGCATCGAGGTGATCCTCGACGTGGTCTACAACCACACCGCTGAAGGCAATCACCTGGGCCCCACGCTCTCGTTCAAGGGCCTCGACAACCAGGAGTACTACCGCCTCAGCGCCGAGCAGCCCTTCTACTATTACGACACCACCGGCACCGGAAACTCGATGCACGTGCGGCAGCCGTTCGTGCTCCAGCTGATCATGGATTCGCTGCGGTACTGGGTGCAGGAGATGCACGTCGACGGCTTCCGCTTCGATCTCGCGGCGAGCCTCGCGCGCGAGCTGCAGGAGGTCGATCGGCTGGCCACCTTCCTCCAGCTGGTGCACCAGGATCCCGTTCTGCGCACGGTGAAGTTGATCGCCGAGCCGTGGGATCTGGGGCCGGGCGGCTACGCGGTGGGCAGCTTCCCGCCCATCTGGTCGGAGTGGAACGGCAAGTACCGCGACGGTGTGCGTGATCTGTGGCGCGGCAACGAAGGCTCGTTGCAGGACTTCGGCGCGCGTTTCACCGGTTCGGCCGATCTCTACCAGCACGACGGCGCGCGCCACCCTTCGGCCAGCATCAACTTCGTCTCGGTGCACGACGGCTTCACCCTGCGCGATCTCGTCTCGTACAACTCGAAACACAACGAAGCGAACGGCGAAGACAACCACGACGGCACCGACGACAACCGCTCGTGGAACTGCGGCGTCGAGGGCGAGACGACCGAGCCAGACGTGCTCGCGCTGCGCGCGCGGCAACAACGCAACCTGCTGGCCACCTTGTTTTTCTCGCAGGGCGTTCCGATGCTGCAGGGCGGCGACGAGCTGGGCCGCACGCAGCGAGGCAACAACAACGGCTACTGCCAGGACAACGAACTCTCCTGGTTCGACTGGGAGAAGGCGGACCTGGGGTTGCTCTCCTTCACCAGCAAGCTGGTGGCGTTCTACCGAAAGCACCCGGCCTTTCGCCGGCGGGGCTGGTTCCAGTCGCCCAAGGACATCGTGTGGGCGCGCGCGGACGGTCAAGAAATGGAGAGCAGCGACTGGCACAGCGGCCGCTCGGTCGGCGTGTTCCTCGATGGCGAGGGGCTGGTGGCGCGAGATCAACGCGGCAAGCGCATCGTCGACGACAGCTTCTTCGTGGCGATCAACGCGTCGCACGAGCCGGTCGACTTCACCATTCCCTCCAGGCTCGGGGCGCGCTGGGAAAAGGTGCTCGACACCGACGTGGGCTTTCTCGACGGCGAGCAGAAAGACGCGCCGATGCCGTGCAACCTGGTGGCTCGTTCGTTGGCCGTCTTCCGGAGGCGCAGCACGTGATTGCGCCGCGCGCGACGTATCGCGTGCAGCTGCGGCCCGGCTTTGGTTTCGCCGAGGCCGCTGCGCTGGCCGACTACCTCGATGACCTGGGCATCAGTCATCTCTACAGCTCGCCCTCCCTGCAGGCGGCGCACGGTTCGCCGCATGGCTACGACGTGGTCGATCACCGGCGGGTGAACGCGGAGCTCGGAGGTGAAGAACAGCATCGACGTCTTTGCCGCGCGCTGACGGAGCGGGGGCTGGGCCAGTTGGTCGATCTGGTGCCCAACCACATGGCCATCGGCACCGCAGCCGACAACACCTGGTGGTGGGACGTGCTCGAGAACGGGCCGTCGAGCCGGTACGCGTCGTACTTCGACGTCGACTGGCACCCCGGTGAAGAGGCGGACAATCGGATTCTTTTGCCGATTCTGGGAGAGCGGTACGCGGATGCGCTGACCAACGGCCTGCTCGAGGTCACGCGTGATGGGGCTCTCTTCTTCGTGACGTACCGCGATCACCGGCTGCCGATCGCACCCCGGGCCCTGGTCGAGCCGCTCGGGCGCGCGGCGGCGCAGGCGGGGTCGAGTGAGCTGGCCTTCTTCGCAGACGCGCTGGGCTCTTTGCCCAAGCCGGGCGCGACGGATCAGACCTCGACGGTGCGACGTCATCGTGATCGCCAGGTGATCGAAACGTTGCTCTCGAAGTTGTTCGCCTCGCGCGAAGATCTCGCTGCTGCCGTCGACCTCGAGCTGGTGGCGCTGACCGCGGATGCGGGCCGGCTCGATGCGTTTCTGGAGAGTCAGAACTGGCGGCTGGGGTTCTGGCGTTACGCGCTGGGCGAGCTGTCGTACCGGCGCTTCTTCGACGTGGCGACGTTGGCGGGGTTGCGCATCGAAGAGCCCTGGGTGTTCGACGACGTGCACGCGTTGGTGCTGGGCTGGTTGGCCGCCGGCACCATCGATGGTCTGCGCATCGACCATGTGGATGGTCTGCGAGATCCCTCGGGCTACCTGGAGCAGCTGCGGCGGCGCGCTCCGAAGGCATGGATCGTGGTGGAGAAGATTCTCGCACCCGATGAACCGCTCCCGGAGAAGTGGCCGATCGACGGCACCACCGGCTACGAGTTCATCCGGCTGCTCGATGGGGTGTTCGTGGATCCATCGGGGCAGGCCACGCTCGATCGCGTGTGGCTCGAGTTCGGCGGAGATCCCGCTCCGATCGAAGCGCAGGCACGCCGGGCACGCCTCGACGTGATCGAAGGGCTGCTCGCCAGCGAACGAGATCGCCTGGTGGCGCTGGCGCAACGATTGGTGACCGGCGAGCCGACCTTGCGCGACGTCACGGTGCGCGAGCTGCGTCACGCCATCACCGAGCTGCTGGCGAGCTATCCGGTGTACCGCACGTACGCTCGGCCGGGCCGGGTGGCCAGCGAGGTCGATCGCGCGCACGTGGCGACGGCGTTGGCGGCGGCGGCGGTGGGCCGGCCCGAGGTGGATCACCGCGTGTGGGAGGCGCTGCGCCGCGCGTTGTTGCTCGAGCGCACCGGGCCCGTTGAGGTCGAGCTGGCGCTGCGTTTCCAGCAGACCTCGGGCGCCGTGATGGCCAAGGGCCTGGAAGACACGCTGTTCTACCGGCACGCGCGGCTGGTCGCGCTCAACGAGGTCGGCGGGGCGGTGGATCGGTTCGGTGTCTCCCTCGAGGAGCTGCACACCTCGCTCGCCAGCTCGGCGCCGCGCACGTTGCTGGCCTCGAGCACGCATGACACCAAACGAGGTGAAGATCTGCGCGCGCGGTTGCTGGTGCTCACCGAGTTGCCGGAGCAGTGGGCGCAGCTGGTGAACCGGTGGTCAGAGCGCGCGACGCGCTTTCGGACGGGCGCACTCGATCGGCCCACCGAGTACTTCGTCTGGCAGACCCTGGTGGGCGCGTGGCCGCTCTCGAAAGAGCGGGCGCACGCGTATCTCGAGAAGGCGACGCGCGAAGCGAAGAAGCACACCTCGTGGCTCTCGGGCGATGCGGCGTACGAGTCGTTGGTGATGGCGTTCGTCGATGGGGTGCTCGATGACGCCGAGCTGAGCGCAGAGGTCGCCGCGTTCGTCGCCTCCATCGAGCCGGCGGCGCGCCGCACTTCACTCGCACGCACGCTCATCAAACTGACGGCGCCGGGTGTGCCCGACATCTATCAAGGCTCCGAGCTGTGGGAGACGAGCCTGGTCGATCCCGACAACCGCCGGCCGGTCGACTACGCCACGCGTCGGGAGTTGTTGCAGCGGGCGCGTGAAGCGAGCCCCGAGAACGCGATGGCGGCGACTGACGAAGGCTTGCCGAAGCTCTGGTTGATTCAGCGCGTGCTCCAGGAGCGCAAGCAGCACCCGGAGTTGTTCGAAGCGCCGTATCGCGCGTTGAAGGCGACGGGTGACGCGGCCGAGCGGGTGATCGCGTTCGCGCGCGGCGAAGAGTTGATCACCCTGGTTCCGCGATGGACGGCGAGTCAGGTGCGTTGGGGCGAGACGACTCTCACGCTTCCTTCGGGGAAGTGGACTGACGTGTTGTCGGGCGAGACGTTCGAAGGCGCGCTGAAAGTAGAGCGAGCCTGGGCCCGCTTCCCAGTCGCCTTCCTCAAACGGGCACCGGCGCACACTCAACCTCAATCCCTGTCTCCCTCTCCCCGAGGGGGAGAGGGTCGGGGAGAGGGCAAACCATGACGAACTTCCAGGTCTGGGCACCCAACGCCAAACAAGTCGAACTCATCCTCTACGAGCCCGAGCGACGCATCACCGCCGAGCCGCGTGCTGACGGCCTCTGGTCCGCACCCGCGCCTCCAGTGGGCACCCACTACGCCGTCTCGCTCGACGGCGGACCCGCACGTCCTGACCCTCGCTCCCGGCTGCAACCTTCCGGAGTGCACGGCCCCTCTCAGTGGATTGATCCCGTCTACCCGTGGACTGACGCTGCCTTCCGCGCCGTACCGCTGGGCCGCGGCGTCATCTACGAACTGCACGTCGGCACCTTCACGAGGCAAGGCACGCTCGACTCCGCGCTCGAACGCCTCGACGAGTTGATCGCGCTGGGCATCACCCACGTCGAGCTGATGCCGCTCAACGCGTTCCCTGGGCGCCGCGGCTGGGGCTACGACGGAGTCGATCTCTTCGCGGTGCACACCGTCTACGGCGGCATCGACGCGCTGCGCCGCTTCGTCGATGGCGCGCACAGCAAGGGCCTCTCGGTGATCCTCGACGTCGTCTACATCCACCTCGGACCCGACGGAAACTACCTCTCGGAGTTCGCGCCGTTCTTTACGGAGCGTCACCAGACGCCGTGGGGTCCGGCGATCGACTTCTCTTCACCGGGTGTGCGCCGCTTCTTCCTCGACAACGCCCTCTACTGGCTGCGCGACTGTCATCTCGACGGCCTGCGCCTCGACGCGACGCACGCGATCTACGACGACTCGCCGAAGCACATCCTCTCCGAGCTGGCCGACGAGGTGCGCGCGCTCTCGCGGCCCGCGGTGTTGATCGCGGAGAACGAAGACAACGAGCCGCGGTTGGTGCTGCCGAAAAGCAAGGGCGGCGACGGACTCGATGGGTTCTGGTTCGACGATCTCCATCACGCGATCCACGCGGCGTTCACCGGTGAACAGCAGGGGTACTACGCGAAGTACGGTTCCCTCGCGGACATCGAGACGGCGTTGGTGGGGAAGGGCACCATTCACGATCGGCCGATGGGTCCGCCTGATGGCACGCGGTGTATTGCCTGCATTCAGAACCACGATCAGATCGGCAATCGCGCGCGGGGTGAGCGGCTCGGCCAGCTGACGTCACCGGGGCGGATGCGCTTCGCGGCGGCGTTGATGCTGACCTCTCCGTTCGTGCCGCTGCTGTTCGAAGGTGAAGAGTGGGGCGCGACTTCGCCGTTTCAGTACTTCACCGACCACGAGAATCCTGAGCTGGCGAAGGCGGTTCAAGAAGGCCGTCGCGCGGAGCATGCCTCGGTGGTGGGTGAGCTGCCGGATCCACAAGCTGCGGCCACGATGGAGCGCTCGGTGCTCGATTGGAGTGAACGTGAGCGGTCTCCTCATCGGGAGTTGTTGGCGTGGTACCGCGCGCTCATTGGGCTGCGGCATCAGTTGCCTGAGCTCACCGATGGGCGGCGTGACGCGATGCAGGTCGCGGTCGATCACGACACGAAGACGATCACCTTGCGACGTGGACGGCTGACGTTGGTGGGGACGATCGGCGATGAGGTGGTGCGGATTGCAACGCCTCCGGGGCGACTGGAACTCTCGTGGCCGGAACCGCCGCGGAGGGAGAACGGCGTCACGCTGCTCGCCCGCGATGGGTGCGCCATCTGGGTGAATCGAAACTGAGGGGGGCCTCAAAGAAGGTGGTCTTTTCAGGCGCTCGGCGTTGCGAGTCACGTGCGGGCTCCTCGACTCGCGACCAGGATGTTTTGGTGACGAGGTGGGGGCCGGCTCGCCTCTTCCTGGCGTGTACTCGATGAGCTCATGCGTGTACTCATCGAGTACACGCCGCGGAGGTTCCCACCGGGGGCCACCACGTCACCTGAACATCCTTCTCAGCGCCGAGGGCCTGCTCGAGTCGGCCCCATCGTTGATCCAACAAACACCCACGCTTTCCTTCTGCTGCTTCTCCACTGCCCACAGAAATTCGTCAGGCGAGACTGCTGCAACCTCGCGACCTTTCAGACACTTTCCCCGGCCCCGGACTTGCTCAAGCGCCTCCCCGGCCGCGTTTCACTGGGGAAAAACAATCATGTTCAAGACGAAGCTCCTGTCCGCGTTGGTGTTGTTCTCGATGACCGTTGGCTGCACGCAGCCCGAGCCCGAGGCCGGTGAAGACGCGAAGAGCACGGTCGAGCGCCTCACCACCCAGGCCCCTGCGAGCGACGTCGCGCAGGCCGTCGCCGGGCTCAACGAGTTCACTCTCACGCTCAACCGCGCCACCACGCTGCCCTCGAAGAACGTCATCACCTCGCCGGCTTCCATCACCACCGCGCTGAGCATGGCCTCTGCCGGCGCCGCGGGCACCACCCTCGACGCCTTCCGCAGCACGCTGAACATCGGCCTCCCGCAAGACGACTTCCACGCCGCGATGAACACGCTCGATCGCGCGCTCACCAGCCGCGGTCAGGGCCAGCAGGGCACCAACGGCCGCCCCTTCAAGCTGGCGATCGTGAACCAGACCTTCGCGCAGAAGGGCTTTCGCCTCGAGCAGGGCTACCTCGATCTCCTGGCCCGCCAGTACGGCACCGGCCTCAAGCTGCTCGACTTCAAGACCCAGCCCGAGCCGGCGCGGAGGTCGATCAACGCCTTCGTGAGCTACCACACGGCCGATCTCATTCCCGAGCTGCTGGC
Organism: Archangium sp.; assembly: GCA_031412555.1. Taxonomy (GTDB): domain Bacteria; phylum Myxococcota; class Myxococcia; order Myxococcales; family Myxococcaceae; genus Archangium_A. The sequence goes on along the minus strand of JANODF010000298.1, from coordinate 4,320 downwards.
CGACGGCGTCATCACCACCGACACCCGGGTGGTGCTGGCGAACGCGGTCTACTTCAACGCCAGCTGGCAGAGCCCGTTCGAGAAGAGCGCGACCAGCCCCAGCTCCTTCACGCTCGTCGACGGCAGCAAGGTGCAGGTGCCCATGATGCGCGCCGGCGATCTCCCTGCTCGCTCCGCGACGATCGCGGGCGTCGACGTGGTCGAGCTGCCCTACCAGGGCAACGAGGTCTCCATGCTGCTGATGGCGCCGCCCGCAGGTCAGCTGGCCGCCTTCGAGAACGGCCTCGACCTCGCGAAGCTCGACAGCTACCTCGCCGCGCTCGCGCCCGGCCAGCTCGAGTTCTCCATGCCGAAGTTCGAGATCGACCTCGAGACCATGCTCCGCAAGCCGCTCGAAGCGCAGGGCCTGGGCGTGGCGTTCGGCGGCGACGCAGACTTCTCCGCGATGACGGGCGATCGTTCGTTGTCGATCAGCGACGTGGTGCATCACGCGGTGATCAAGGTCACCGAAGAGGGCACGGAAGCGGCCGGTGCGACGGCGGTGATCATCGGCGTGACCTCCGTGCCGGTCACCCGGCCGATGCGCATCGATCGCCCCTTCGTCTTCTTCATTCGCGACAACGCCACGGGTGCGCTGCTCTTCATGGGGCACGTGGTGGACCCGCGGTAAGAATTGAGGGCGAAAAACAGGGACGCGGGCTTGAAAAATGCAGTCATCGACCTCTCGGAGAACCACTCTGAGAACCTCGAAACTGCACGACAAGGTGGTGGTCATCACGGGCGCCTCCAGCGGCATCGGGCGCGCAATCGCCCGCGCAGCCGGCGCAAATGGCGCGCGGGTCGCGTTGCTGGCCCGGGGTGAAGCAGGGCTCTGCGCGGTGGCACACGAAGTCGAAGCGTCGGGCGGGGAGAGCCTGGTGTTGCCCGTCGACGTGGCCGATGCGAGCGCTGTCGACAGGGCGGCCGAAGAAGTGGTCGCGCAGTGGGGCGGCATTGACGTCTGGGTGAACAACGCGATCGTCACGGTGTACTCGCCCATCAGCCGCATGACGCCCGAGGAGTACCGGCGCGTCATCGAGGTCGACTACCTGGGCACCGTGCACGGAACGCTGGCCGCGCTGCGCCACATGCGCAAGTGCGACGCGGGCACCATCGTGCAGATCGGCTCGGCCCTGGGCTACCGCTCCAGCCCGTTCCAGAGCGCGTACTGCGCGTCGAAAGCAGCGGTGCGCGGCTTCACCGATTCGTTGCGCAGTGAGCTCACGCAGGAGCGCAGCCAGATCAAGGTGACGATGCTGCAGCTGCCGGGGCCGCAGACGCCGCGCGCGGTGGCGCCTCACTCCGAGTCGGAGGTGATCGCCGACGCGGTGCTCTACGCCGTCGAACACCGTTCGGAAGAACTGTGGGTGGGCTGGAGCACCATCGAGGCGATCATCGGCCAGTTCCTCGTGCCCCGAATGCCCGATCGTTACGTGAGTGAGGCACCGGCCACGCTGCCAGCCCCTTCGACGCCACGGCCGGGCGCGGCGGCGGCGTTGTTGATGATGGCGCGCAAGCTGCTCGAGGTCTGGGCGCCCCAACGCGCGCTGCGCTGAACGCGCAAGTGCTCAGCCCACACCGTTCCCCCCGAGCGGAGTCGAGGGGTCATTTGACGCGCGACGCGGAGGTGGCCTCTCGACTGCGCTCGATGCGAACGGTGTGCGTCTGCTCCTTCGGAGGAGCTCGCCTCTGCTCGAAGCCGCCTCGCCGCGAAGCGGAATCAGTGGCGATGTGGCCTGAGATCAACTCAGTTCCGCCGCCATGCGACGTCTCCTGTTCCTTCTCCTCGCGCTGCCGTCCGCCGCCTTCGCGCAGCAGAGCCTGTTCAACGTTCCTTCGACGCAGGAGACGGTGCAGGGGCGCCTCTTCGGCCAGGTGCAGGTGGGGGCCACGGGAGAAGGCGGCGAGGTGAACACCACGCTCGAGCTGGGCATCTTCAAGTGGCTCGAGCTGGGCATGAACCTGTTTCACATGCCGCTCTACCACGTGGGTGATCTCCACGCGGAGTCGCCCGCCAGCTCGTCGACCACCTTCAACGCCAACGTCTACTTCTCACCGGCGGAGTGGTTCGCCGTCGAGCTCGGTACGCAGGGCGGGGTCGGCTTCGTCCCGAACACCACCGTGCTCGAGCCCGTCATCTACGGCTGGGCCACCGCGCGCTTCGAAGCCCCGGGCCGCTTCGGCTCCTACGTCTTCGGCGCCTACACCGGCACGCGCGGAGCGATTGGCGGAGGCCCTCCCGCGGGCGGCCTCTTTGGCTTCGAGCTGCCGCTGGTCGAGCACTACCTGCACGCGCAAGGTGACTGGGTCATCGGCCTCAACGCGGTGAGCGTGGCGGTGGTCGGCGTGGTGGTGTTCATCGGGAAGAACTTCCAGCTCTCGGCCGGCGCGCAGCTGCCCAGCCCGTATTCGGGCAACAACTTCGGCGGCGTGCTCGAGCTGACCTACGTGCCGACGCCGGCGCCCGAAGGGGAAGGGCTCGGTCACCCGACGGACCGCCCGCAGCAGCGCGCCGACTGACTACTTGCAGAGCTTCATCGCGAGCCCCTGCACCAGGCGTTCGGAGACGAGGTCGACCATCGGGCGCTTGAGCGAAGGCGACTTGGCGAACTCCGCCGAGACGATGTTCGAGCTGCAGGTCATCAGCGTGGTCATGAGGGTCAACACCTCGCCCACGCCCGCTTCGGTGTGTTCGTTGAAGGTGAGCGTGCAAGGCATCGCGGGTGCGGCCGCACCTTCCGGCGTCCAACGCGCGTTCAGCGAGTCGGCCAGGATTCCTTTGGGCGTGATGATCAGGCTGGTGGGCATCGCCGCGCAGGTCTTCTTGAAGGCGACCGGCGTGATGGCCTTCGCCTGGCCCGCGAACGGGTCGCCCAGCAGGGCCGACGCGAGCTCGGAGATGACGTTGCGCGCCTGCGGTTTGCCCTTCTTCGCGACGAGGGCGGCCACCACGCGCTCGATGGTTTGATCGAGCAAGGCGACAGGCACCGTCTCGTCGAGGAAGAGCTGGTCGCGCGAGTGGGGCTCCCACACCGAGCCGCGCACGTTCACCTTGCCCTTGCGTTCGTCGAGCACCACGTCGACCTCGAAGACGCGGGCGGCCTTCTGCTGGGAGGCAAACTGTTGCCACAGGTAGACCGACAGCCGGTTCGCACACGCGAGCGCACCGCCGATGCCGGCCTTCCAGGGAGGAGGCCCCACCACGCTCTGGCAATGCGCGACGCCTTGTCTCCAGGTCTCGGCCGAAGCGGGCGCCCACTCCGCAATCGGCGCGGCGCTGAAGCCTTCGAAGTCCTGCATGGGAAACATGCCTTCGGTGCGCAGCAGGTAGGTGTGCAGCGCGGTGGCGTCGATGGTGGTGGCGGAGAGGGCCTGCAACTTCTCGAGTGCTCCGGTGCTTCGGGGGCCGTGCACGGCGATGACGTGAACGGGCGCGGCCGCAAGAATCGACACGAGGAGCGAGAGCATGCGCAAAGCATACGCGTCGCTCCCCTTTGTACGGGAAGCGCTTCACGCCGAGATTGGGTCCCGCCTTGTGTGAGCCAGACGCGCCAGCCACGGTGCTTCGATGCAACTTCGGGTTCTGGCGGTGGTGGTGTTGAGCGCGTGTTCTTCTTCGGGCCTCGATGGCGGCACCATCGCCAGTGGCACTGGCGCGGGCGGACCGTTCAACGATGGTGGGGCGAGCTTCAGCTTGATGGGGGAGACCTCGTTCACCCCGTTCGCGGCGACCGCTTCGTTCGTGTCGGATGCGGGGCGGCGGTTCGACTCCATCACCATCGTCATGCACGACGCTCAGGATGCCGGCTGCAGCAGTGCTCTTCCCAACGGCACGCGGGTGGTCAGCCTGGAGCTCACCAACGCCGACGCGGGCCTGTTGAACCCGGGGGCCTACCGCATCATCACCGGCGTGGAGCCCCGCGTGGGGCAGGTCAGCACGTTGTTCAACGTGGGCTTCGGCATCGCCACGTCAGGTACGGCGACCATCAACATGGTCACGCCCACGCGCATCTCGGGCACGTTTCAGACCACGCTCACCTCGAGCATCGATGGCGGTACTTCGCCGCTCAACGGTGCGTGGGATCTGCCCATCTGCCCCTGAGTCTCCCTCTCCTTGCGAAGCGGGGAGAGGGTCGGGGTGAGGGGCCGTTCGGGCAATCAAGTGCGCCCCTCACCCGGCCCTCGAGGGCCGACCTCACCCCGCACGCGCAGGGGGAGGTTTTTAAGCACGCAGCCAGGAACCAAAAGCCCGGCCGGCAGCCCGGCAATGCGCGCCGGCGC
>JANODF010000297.1:0-2085 GCA_031412555.1 Archangium sp. | reverse complement strand
GGCGCGGTGTTGGTGCGAAAAGCGAAGTGAACGAGGGTCTCCAGGTCGCCACGCCGGAGCGCGTGGCAGTCGATCTTCCCATCGCGGGGCTCGGCTCACGTGCGATGGCGTACGTGATCGACGTGGGGCTGCTCGGCGCCGCGGGCCTGGTGCTGTATTTCGGCCTGAGCTTCGCCGTCACCGATCCGGTCAACGCAGCGCTGGCGCTCTCCAGCCTCGCGCGCACGTTGATCGCCGTCGGTGTCTTCGTGGGGCTCTGGGTCTACTGGACCCTGCTGGAAGTGATCTGGAACGGGCAGAGCGTGGGCAAACGCCTGCTGCGCATTCGCGTGGTGAAGAGCGATGGCTCACCGGTCACGGTCTTCTCCAGCGCGGTCAGAAACCTGCTGCGCGTGGTCGACTTTCTGCCCGCCTGCTACCCGGTGGGGCTCATCACCATGCTGGTCGACAAGCGGCACCGCCGGCTGGGCGACCTGCTGGCGGGCACGGTGCTGGTGCGCGATGAGCAGATCGATCTCGCGCGCTACGAGCAGGTGACCTCGACCATCGCGGTCAACCAGCTCGAGCTGGCCACCAGCTACCTCTCGCGCTTCGACCAGTTCGAACCAGCCGCACAGCTGCGCCTCGGCCTGAAGCTGGCCGCGAAGTTGGGAATTTCCACGACGCCTTCGGCCACCGCCCTCGAGCTGCGCGACGCGATTCGGGCCCACCTGCAGGTGCCCTGAAAGATGGCCGAGCCCCTGCCCGCCTTCGTGGCTCGCCGCCGGCCGGATTGGACCCGGCTGGAGACGATGCTCACGCAGCTGCGATCGGGAAAGCTGACCCTGGCGGAAGTGTCGACCATCGACGCGCTCTACCGGCAAGTGAGCGCGGATCTGGCGGTGGCGCAGTCGGCCTACGCAGGCACCGACGTGCTGCGCTTTCTCAATCAGCTCTGCGCGCGCACGTACGCGGCCATCTACCGCCCCCGCGGCGCCCGGCTCGAGTCGGTTCGCACGTTCTACCTGCAGACCTTTCCGCGGCTGGTGCGCGAGACCCTGCAGATGACGCAGCTCGCAGCAGGGTTGTTGTTCTTCGGGCTGGTGGTCGGGTTGGTGACCGTCTTCCTGCACCCCGATGGCGCGGTGGTGCTGGTGCCGGCACAGCTGCGGCAGATCATCAGCCGCGGCGAGGTGTGGACTGATTTTGCGTTGAACAGCTCCACGCCCACCGAGATGGCGGTGACCATCTTCCTCAACAACGTGCGCGTGATGATCGTCTCGTTCGCCTTCGGCGTGACCGCGGGCATCGGCACGGTGTTCGTGCTGTTGAGCAACGGCGTCAGCATCGGCGCGACGGTGGCGGCGTGTTTTCAGGCGGGCGTGGGGCTGAACATTCTCACGTTCATGGCGGCCCACGGCCCGGTGGAGCTCTCGCTCATCTGCATCGCGGGCGGCGCGGGGCTGCACATCGGGCGGGCGATGATCGAGCCCGGTGAACGATCACGCGGTACGGCGGTGAGAGAGCACGCTCAAGTGGCAGTGCAGATCCTGCTCGGGTGCGTGCCCTTCATGGTGGCCATCGGGGTGGTCGAGGGCTTCGTCAGTCCGGGGCCGTTCTTCCCCTGGCCGCTGAAGGTCGCAGCGGGCCTGCTCTCAGGCCTGGCGCTGTGGCGCTGGCTGCTCACCGGAAAGTGACCACTCCTGTCTTCAACCCACTACGCGGCGGTCTTGCCTTCGAGCGAGCGCACGATTTGAAGCGCTTCTTCGACGTGCTTCTGCACGCGCACTTGTGAATCGAAGCGGTGCACGATCTTCCCTGCACGGTCGATCACGAAGGTCACACGCCCCGCGATGAGACCGAACGTCTTCTTCACGCCGAACGCCTTCGCCCCAACACCCTTGGGATCCGTCAGCAGCGTGAACGGCAACCGGTGCTTCTTCTTGAACGCTTCATGCGAAGCCGCGTCGTCGGCCGAGACTCCGATCACGTCAGCGCCGGCCGTCTTGAAGTCTTCGTACTGATCGCGGAACGAACAGGCCTCCGCGGTGCAGCCGGCCGTCTCGTCTTTTGGATAGAAGTAGAGGACGATCGTGCGCTGACCGA
>JANODF010000296.1:0-10496 GCA_031412555.1 Archangium sp. | reverse complement strand
GATGTCGATGAGTGCGCGACGGCTCATGGCGGTTGCGATGCGTTGAGCACTTGCACCAACACGCCTGGCGCTCGCACCTGCGGAGCGTGTCCCTCTGGCTACACCGGCACGGGCGAGACCTCGTGCGTCGACGTTGACGAGTGTGCGGTCAGCAACGGCGGCTGTGATTCGTTGGCGAGTTGCACCAACACGCCCGGTGCGCGCACCTGCGGCGCGTGTCCTCCAGGCTACACCGGCACGGGCGAGACCTCGTGCGTCGACGTCGACGAGTGCGCGGTCAGCAACGGCGGATGTGATTCGTTGGCGAGCTGCACCAATACGCCCGGTGCGCGCACCTGCGGAAGCTGTCCGCTCGGGTACACCGGCACCGGTGACACCACCTGCGTCGACGTCGATGACTGCCTGACCACGAACGGCGGCTGCGATCCGCTCTCGGCTTGCACCAACACGCCTGGCTTCAGGACCTGCGGCGCATGCCCCTCTGGTTACACCGGCACGGGCGAGAGCATCTGCTTCGACGTCGACGAGTGCGCGGTCAGCAACGGCGGCTGTGATGCGTTGGCGAGCTGCACCAATACGCCCGGCGCTCGCACCTGCGGCGCTTGTCCCACTGGCTACACCGGTGACGGCGAGACTTCGTGTGTCGACGTCGACGAGTGCGCTTCGAACAATGGCGGCTGTGATGCGCTGGCGAGCTGCACCAACACGCCCGGCGACCGAGCCTGCGGCAACTGCCCGCTCGGGTACACCGGCAGCGGCGACACCACGTGCGTGGACGTCGACGAATGCCTGATGACCAACGGCGGCTGCGATCCACTCTCCGCGTGTACCAACACGCCTGGCTTCAGGACCTGCGGCGCGTGCCCGAGCGGCTACAGCGGCACCGGCGAGGCCATCTGCTTCAACATCGACGAGTGCACCGCGCTCACCCACGACTGCCACGGCGACGCGACCTGCGCCGATACGGTTGGCAGCTTCACCTGCACGTGCAACGCGGGCTTCACCGGGAGCGGCACGGCGTGCGAGCCCATCACCGGCTGTCACCTCAATGGCGGTGGCTGTGATGTGAACGCGACCTGCACCGGCACGGGCCCCACCACCAACACCTGCAGCTGCAACCAGGGCTACGTGGGAACGGGTCAGACCTGCACGCTGCCCCCGGTCGCCGCGGTCACCTTCCGTCAGGCAGCCCGCTGGGTCGGCCTCAACGCCGGTACCGTGAGCATCGACGTCGTGCGTTCGTACTTCCACGAAGGGGATGCCTCAATTGCATACACCCTGAGCGGTGCCTGTCAGAAATCGAACCAGAACGGCACCGTCTATTTCAACCAGGGCCAGCCGTGGACCACTCTCGACCTGACCATCGACCCGACCTGTGTGGTGGGCGACACCCTGGTGGTGAGCCTCGAGCTGCCCTCGAGCAACGCGGCGGTGCCGCCGGTGCTGGGCGAGTTCGCGGTGCACACCGTGAACATCACCGCGGCCGATCCCTGCACCACCGAGTTCCCCCAGTTGCTGGTCGACGGGCGCGATGACCTCGACATCGACGGTATTCCTGACCGTTGCGATCGAACCCTGGCGCCCGCGGGCAAGGTCTCCCGCTTCGTCGCTGCGAGCAGTGCCGTCGCCGGCAACGACTACGGCGGCAACCTCGGGGCGGCCAACACGCTGTCGGCCTCCGTCAACGGCCCGCCCGCCACGGCCACGCACCTCTTCACGCACGACTGGAGCCCTCACTGGAACGACAGCGGCTCGTGGCTCACGAGTCAGAACGAGTTGACGCAGTGGTTCACTGTCTCCTTCGCTGGCCCGGTGACCGTCGACGAGTTCTCGATGATCAACTTCAGCCACACGAACCGCAACCTCGAGTGGATGCGCGGCGTGAAGGATTTCCGCCTCTACGGCTCGAACACCATCGCGACGCCTCCGGGCCTGCGCGCTTCGGCCGAGCCCTCGATGGTGCTGTTGGGCAGCTACACCGCGCTGTCCGCCAACGACCGCTCGTGGGCCGAGGGCGGCCAGGTGAAAGGGTTGCCGCAAGTGTTCCGCGTCAACTCTTCAACTCAATACCAATATTATCACTTCGAGTTCACCACCTCGCAGCGCACTGATTGGACTGGGCACTACCCCGGTGACCTCACCGGCCTCCGCCGCATCGAGTTTGCCCGCTACGTCGATGACGGCTGCCTGGTGAACAACGGCGGCTGTGACAGCAACGCCACCTGCAGCGACGTGCAGGGCGAGGTCGGCTGCACCTGCAGTGTGGGCTTCTACGGCGATGGCCAGACGTGCTCGGTGCTCGCCGACGACCCGCGCTCGATTGGCGCGCTCGACGTCTGGGTGGCGGCCGACGTGGGGCTGGTGATGAACGGCTCCACCGTCGCCAGCTGGCATGACCTCAGCGGCCATGGCCATCACTTCCAGCAGCCCAACCCCGCTCAGCAACCCTCGGTGGCGCCCGTCGCCATCGGCGGCAAACCTGCGCTGGAGTTCCAGGCGGCGCAGCAGCAGTTCATGGGCCTGCCCGGCATGCTGAACGCGCAGACCACCATTTGCTACGTCGCCCGGATCTCCGGGCCGTCAGTCGGCCGCGTGCTCTCCAGCCTCACCAGCAACTGGTTGATGGGTTGGTGGAACGGCAGCGGCGACATGGCTCACTTCGAAGAGTGGGTGTACTCGCAAGGTGTCGCGCCCCACGGAAACCAGGTCGTCTACTGCGGCGTGATGACCGGTACGCAGTCGCGCTTCTATCGGGACGGGGTGCTGCTCGGCACCAACAACAACGGGCGCGCACCCAACGGGCTGTGCCTCGGCGGCTTCAATGGCGGGAGTGAGTTCACCGACGTGCAGGTGGCCGAGCTCCTCGTCTACCGCTCGGCGTTGAGCCCGGCGGCGGTGGCCGAGGTCAATGCGTATCTGCTCAACAAATATCCTTCGTGTGTCGACGGCGTGCACAACGGCGCCGAGGTCGACATCGATTGTGGTGGCGGGTGCGGTACCTGCGCCGACAACAAGATGTGCACCACGCATGGTGATTGCACCAACGGTGTCTGTGATGCCGACTCGATGACCTGCGGTCCTCCGGGCGTGCGCACCTACGACTTCGACGGCGTGGAGCACTCGCTCGTGTTGCCTGCCGGCCGCACCATCAACGTGAAGGTGTGGGGCGCGGGTGGGCAGAACAGCGGCTACACCAGTCTGGGTGGTGGCGCAGGTGGCTTCACTTCAGGCCAGCTGGTGGGTGCGGGGCAGTTGCTGAAGGTCTCCGTGGGCCGCGGCGCGACCGACTCCACCAATGCCTTCGGTGGCGGCGGCAGGGGCGGCAGTTGTGGGCCCAGCGGTGGCGGTGGTGGTCTGTCGAAGGTCTCGCTCGCGAACGGCTCGTTGCTCTTCGTCGCCGGTGGTGGTGGCGGCGCGGGGCCCGGCCAGGGCGCGTTCGGTGGTGGTGGCTGCGGTCTGAACGGCGGCGGTACCGGCGTGGCCGTGGGTGGTCTCGGCGGCACGTTGATCTCGGGCTTCGCTCCGTTCCTCGGTGAAGACGCAGACAGCTTCGGCGCGGCCGGTGGTGGTGGCTACTTCGGCGGCGCGAAAGGCAGCGGGCCTTCGTGTGACGTCGGTGGTGGTGGTGGCGGTGGTTCGTGCTTCATCGCGCCGTCGGTCATCGCGCCGTTGCAGCTCGCTGCCGCGAGCACCACTCCTTCGACCGATACCGCGTCGTGGGTGCGAGGCAACGCAGGGCAGGGCGGCGTCGCCTACTACGAAGCGGGCTCCAACGGCCGCGTGGTTATCAGCTGGAAAACAGGCGTCAGCTGCAGCGTGAACAACGGGCTGTGTGACGTGAACGCGACCTGCACCGACAGCGGTCAGGGCACCGTGAGCTGCGCTTGCAACAGCGGCTACGGCGGCGATGGCAGCCGCTGCGTCGACATCACGGCACCGCCCGTCGCCAACCTGAACCTCTGGGTCGCGGCGGATCGGGGCCTGGTGATGAACGGGTCGACCGTCTCGGGCTGGCTCGACCAGAGCGGCAACGGCAACGACTTCGTGCAGGGTGATCAGAACCGCCAGCCTGTCGTGGATCCGACCGGCATCTCGGGGCAGCCGGCGCTGCAGTTCAGCGCGAATCTCGCGCAGACGCTCACCATGGGCACCAACCTGCCGGCGCCGGTGACCGTCTGTTATGTGGCACGCATCTCGGGGCCCAGCCACCAGCGGGTGCTCTCGGGTCTGTACAACAATTGGCTGCTCGGCTGGCACGGTGATCACTCCGACCGCGCCTACTTCGAGGGCTGGGTCTGGTTTGGCTCGCCGTCGATCAACGCCACGCCGGTCTCGTATTGCACGGTGATCGGCACGACCTCGTCGACGCTCTCGCGCAACGGCGTGCAGCTCGCCGAAGGCTTCGGTGGGTTCCAGGGCCCGAACGGCTTGAGCGTCGTCGGCAGCGGCGGGAACAGTGAGTTCTCAGATGCGCAGGTCGCGGAGATTCTGGTCTACGGCGCGGCGCTCAGTGGTGCCGAGCGGGCCCACGTGGAGACGTATCTGACAAGCAAGTACGGCCTGTAACGGGCAAGGTGGGCGAGGTCGAGGAGGAGGTTGTCGTGATGCGGAGAATGGTTCGGGGTCTGGTACCCGGCCGTTCAGGCGCAGTGGTCGTCTCTGAAAGCCTTCCACATGCCGCGGAGGTCCCGGCCGCGGTTGAACCCGCGAGTGGTAATCAGGTCGAGCGCACGCTCGGCCTCGGCGAGATCCGCCGAGCTTGCTTCGGCGAGCAGGGCGATGAGGTCCTCGCCATCTTTGGGACGATGCAACTCGTCTCGGGCAAGGACCTTCATCGCGAGGAGATGCGCAACCGTCGCGACCGGGAGGAAGAGACCAGCGACGACCTCCGTGCGTTCTGCAGCAGCGACGATCTGGTCTTCGATTCCACATGACGAGAAGAGCAGGTCAACGACGATTCCTCGTTGAGCTCGCGCTGTGGCGGGTGCCTTGAGCCGGACCGTGGACAGACGGCCGGCACGGGTCTGCTCGATGGTACCGACGAGGGAGTACCCGCGATGGCTCAGCGCGAAGGCGAGTTGCTCGGCATCTTGGTCGTCGCTCACGGCGACAGCGAGGTCGACGTCGCGCGTGAACCTCGGCTCGGCGCGGGCCGACACTGCGAGGCCCCCGACGAGGGCCCATCGACGACCCAGTTCGTTCAGTGAGTCAGCAATCGATCGGAGCGTCGCTTCGATCGCGGTCATCAGGCCTCGTCTTCCTTCGAGAGCCACTGCTCGAGCTGTCGCTGAACCTCTTCCTCTGAGGCCGTCGGCGACTTCCGCTTGAGCTTCTGACGCATCATCTCCACGCCGAACTCGAAGAGCTCGAACGTCAGGCGAAGGTTTGCGGCTGGGTCGACATGCTGGCGACTCATGGGCGCAGCATAGCCGCCCCGAGTTCTCAGCGGACTGGCTCGTAGACCGTCACCTCGTCGACGAGGTGCGCGTTCCTACCGGGTCGCCGGGGAAAACAGGTCAGAAGCGACCGGCACCCCACCGAGCCTCATCCTGCCGCGAGTCGCGCGCCTCGAACTCCTTCACCAGTTCCGGCACGCGATGCTTCGTCCACTGCTCTTTGGTTCAGGCGTACTGTCTCGGCACATTGCTGCCGTCGTGCACACCGAAGGTCACTGTCTTCCGATCGTCCCCGTAGGAAGGCACTGCGCGGAGTCACGAGTCGTGGCGTTCTGCTGCAAGGGTCGAGGCTGGTGTCCGTCATGCACGAGGCGAGGGAGCACGGCGCCGCGCTGCCGAAGGACGTGGCGGTGCTGCTGGAGAAGCTCGCCTCGAAGTGAGGTTAAGAAGTGGCCCCAACTGGATTCGAACCGATGGCCTCCGGTTGAGGAAGCCGTTCCGCAGGACTCCGCACTCCAGGTACCGTCGCACCCCGTCCTTCACCCTCAGTCCGCCTTCCCAAAGACCGCCTCCTCGAGCCGTGTGAGGCGCTTCTCGTAGGTGCGGCTGAGGTGGAGCTGGGTGACCGCCTCCATCACGGCGGCGGTCATCGTCTTTTGCTGGAGCTTGAGGTCGTCGAGGGAATCGACCATCTCGGTACGGAAGTCGGCGAGATCGGTCTCGAGACGGCGAATTGCCACGGTGTGCTCGAGGCTCTGCGACTTCAGCGTGCCGACGTCCGACTTCAGCGTGCCGACGTCTGTCTCGATGCGATCCATTCGCGTATCGGCCTCGTCCAGGCGCGCGTCCAACGACTCCAGGGTGACCTTCTTCTGCATGTGTTGCCTCCACTGTAGCGAGGCCGTGGTTGGACTCGCCAGCCCCTCTCTACTTGGGGGGCCGACATCATCTTTCCGCCTTCCCGCGAACCGCGCGTAGAGCGCCCGAACCACCAGCATGTTGAGCGCCGTCGAAGACAACAGCCCCGAGGATGACCACCCATGGGCGCCTGAATCTCGTTCACCGTTTCCACTCGGGGCGAATGCCTTCGGGCTGCGCCAGCCCCACCAGGTGCCGCTGAGACTGCACTTCGAGGTGCGCGAGGTGCGCGAGGTGTTCTGTTCCCTGCGCTCAACCAGCTACTTGAGGCGGCTTCGCTAACGCCCGTCGAGATCCAGTTGGCCGATGAACCACAACAGTGTTCTGACCGAGAAGGAGGCCTCGTACGACGCGACGTTCATTCGCGCGTATGACTGGGCCTTCAAAGAAGCGGGCACCGGCGTGCCAATCGACCTGACTGCGCATCACAGCGTCGCCCGTGAGGCCAATGGAAACACGACGCTTGTCCACCGGGCTACCGGCGAGGTCCTGCTCTTCGCTCCGGACCATGCGTTCGACTTCGTAATCCCTCTCGAGGGCTGTCCCAACTGCACGCTCTGCCGATTGCGCGGCGCACGCGACTTTCGTGAATGGGTCGAGGTGATCGCTCGGCAGTGGATGTGACGAGTCACGTCGCTACGCAACTCCAAGAGGCGAGGTGCGCAGAGGAGCTGAAATGGTTCAAAAGACGCGCAGCAAAGAACTCGAGGCGCAGCTCTCCACCGACCCCGACAACGAGGTGGCGTGGCAGGTCTACGCCGACGGTCTGCTGGAGCAGAGCGAGCCCTCGGGGCGGGCACTTGGCCAAAGCGACGGGCCTTCTTCGACGTTGCCCGTCTCCGTACCGCCCTGGTAGCTGGAGACGCCCATCAGCTCGAGGGTGATGGGCAGATCGACGTGCCACCACGCCACGACGGCACCTCCCTCCGTCGTTGGTGTTCCTGCTCGTCGACGGCCCTCTGCTGCCCTCCCTCATCAGGTCAGGCTCTTGGTTCGCCGGGTTGAACCTCTTGTTCTTCTGACGAAGGCCGCGTCCTCGAGGAGCGCCGACACCATCGGTCTGTCGGCCCAGGCCCAGGCCAACTGCGGGGACTGAGAACCAAAGGGTGAGCGCGTGATTCTTCTTTGGCTCGCTGTCGAGGGCCTGGTGCTTCTGTCCAACTGCCACGCCGCTGGTGCCCGGGCCTGACTCGTATCAGAACGACAGTGCGACCATGGGCTCGGACACTCTCGTTGGGATGCGCCTGGGCGAATACGAGGTCATCGAGCGGATCGGCGAGGGGGGCATGGGTGTCGTGTACCGGGGCATGCAGCCGATCATCAAGAAGCGCGTGGCCATCAAGGTGCTCAAGCCGCACGCCGCGGCTGACGAGGCCTCCGTGCAGCGGCTCGTGTACGAGGCGGAGGCGGTCAACTCGATCCGCCACCGGGGCATCATCGACATCTTCAGCCTCGGCCGGCTGCCCGACGGCCGCCCCTACATCGTCATGGAGTACCTCGAGGGTGAGCCGCTCGACGTGTACCTCGCGTCGCACCCCGTGCCTCTGAGCGACGCCATCGCGCTGCTCTCGGGCATCTGTCGTCCCCTCGGCGCGGCGCACCGCGCGGGCGTCGTGCACCGCGACCTCAAGCCGTCCAACATCTTCATCTGCGAGAGCGACGGTGAGCGGTTCCTCAAGCTCCTCGACTTCGGCATCGCCAAGAAGACGGGCAGCGACAGCGAAATCTCGCGCGTGCAGCGGGTACTCGGCACTCCGAACTACATGGCGCCCGAGCAGGCGCTGGGCAAGGAGATCACCCCGCGCACCGATGTCTACGCGCTCGGCGTCATTGCCTTCGAGATGCTCACGGGCCGGCTGCCATTCGGCGGCAAAAGCGTGATGGACGTCATCGCCGGGCACGTGTCGGCCCCGGTGCCGTCGCTGCTCGCCCTCAACCCGTCACTACCGGAGGGCCTCGATTCGGTCATCAGGCAGATGCTCGATAAGCGCCCAGAGGCGCGCCCGCGGTCGACCGACGAGGTGCAGCAGGCCTTGCTGGCCCACACCTCGCCCATGTCGTCGCTCAAAGACGGGCTCCAGCTGAAGCACAGCCTCGGTGAGCTGGCGAGCGTCGAGCCGGGCCGCTTGACCGTCGACGCCACGCTGCTCAGCCCGCTCAAGCGAGCGACGCCGGGGCCCAGACCGAAGGAGCGCGCGCTCGCCCCCGGACTCGCCGTCCTGGTGGTGGCGCTCGCCCTCGCCGTCGGCTTCACCTTCTTGTCCAGCGGTGCGCCCGCGGTGCCCGTGCCCGATCCGCTCGCTCCCTTCGACCCTGCCCGCGACGCTGGGCCGACCGCCGTCGTTCAGCCCGAGTCGCTGCCCGTCGAGGCCCAGCAGCCACCCGACGCCGGTCTGGCCGCGGCCCCGGTCGTCGTCGATGGCGGCCCCCGGCGAGCGCGTGTCCTCAGGCGTGTCGTCACCGAGAGCGCGTTGGCGGCGCGCATCGAGAAGCTCGAGGTGATGCTCGGGAGAGCGAGGGCCGACGGCGACGAGCCCAACCCGGCCGCCGTCAAGCTGCTTCAGAAGTACCGCCTCCAGGCGACGACGCGCCTCGCGGCCTCTGAGCGAGAGGCCTTGTGGGAGACGCTCGACGATTTCGAGCGCACCTTCCTTCGTTGATCTGCCTGGGGTCGTCGGACACACTCGAACGATGTTGATGTTTGCCGCGTGGTTGTCATTCGTGTCGGGCGCGGCGACGGCCGAGCCGACCGTCTCGGTCCTCGTATCAAGGAGGACCGGGGTGCCAGCCGCTACCGCCGACTCGCTCGCACGGCAGGTCTCAACCGCGCTGGTGGCCGAGCAGGTGCCGCTCAAGCTCGACGCCGACGCCGCGCGCACGGCGGTGGCCCGCCTGGGTCTGAGCAGTTCGGTTGCGTGTGACGGCCGCAAGCGCTGCCTGGTCGAACTCGCGCGCCAGCTCAACGTGGAGTGGGTGGTGGTGCTCAGCGTGGCCCAGCTCGGCGCAGACCGGTCGATGGCGATCGAACTCTTGCGGCAGGACGGGGTGGTGGTGGCGAAGGAGGCGCTCCTCTTCGGCGCCGACGCGGTCGTCACGCGCGAGCAGCTCGCTGCCTTCGCAACGCAGGTGCGCTCGGCGCTCGGCATCTCTTCCCCCGTCGCGCTGACGCCCGTCGCCCCTCCGCCCGACGCCCCCGTCGCCCCGCCGCCGCAACCGGTGCTCACGCCTGTGCCTCCGCCGGCGTCGCAGGGCGTGCTCATGCCTGCGCCTCCCGTCGCCCGCACGAGCCACGCCCCGGCGTTCGTCCTGGGGGGGGCCGCGGCAGCCTCGCTCGCCGCCGGCGTCGCGTTGCTCGTCACAGGGCTCGTCGACCACGCCAAAGCAGTGGAAACGCAGCCCCGCCAGGGCAGCGAACGGCTCGCCCTCTACTCCGCCGAAGAGGTGCTCAGCCGCGCGAACGACGCCGACAGGCGCACCGGGCTCGGCGTCGGGCTTGCCGTCGTCGCTGCCGGCCTGGCGACCGGAGCGGTGCTCTCGTGGTGAGGTTGCTCTCGCTGTTGGCTGTGTTGGCTATCGGCTGCAACCAGCTCGACCCGGGCGTCATCTACCGGTGTACCGATGCCGGCAGCTGCCACGCGCAGAACCTGACGTGCTGGGTCGATGGCTACTGCCGCGTCGGCATGGAATCCAGGGCCGACGGTGGCGAGGACGCCGGGCGCGAAGATGCCGGGAGCGACGCAGGGGCAGCAGACGCGGGCGAGCCGTGCAAGTGCCCGACTTCAGCGGTGTGTGGCCACTTCGATGCGGGGGCCTGCGGCGCGCTGTTCTGTGGACTTTGCAGCGCGGGGCGTGAGTGCGGGGTGTCGGCACCGAACACTTGCGGCGCGCCGCGCTTGTGCCGCCCCGATGGCTGGTGCTTCGAAAACCCGCTCCCTCAGGGAGCCAACATCAACGCGATGTGGTCCCCCGGTGGCCGCACGGTGCTCCTCGCCGGCGACGACGCGACGCTCCTCGAGTGGGACGGGGAGCGACATCGCTTCCTCTCTTTCCCCGCGTCGATCGACGTTCGCGGCATCGACTTTCGAGGGGTTCATGGCTCGGGCGCCAACGACTACTTCGTGGTCGGCACGCAGGGCACCGTGCTGCACTTCTTCGACGGCGGCTGGCAGCGCGAGGCGCTCG
>JANODF010000295.1:0-3856 GCA_031412555.1 Archangium sp. | reverse complement strand
GGTCTCGGTGCACGCGGGCGCGCGCTACACGTTCGAGGGGGATGAACCGGGGGCGCTGCGGTTGGTGTTCGCCCGGTTCAACGAGGCCGAGTTGGGGCGGGCGGTCGACCTGCTGGCGGGGGCTTTGTGAGGTTTCGAAGGCCCTCACCCTGACCCTGTCCCAAAGGGAGAGGGGATCTCGCTTGCGCTGGAGGGTCGATGCGAGCGGAATACGACCGTGCCGATCGAAGTCAACGAGGCGAAGACGAAGTCAGGCCACCCTGTCGTGCGCACGAACTTCATCACCGAAGTCACCGTCGCCGACGCGCAGGGCTACATCCAGAAGGTCATGCCCGGCGGCAAATACGACGGCTTCGGGCACCTGGTGGTGGGCAACGTCACTGGCGTCTCGAGCGAGGTGAAGAAGGTCCTGGGGAGCCAGAAGCCGGATCCGCGCAACCCGCCCCCGGTGGCGGTCATCCTCTCCTCCGCGTTGGCCCGCATGGCGGCCAGCCTGACCCTGCGGGTGACGGGCAACCACAACACCGACTCCTTCCGAAATGAGGAAGAGGCGCTCCAGTGGCTCGATGGCAGAATGGCCGAGTTCATCCGCAAGAAGTGAGGGGCCGGCCGTGCCGATCGAAACCGCTGAACTCAAGACGAAGTCTGGACACTCCGTGTTGCGCCTGAACTTCGTCGCGGAGGTCACGCTGGCCGACGTGGAGAAGTACCACCAGAAGACGCCCGACGGCCGCTACGACTCGTGGGGTCAATTGGTGGTGGGCAACGTCACCAGCGTCTCGAGCGAGGTGAAGAAGAAGCTCACCAGCCGCAAGCGCTCCAGCCCCCGGATGCCGCCGGTGGCGATCGTGTTGTCTTCCCCGCTGATGCGCATGGCCGCGAGCCTGATCATGCGGGTGATGGGCACCGGCGAATCGGAGTCCTTCAAGACCGAAGCAGACGGGCTGAGCTGGCTCGACGAACGCATGACGGAGTTCAACCGCAAGGCCTGAGCTGTGGCATGAGCTCAGGCCATGTTCTCCAGTCAGGTCGTGTGGATCACCGGGGCCTCCTCGGGCATCGGCGAAGCATTGGCGGTGGCGTTCTCGAAGGCGGGGGCGAAGCTGGTGCTCTCCGCGCGCAGGCAAGACGAGCTCGATCGCGTCGCGGCGCTCTGCACGGGGGCCGAGGTGTTCGTGCTCCCGATGGATCTGGCGAAGAGCGACGAGTTCGACGCGCTCACCACGAAGGTGATCGCCCGCTTCGGCCACATCGACGTGGTGGTGCACAACGGCGGCATCAGCCAGCGCTCCCTCGTGAAGGACACCGCGATGGAAGTGCACCGCCGCATCATGGAGGTGAACTACTTCGGCGCTGTCGCCCTCACCCGCGCGGTCCTGCCCTCGATGCTCGCCGCGAAACGGGGCCAGTTCGTGGTGATCAGCAGCGTGATGGGCAAGGTGGGCACGCCGTTGCGTTCGGCCTACGCCGCTTCGAAACACGCGCTGCATGGGTTCTTCGATTGCCTGCGCTCCGAAGTGACGAAGGATGGCCTGGTGGTCACGATGATCTGCCCGGGGTTCATCGCCACCAATGTCTCGAAAAACGCGCTCACCGCTGACGGCACCCCCACCAACAAGACGGGTGATGACATCGCCAACGGCCTCGATCCCCAAAGCGCGGCGAAGCAGATCCTCTCGGCGGTGGCGAAGAAGAAGTCAGACGCGTACGTGGGCAAGCTCGGGAAAGACCGCTTCGCGCTCACCTTGAACCGCTTCCTGCCCAGCGTGTTCGAGCGGTTGGTGCAGAACCAGGTTCCGCGCTGAAGGAGTAAGGTGCGCAGCGATGCTTCTCCTCGCGCGATTGATGCGGCCGTTGCGCTGGAGGAGCCCTGGCTCCACCTCGCGCATGCTGCTGGCCTTCGCGCGGGCGGAACGTTCGAGCTTCTACGACATGATGGAGGCTGCCAACGCCACGGTCGATCTCCCGCGCAAGGCGCAGTACCTCGCGCACGCGGTCGACGAAGCGCGCCACGCGAAGATGTTCACCTTGCGGGCGCTCGAGCTCGATCCTTCGCGCGCGGCCGACCCGGCGCTCTTCCATTCGGATTTCGAGCACCTGTTTTCCCGGCTGGGCGAAGCGCGGTTCATGGCCTTCGTGCACCTGGGTGAACGCCGCGGGCGCGCGCAGATGCAGTTGTTTCGCGACGAGCTGCAACAGCTCGAAGGTTCTCCCCGGGCTGATCCGAAGACGAAGGCCCTGCTCGACGCAGTGATGAAGGACGAGACGCAGCACGAGAGCTACTCGCTGGCGTTGTCCACCACGCTGGGCGGCTCGCTGGCCGGAGCGCGCGCGTGGGAACTGAGACGCGGCTGGCTGCGAGCGGGCGCGGCGGTGACGGGGTTTCTCTTCACCGTGTCGATGTCGCTGCTGTACCTGCTGCTCTTCCCGCTCGCGTTGATCGAGAAGAACCGAAAACACCTGCCTCGGGGAGAGGGCTGACCCATGCGCGTCCCACTGATCACCTTGCTGCTCACCGCCACACTGGCCCACGCCGAAGATCTCGCCCCCGCACAATTCAAGGAGCAGCTCGAGGCCCAACACGGCCTGGTGCTCGACGTGCGCACGCCCGGAGAAGTCGCGAGAGGCAAGCTCCCCGGTGCGAGCGTGATCGACTTCAACGCGCCGAAGTTCGAGCAACGCGTCGGCCTCATCGCGAGAGACAAACCGGTCTTCGTCTACTGCGCCAAGGGGGGCCGCAGCGCCCAGGCCGCGGCGCTGATGACGAAGCTCGGCTTCACCAGGGTCTACAACCTGAGCGGCGGCATCGGCGCGTGGTCGGCAGCGGGCCTGCCGCTCGAGAACGCGACGGCGCCGGTCTCTTCAGGCGAAGGCCTCACGCCCGAAGCCTTCGACGCGTTGATCAAGAAGGAGAAGCGCGTGCTGGTCGACTTCCAGACCCAGTGGTGCACCCCGTGTCAGAAGATGGGACCCATCGTCGACGCGCTGAAGGGCGTGAAGGTGATCAAGGTCGATCTCGATGCGAGCGAAGCGCTGGCAGCGCGCGAGAAGGTGCAGGGCGTGCCGGTCTTCGTGCTCTACGCGGACGGCAAGGAGCGCGCGCGGCTCTCGGGTGAACAGACGCGCGAGGCGCTTCTGGAATTGGTGAAGAAGTGAGGCCCTCACCCTGACCCTCCCCCGAAGGGAGAGGGAAACAGAAAGACTCGATGGCGGCAGTGCTCGGAATCAGCGCGAACTATCACGACGCAGCGGCGGCCCTGGTCATCGACGGCCAGCTCGTCGCGGCCATGCAGGAAGAGCGTTTCACCCGCATCAAGAACGACGCCGCACTCCCGCTGGCCGCGGCCCGCGCCTGCCTTCACCACGCGAAGCTCGACCCGGCCGCGCTCGACGAGGTCGTCTTCTACGAGAACCCCTACGCGAAGCTCGAGCGCGTGCTGCTCTCGACGCTGCGCACGTTCCCCCGCGCGCTGCGGCAGTTTCCCCGCGCCCTGGCCTCGCAGCTGGGCAACAAGCTCTGGGTGCTCGACGCGCTGTCTTCCCAGCTCGGTGTGCGCCGTGAACGCGTCACCTTTCGCGAACACCACGCTTCGCACGCCGCCAGCGCGTACTTCGCCAGCCCCTTCACGCGCGCCGCGGTGATGACGGTCGACGCCGTCGGTGAAGAGACCAGCACCGCTCTGTGGCTGGGGGAAGGCAACACCCTCGAGTGCAAGGCGCGCATCGGCTTCCCGCACTCCCTGGGCCTGCTCTACTCCGCGCTCACCGCGTACCTCGGCTTCGAGGTGAACGAAGGCGAGTACAAGGTGATGGGCCTCGCCGCGTTCGGCACGCCCCGCTTCCGCTCGGAGTTCGA
>JANODF010000294.1:0-7029 GCA_031412555.1 Archangium sp. | reverse complement strand
GAATGCCACCGCCGTTGCGGCCCGAAGCGCCGGCGCAGAGGTAACCCTTCTCGATCACCACCACGTCGGTCTCGCCCTGTTCGGTGAGATTCCACGCGAGCGAAAGGCCCATGATGCCGCCGCCGATGATCACGATCTTCGCCTTCGACTTCACTGGGCCGGTGGGTCGGAGCGCATCGGGGCCGAGCTCGATGCCCGCGGGTACGCCGCCCGAGGGAGCGCGTTCGGGATCGAAAGAGGCGCTCGCCCAGTAGCCGTACTCGGTGGGGAAGAGCGGGGGGCGTGGCGTGAAGGGCATCAGCTGCGCAGGTGTCGGCTTCTTCGGAGATTTCTCCTCGAGCAGCCGCGCGACGGCGTTGAGGCACTGCTTGCCCTGGCACATCCCGGTGCCGAAACCGGTGAAGCGTTTGACCGACTCGATGTCGCAGAAGCCCTTCGAGATGGCGTGCTCGACTTCGCTCGAGGTGACGTCTTCGCAGGGGCACAGCAGTGACTTGCTCATCGCGCCGCTCCTGCGAGTGCATCGGCTGCGGCGAGGCCCTGCTCGGCTGCGGCAGAGCTCGACATCGGCCCGCGCATTTCACCTGCCACGAAGAGCGCCGGGTTCGCGGTCTGGCCGCGGTTGTCGGCCACCACCTCGAAGCAGCGTGACGATGGATTCCAGACCACCTCTGCGCCCGCGCAGCGCGCGAGCTCGAAGGCGGGGCTCGGGGGGCCACAGGTCGCGATGATGTCGCAGCCCATCTTCTCGTTCGGCTTCACGGTGACCGCGTTGACGGAGCGCAGGCCGTGCGCGCGGATGACCTCGGCGCCGATGGCCACTGCTTCTCCTCCGGCGCCTTTCACGAGTTCAGCCAGTGAGCGCGCTTCGTCGAGCTCGCCCACGCAGGCCACTCGTTTTCCCGGGAGCACGCCGTGCCGGCGGATCAACGTGGAAACCGCGCGGCCTGCCATCACGCCCGGCAGATCGTTGTTGGGGAAGGTGGGCAACATCGCGTGACCGCCGACGGTGAGCAGCAGCCGCTGGTAGAAGACGAGGTGCAGGCGCTCCTGCTCGACCACGGCGAGGAACGGTTTGCCGTCGTCAGCGAAGAGGCCGACGACCTCTGCACCGACGCGTGCGGGTGCGTTCCACGGAGCAGGCTGGCCCTTCTCTGCGCCGCAGGTCAGCCGGCCGCCGACGTGGGCATCGCGTTCGAACAACACGTGCGGCACGCCCCGGGTGGTGAGCTGCCGCACCGCTGCCAGGCCCGCGGCGCCGGCACCGACCACGACGAGCTCGTGCTCCTCGATGATCGCGGGCTGGCGGTGTTCGGCTGCCTTCTCCGGGAGCACCCCCAGGCCCGAGAGCTGCCGGGCGATCTTCAGCAGCACGTGTTCGGCGATGGGCCAACCCGCCATGAACTCGTGGTGGTTGAACCAGTCGCGGAAGACGAAGTCGTTCGCGCGCAGGAGATCGATGCGCGCGTCGGGCAGGGCGTTCTGCCGCTCGAGTCGCATGCCGGCCTTCACGGGGACCCGGCACGTCGCCACGTTGGGAATGCCGTCGACACGCATGAGGCAGTGCGCGCACGCCCCGGTCATGCAGAAGACGCCGCGGGGCCGGTGGTACTTGGGTGAGCGGCTGAAGATCAGCTGATCGTTGGCGATGATCGCGCACGCGACCGGCTCGCCCTCGCGGGCCTGCAATTGATCACCGTCCAACTCGATGGTGACCGTGGTGTCGACGGGACTGAAGCGCGGCATGGGACCGAGGTCGGTGTACTGCGCTCTGGCCGTTCGGGAAACGAGGAAGCTTCAAGCTCAGGGGAGGGTGGCTGGTTCCGGATCAGCTCCCGGCTCGACACGCGCAGGCCTCTCGGCACGGAGAAGGATCTCCATGTGACCTCGTCGCCCCCGGCCCCGGTGTCCCGCGCTGTGTACTGGAGGAGTACTCGCGTGGACTCCTCGAGTACACGCTGGAGAGACATGCCCCGGTCCACCTCGTGACATGCGGATCTTCGCCGCCAAATCGAGGGGCGTGCTCGAGCTGGGCTTCGCCTGACGACTGGCAAAACCACCTTCTTCAAGGCTTCGGGTGCGCCATGAGCCACGTGTAGATGGTGTTCGCCCATTCTCCATTGAACGCGGGAATGTGGCTGCCGCCCCGAATGCGCCACAGCTCGGCCGCCGCGCCATTCGGGCAGCCCGTGAACGACTCCCGCTGCGTCTCGGAGAAGGGCAGGTCGGTCACCAGATCCAGATCGCCCCCGATGGCCGTGAGCATCGCGCCGGTGCACTGATTCTTCGAAGCCCAGGTGGTCACCGTGGTCTCCGCGCCGGGGTAGGGCGGCTGCCCGACGACCGCCGAACCGCCGGTGTACTGAATGACCGCGTCGAGCGTGCCGTGAACCTGCAGCACGTTCACCGGGCGGGTCGGATTGCAGCGCGCGCTGTCGGCCCAGACGGCACCGGCCAACGACACGATGCCTGCGATGAGCTCGCTGCGATCGCACGCCATGCGGTGCGACATGAAGCCGCCATTCGAATGACCCACCAGGAAGATCCGCTTCGGGTCGACCGAGTACCGCGCCTTCATGTCGTTGATCAGCGCCGTCAAATACGCCACGTCATCGACGGTCTGCCCGAACGCACAACACGCGTCGGTCGCGTTCCAGAACTTCTGCCCGGTCGCGCCCAGGCCATCGGGAAGCGCGAGCAAGAACGTGCGCTGCTGCGCGAGCTCGCTCAAATGAAAGTACGCGTCCTGAGTGGCGCCGCTCGCGGTGTAGCCGTGCAGCAACACCACCAGAGGCGTCGGCGTGCCGCTCGCGTAGCCGACGGGAATCACCGCGTTGAAGGGCCGCGCGACGATCAACGGGTCGGTGACGTACGCACCGGCGTCAGGCACGCCCGCATCGAAGCCGGCGTCTTCCACCAGCGCCTCGGTGCCCGCGTCTTGCCCGGCATCGACGCCCGCGGGCGAAACCGGCGGAGAACACGCGGAGAAGACGAGCACTGCCGCTGCGAGACGGTTCATGCCTCGAGCCTTATCAGGGCTTCGGGTGCGCCATCATCCAGTCCAGGGCACTTGTCGCCCACGCGCGACTGAACTTCGGAACGTGCGAGCCCGCACGAATGCGCCACAACTCGACGCCGATCCCCGCGGGGCATCCGGAGATCGACTCGCGCTGGGTCTCCGCCTTCGGGAGCTCGGTCACCAGATCGAGCTCGGCGCCTGCTTTCTCGAGGGCCTTTCCGGTGCACTCGTTCTTCATCGCCCACAGGCCGAGCGTGGCTTCTGCGCCCGGGTGAAGGCCGCCATGACGGGCGCCGCCCTCGTACTTGATGGTGGCGTCGCGCGTGCCGTGCACCTGCAGCACACTCACTGGCGACTGCGGCTGACACTTCGTCGCATCACTCCACGTCGCGCCCGCGAGCGACACGATGCCCGCGATGAGCTCGCTGTGCTCACACGCCAACCGATGCGCCATGAAGCCACCATTGGAGTGACCCATCACGAAGATGCGCTTCGCATCGATCGGGAAACGCGCCTGCAGATCGTGAATCACCGCCACCAGATACGCGACGTCGTCACCACCCGCGCCGAACCCACAACACACGTCGGTGGCGTTCCAGAACCGCCGCCCGTTCGCGCTCACTTCACCGTCTGGCAAGGCGAGCACGAAGCCGCGCGCCTCCACCAGGTCCGACAGCTTGAAGTACGCGTCTTGTGCGACCGCCGTCGAGCCGTACCCATGAAGCAACAACACCAGCGGCACCGGTTTCGACATCACCTTCGGTGTCACCACCCGGAAAGGGCGCGCCACCACGAGTGGTTCCGCCGCCAGCGCGCTGGTCGCACACAACAGGGCGAGAACGGACCAATTCATGGGGAGCGGGTGTTACCTCAACTGTCACTTTGAGCGACCCGGGTTCTCTGGCAATACCCCGAGGGCCATGATCACCGCCAACCCCCGCGTCCCGCTGCCGGTCAATGAGCCCATCAAGCAGTACGCCCCCGGTTCGCCCGAGCGTGCCGAGCTGAAGGCCGCGCTCACCCGGGTGGGCAATGAGAAGGTCGAGATCCCCCTGGTCATCGGCGGCAAGGAGATCCGCACCGGCAAGACCTTCGAGGTGCGTTCGCCCTTCGATCACCACAAGGTGCTCGCCACCGTTCACTCCGCGGGCCCCGAGCACGTGGAGCAGGCGATCACCGCGGGCCTCTCCGCGAAACGTGCGTGGTCCGAGCTGCCGTTGTCGGAGCGCAGCGCGGTGATGCTCAAGGCCGCCGAGCTGCTGGCCACCAAGTACCGCGCCACCATCAACGCGGTGACCATGTGGGGCCAGGCGAAGACCTCGTTCCAGGCCGAGATCGACGCGGCGTGTGAAGGCATCGATTTCTTGCGCTTCAACGCTGCCTTCGCGCAGCAGCTGGCCGACATCCAGCCCATCTCCAGCCCCGGCGTGTGGAACCAGACCGACTACCGGCCGCTCGACGGCTTCGTGCTCGCGGTCGCGCCGTTCAACTTCACGGCCATCGCCTTGAACCTGGCCGCCGCGCCCGCCTTGATGGGCAACACGGTGCTCTTCAAGCCCGCCGAGACCGCCAGCCTCGCCGCGTGGACGCTGATGAAGGTGCTGCAGGAAGCCGGGCTTCCTCCCGGCGTGATCAACTTCCTCCCCGGGCCCGGTCAGCCGATCGGCAGCACCGCGATGGCCCACCCCGACTTCGGCGGGCTGCACTTCACCGGCTCGACCAACACCTTCAACTCCATGTGGAAGACGGTGGGCGACAACATGCCGCGCTACCGCCAGTACCCGCGCATCGTGGGTGAGACCGGGGGCAAAGACTTCATCTTCGTGCACCCCAGCGCGGCCGACGATCTCGACGCGGTGGCCGTGGCGATCGCGCGGGGTGGTTTCGAGTTCCAGGGCCAGAAGTGCAGCGCCTGCTCTCGCGTGTACGTGGCCTCTTCGGTCTGGCCCTCCTTGCGCGAGCGCCTGGTGCCGATGATCGAAGGCATCACCATGGGCCCGCCCACCGACTTCCGGAACTTCATGTCGGCGGTGATCGACGATCGCAGCTTCATCAAGATCGGCCGCTACATCGAGATGGCCAAGGCCAACGACGCGAAGATCCTCGCGGGCGGCACCTCGGATCGCACCGTCGGCTGGTACGTGCGGCCCACCCTGGTGCAGGTCACCAACCCGCGCCACGCGCTGATGACCGAAGAGATTTTCGGGCCGTTGGTGACCGTGTTCGTCTACCCCGACGAGCAGCTCGACGAGGCGCTCAAGGAGTGTGACCAGGCTGCGGCCTACGCCCTCACCGGCGCCATCTTCGCTCGCGACTGCCATGCGATCGTGAAGATGTCCTCCGCGCTCCGGCACGCAGCGGGCAACTTCTACATCAACGACAAGTGCACCGGCGCCGTGGTCGGCCAGCAGCCTTTCGGCGGCAGCCGCGGCTCAGGCACCAACGACAAGGCCGGCTCGCCCTGGAACCTCCTGCGGTGGACCAGCCCGCGCACCATCAAGGAGACCTTCGTGCCGCCCACCACGCTCGGCTACCCATTCATGGGGGAGGAATAGCCGCACCGAAGGGCAAGAGTTGCTACGGTTGCAAATGCAATGGCAATAGCAACGATGACCTCGAGCCCTCCTTCCCTGGAGCAGCTCAAAGCGACCATTCGTGGAGTTGGCCTGCGCAGCACTGCGCCTCGCATCGCCGTGCTCCGGCGGTTGTTGGTGGCCACCACGCCGATCTCCCATGGCGAGCTGGTCGACACGCTCGCCGAAGAGGGCATGGATCGCACCACCGTCTACCGGAACCTGGTCGACCTCACCGAAGCAGGCCTGGTGCAACGCACCGACCTGGGTGACCACGTCTGGCGTTTCGAGCTCAAACGCGGCGAAGGCGAGAGCATGCGCCACCCGCATTTCACCTGCGTCGACTGCGGCACCGTGGCCTGCCTGCCTGAGGTCACGCTGTCCGTGAAGACGGGCAAAGGTGTGCCGAGATCGCTCTCGAAGCAGAAGGTGGAGATTCAGCTGCGAGGCAAATGTGACGACTGCGCCTGACGTCAACGCGGTGGGGCAGTGCACGGTGCACGCTCCTCCCGTCGCCACCAAGGGAGAGAGCCGCACGCGCGCCGTGGTGGCGCTGACCGCGGTGATGATGGTGATCGAGCTGCTGGTCGGGTGGTGGACGCACTCGCTGGCGCTGCTCGCCGACGGTTGGCACATGGGCACGCACGTGGGGGCGCTGGGCATCAGCGCGCTGGCGTATTGGTACGCGCGCACCCGTGCAGGCCAGACCGAGTTCGCCTTTGGTACCGGCAAGGTCTACGCGCTCGCGGGGTACACCAGCGCAGGGCTGCTGATCGCGGTGGCGGTCGGGGTGATCGTCGAGTCGGTCAGCCGGATGATCAACCCGGAGACCGTTCGCTTCGCTGAGGCCTTCCCGGTGGCCGTGCTGGGCCTGGTGGTGAACCTGCTGTCGGCGTGGTTGCTCGACGTGCCGCACGATCACGCTCACTCGCATGATCACGGCGATCACGATCATCACCATGACCACAACCTGCGCGCCGCGTATCTGCACGTGGTGGCCGATGCGTTGACCTCGGTGCTGGCGATCGTCGCGTTGCTCGCCGGCCGCTACCTGCACTGGACGTGGGTCGATCCCCTGGTCGCCGTCTTCGGGGCCCTGGTGATTCTCAAGTGGGGCGCCGGGCTCATTCGTGAGTGCGGCCGGCAGTTGATCGATCTCGACCCGTCCAAGAAGCACCGCGAGAAGGTGATCGCCGCGCTCGAAGGCGTGGTGGGCACCAGGGTCGTCGATCTCCACCTGTGGCGCGTGGGGCCCAGGCAGCTGGTGTGCATGGTCTCGGTCTCCTCCGCCGCTCCTCGCCCGCTCGAGGAATACAAGCAGGCCGTGATGAACGCGGCGCCGGTCGATCACCTCACCGTCGAGATCTGCACCACCTGACCCCTCGCCGTGCGGAGGCCGTCTTCGCACACTGAGGCGATGCCGCTGCAGGGCGGCTT
>JANODF010000293.1:0-16309 GCA_031412555.1 Archangium sp. | reverse complement strand
TGTCTGACCACCAACCCGGGCAACGCCGGCGCCGCGTACGGCTACGCCGAGATGGGCCCCTACAACGGTGGCCAGGCCGAGTACCTGCGCGTGCCCTTCGCCGACTTCAATTGCCTGCGGCTGCCCGAGGACGCCGAAGAGAAAGAAGACGACTACGTGATGCTGTCCGACATCTTTCCGACCGGCTGGCACGCGACGCGACTCGCGCAGCTGCAACCCGGAGAGTCGGTGGTGGTCTACGGCGCGGGCCCAGTCGGCTTGATGGCCGCGTATTCGGCGACGCTCCAGGGCGCGCGGCAGGTGCTGGTGGTCGACCGGCATCCTGATCGGTTGAAGCTCGCCGAGCAGATCGGCGCGGTGGCCATCGACGACTCGAAGGAAGATCCAGTGGAGCGCGTGATGGAACTCACCGGCGGCAAGGGTGCCGACAAGGGCTGCGAGTGCGTGGGCTGGCAGGCGCACGATCCCGGGGGCAGGGAAGTACCCAACGACACCATGAACAAGCTGGTGCAGACCGTGCGAGCCACCGGCGCGATCGGCGTGGTGGGCGTGTTCGTGCCCGAAGATCCCAAGAGCCCCGACAAGCTGATGAAGGAGGGCCGCATCGCCTTCGACTTCGGCAGCTTCTTCTCGAAGGGGCTGCGGCTGGGCACCGGCCAGGCGAACGTGAAGGCGTACAACCGCGAGCTGCGCGACCTGATTCACGCAGGCAAGGCCAGGCCTTCCTGGCTCATCTCGCACCGCCTCGACCTCGAGGAGGCGCCCGACGCGTACTCGCACTTCGACAAGCGCGAGAACGGGTGGACCAAGGTGGTGCTCAAGCTCGCCGCTTAGCTCGTCACTCCACCACCGCCGTCAGCTGGAACGCGCCGCCCGCCAGATCGAACGAATCGACCACCACCAGGTAGTCACCTGCCGGCAGATCTTCGATCACCAGCTGCGATGCGCCCGCCGCCCCTGGAAAGTCATCGGAGCAGCCCAGCGCATCGCGCGAATCATTCGGGCACTCCGGCATCACGTAGAGCGTGGTGTCGAAGCTGGTACCCGCACCCGCCGTGCTCAAGGTCACCTTCGTCGCACGCTCCGTCAGGCGCAGCTTCACCACCGCCTCCGGCCGGCCCCTGGGATCATTGGTCGAACACCCCGCAGGCGCATCCCACAAGCTGCCGCCTTCCGCGAAGCCGGTGACCATGCCGCCCGCCAGCAGAATCGGAGCGGCGGTGCACTGCGCCACCCGCAGCGGGCTCGCCGTCGCGCACTTGTTCATCGCGCCCGGAATGCCCGGCGAACAGGTCAGGTTCACCGCACAGGTGTCGAACCCGCGGATGTCGCACGCCTGCCCTGCGTTGCGCACCGGGATGGCCATCGGCGCCACGATCTTCGGAGTACCCGCGTGACCTGCACCGTCACTGGGAATCGCCACCAGCTTCGGCACCTGCTCATCGAGCCCTTCACCCGACTGCATGCGCAGGAAGAACGCGCCATCGACCGCCAGCTCGAGCGCGTCATGATCGAACGACGAGAGATCCGGCGTGCCATCACCATCGGAGTCGATGGAGATCGGCGCACCGCTCGCGTTCTGAAACTGGAACCGAATCGTCGCCAGATCGTCTTCAGGCTCGGTGCCCTCGATCAAGATGGTCGGGCCGCCCGTCGCGTTCCGGTAGAACGCCAGCCGGCCAATCTGCGGCGCGAGGCCTTCTGCACAGACGCTCGGGGTGCCGCGGCAACCCAGGCCCGGCTCACAGCGATCTTCCACGAAGGTCGAGTCGCAGTTCTCACCCATCGCCCGCACGAGCTGATCGGTGACTGACACCACCTGCTCGTCAGACTGCAGCCCCGACGCGTCGACGAGCGACACGCCCACCTGCATCACGTCGGCGGAGCGCGCGAACACGCTTCGAATCGTCACGCTGCCAGTCACCACCTCGGTGACCCACTTCTTGTTCTCGATCAACATCGAGCCTTCCGACGTCTCGGCCAGGCCGTCGTGGTTGGTGTCGATGGCCAGCACCTGACCGCCGCTCGCATCCAGCAGCCGCACGAAGACGGCCACGGCGTCGAGGTTGCGATCCTTGCCCTTCACCGCGATGCGCAGATCCCTGCCGGTTCGGCCCGAGACGCGTGCGTCGGCCGTGGTCAGCTGCGGCGGGTAGGCCGAACCTCCGTCGACCGTCACCACCGTCGAACTGCTGCCTGCGTCACCCTCGGTGCCACTGACGCTGCCGTCGCTGCCACCGCCGGGGATCATCGGACACCCCGTGAGCACTGCGCCGACCATCAGACCTGCCATCACGAACCGCATGAAAAACCCCCTTGAGGTTTTGAAACGAAAAACGAGGGGCGAGCAGTGGTGCCCGCCCCCCGAGTCAATCGAACTTCAGCTCACAGCTCGCAGGTGGTGCCGACCGGAGCCGCGCCCGTGCCGACGAGGATGTCGCTGCCGTCGCCGCAATCGACCACGTCAGCGGCGCCGTTGGTCTCGATGAGGTCGTCGCCGTCACCGCCGTTGATGGTGTCGACCGCGCTGCTGCCCACGATGCGGTTCGCCGAGACGTTGCCGGTCACGTTGCACGCAGTGGCAGTCGCGCAGGTGAGGTTCTCCACGTCGAGGGCGATGATCTTGCCAGCCTGCGAAGCCACGCCGCTCATGGTCGCGGTGACCGCCGCGCCGTAGGTGGAGAAGTCGACCTTGTCGATGCCCGCGCCACCCGAGATGCTGTCAGCGCCCGCGCCGATGCCGGCCGTCGCGCCCATGATGAAGGTGTCGTCGCCCGCGCCACCCGCCAGCACGTCGGCGCCCGCGCCACCCGTGATGGTGTTGTCGAGGCCGTTGCCGGTCACCGTGCAGACCACTGCGGCGGTGGGGCAGATGAAGTTCTCGATGTCGTCTCGAATGGTGTCGTTCTCGGCGGTGTTGCCGTCGTTGGCGGCGTTCAGATCCATCGTCACCACCACGAGCTCCAGGCGCGCGGCGTAGCTGACCGTGTCGGTGCCCGCTTCGCCGTAGACCGTGTCGGCGCCGGCGCCCGTGCTGGCGAGCAGGCCCATGTCGAAGGTGTCGTTGCCCGCGCCGCCGTAGAAGGTCTGCGCGCCCGCTTCGCCGGTGAAGGTGTCGGCGCCCGAACCGCCGCGCACGATCTCCACGTCGACCTTGATGTCGTCGGTCTCCGTCGCCGTCTCACCGTCGACCGCACCCGCGCCCACCGTGATGGTCAGGGCCGCCGAACGGCTCGCGTAGGTCACCGTGTCGCCCGTGCCCGCGCCACCCCAGTAGATGTCGCCGTCGGTGTTGACGCTGCCGCCGTTCATCGTGTCGTTGCCGAGGTCGCCGTAGAACGTGTCGTTGCCGTCGCCGCCGGTGAGCGTGTCGTCGCCCGCGCCGCCGTAGACGGTGAGGGGGCCGGTGAACGCCGCGCCGCCCGTGCCGTACGCGCCGCTGAGCGCGTTGAACACGTCGTTGCCGCCGCCGAGGCTGAAGGTCTTGGCGATGGTGCCCGAGCCCGTGACCTGAATGTCCTTGAACGCGTCGACGTTGAACGAGACGCCCATCGCCAGCGCGGTGCCGCCGACGGTGAAGGTGTCGATCGCCGTACCCACGCCACGAATCTTGAAGATGTCGGCGCCCGCGCCCATCGCCACGGTGATGCCCGGCGCGCTGACGGTGCCCGGCGCGAAGGTGCCGTTGGCAAAGTCGAGAATGACGGTCTCAGCGCCCGCGGCGCCGGTGATGGCGACATTCTTCACCGCGGCCGCCGTGGCGCCCGTGGCGAACACGTCATTGACCAGGATGTTGCCGCTGACGGCGTGTTTCGAAATGATCGCCGTCTCACCCGACGCGAGCACCACGGTCAGCGTGCCCGTGGCGAACACAGGCGCCGTACCGAGCGCGGTCAGGGGCGAGGCGATCTCTTCGACGCCGGAGATGTCGCCGAACTGCTCGGCCGTCTCGATGGGACCACAACCAAACAACGAGAAGGCAACGAGGCCTCCCACGACAGCCATCAGATTCTTCCGCATGTGTTGCTCCTTCAGGGTGGAGGCGAGGAGGACGACTCCACGCCGTTGAGGACGGCTCGTCCCTCCTGAGCAATCGACACGCCAGCGCGTGCGCTGAAGGGCGATCGACTCGATCTGCACGGTTGGCTCGTGGATCAGGAAGACCCGGCGGGAACTTCCGAGGTCGACACCTACCCGCGCCGCGCGCGCGACCTCGCGTCAGCGCCCTGACGCCTGCCCAATGACGATGATTGCTCCACGCCCCTGCCTCAGGGAGAGTCCAAGGCACGTGAAGGCCCTGCTCCTCGTCATGACGTTGTCGGCCGCCGCTTTCGCCCAGACGGCCCGCCCGCCCGCCAACGCGACCACCGAGTCGTCGCGCCTGGGCGCCGAGTACTTCGTGCAACGCGCCGGCGCCGCGTGGACCTACCAGCTGGGCAAAGGCAAAGGCCGGGTCACCATCGTCAGCTTCGTCGACTGGCGCGCCCAGGTGAGCATCGCCCTGGGCAAGTTCTCCGGCGGCGCCACCTGGCGGGTCAAAGAAGGCGCCTGGCTCGAGCGCAGCGGCTTGCGTGGTGAACACGAGGCCATCCTGCTGCCGGCCGCCATGTCGCGCGGCACCCGTTGGCAAGACGTGGCGTCGATCGAACGCGGTGGCTCCCGGCCTTCGTCGTTCGAAGTGGTCGCGTTGGAGGCCCAGGTCGAGCTGCCCACCGGGATGATCGTCGAACACTGCCTGGCCGTGCTGGAGATGCCCGAAGGCGGCGGCGACGCGTACACGCACTACTACGCCCCGAACATCGGCAAGGTCGCGGTGCAGGGCCCCGAGGGCTGGGTGTACCGGCTGGTGGAGTTCCGCAGCGGGGCGCGGGGTCACTCCGAATGAGCGCTCCCCGGCTCGCGGCCCTGTGTGCCGTGGTGCTGGCGAGCCAGGGCTGCCGGGCCTTTCACGAGACCGCCATCAAACAGCGCCTCACGCAGCGACGGTTCTTCGCCGCGCGCGAGGTGAAGAAGCCGCTGGCCGAGATCGACACGTTTCTCACCTCCCGCAAACAAGACGTGGTGCGCTCCTGGTGTGAGCTGTGCCTCATCAGCGCCCTCACCAACCCCGATGGCAGCCGCACCTATTGCCTGAGCAGCCACGAAGAAGAGAGCTGCGTCGTCGCCCGCAGCACCCCGTCGGGAGGCACCCGCTTCGAGCCGGTGCCGGGCGCGCCGATGCCCTCGGCCCAGGTGGTGCGCTCGTTGTGGAACAACGTCGACTTCGAGGCCTCCATCGCCTCCGAGGTGAACACCGAGCAGCAGATCGCCGAGCTGGCCGCCGAAGAAGATGAACAGTTCACCCCGCGGTGGAGCTTCATCGCCGGTGCCAAGACGGGCGCGGTGGTCTCGTACGATCCGCCCAGCTTCACCTTCGGTGGGCAGGTGGGGTTTCGCTACTGGGGCAGCCTCTTCGTGGTGCCCGGGGCCGTGGTCGAGGTGGAGAGCATGATTCAGGCGGGGCGCAACCTGGTGACCGCCGGGGCCCAGGGCCGCATCGAGCTGACCTTGTGGAGCGAAGAGAACGCGCGTTTCCTGAACCTCCCCCGCATCAGCTTCCTCATGTCGGGAGGGCCGCTGGTGGGCTTTGGCAAGACCGCCTCCCTGGGCGGGCGCGCAGTGCTCGGTCTGCACCTCATTCATCTGGGCCGCTTCGTGACCCCCTTCTTCTTCGAGCTGGGTTTTCAGGCCCTCGAGGTCGACGAACAGGCCGCCACCGGCCTGCGCATCGCGGTCGGCCTGGGCTTCTGAAAGAAAATCAACGGGGCGGTTTGCCTCGGGCCCTTTCGCCACTACAAAGCGCGCTCTGTCTTTTGGGGGCAACACCTTCTCTTCAAGGAGCAAGAACGATGCGTTTTTCCCGTGCGATGACTCTGACCGCCGCCCTGGCCGCTTCTGGTTGTGCCACCACCTACGAAGCGAAGTGGGACGAGAAGCCCACCGCCGCGCCGCCCGCAGCCGAAGCCGTGGCCACCGCCAGCAGCGAAGGCGACGCCGCCTGGGAACAGCGTGGTGACAAGGCCAAACTCATCGAGGCGATCACCAAGTGGGAAGCGGCGTTCGAGAAGGCGCCCAGCACCGACATCGCCAACAAACTGGCCCGCGCGCACTACCTGCTGGGCGACGGCTACTACGTGCTCGAGAACAACGCCGAAGGCCGTGACGCGGAGTACCAGAAGGGTCTCGACTGGGCGACCCGTTCGCTCAAGCTGTCCGCGCCGGAGTTCACCAAGGCGATGGCCGACGGCAAGAAGCACCCCGAGGCGATCGTGCTGGCCCCCAAAGACGCCGTGCCCGCGATGTACTGGTACGCCACCAACCTCGGGAAGTGGGCGTCGACCAAGGGCTTCGCCACGCGCCTTCGTTACAAGGACGACATCAAGGCGACCATGACGCACGTGAAGTCGCTCGACGAGATGTACTTCTACGCGGCGCCCTGGCGGTACTTCGGCAGCTTCGAGGCGGTCACCGCGGGTCTGGCCGGTGGTTCACTCGAGAAGAGCGAAGAGAACTTCAAGAAGGCCGTCGAGCTCGCGCCCAACTACCTGGGCACCAAGGTGCTCTGGGCCGACTACCTCTGCACCAAGAAGCAGGACAAGGCGACCTTCAAGAAGCTGCTCGAGGAGGTCATCGCGGCCGACGCGAAGATCGACCCGGCCATCGAGCCGGAGAACCGCATCGAGCAGGCCAAGGCCAAGAAGTTGCTCGCCGAGATTGACGAGAAGTTCTGAGCATCACGATCGTCCAGAGGTGACCATGCGTTCATTCATCGCCGCAGTCGTGATGTGCGCTCTGTCTGCTTCGGCAGCCGAGCCCGAGTTCGTCGTCAAGCTGGCCACCGTCGCGCCCGAGGGCAGCCCCTGGGCCTCGGGCCTGGTCGAGTTCAAGAAGCGGGCGGAAGAAGCCGCCAAGGGCCGGCTCAAGGTGAAGCTCTTTCTCGGCGGCACGCTGGGTGACGAGAACGACACCGTGATGGCGGTCAAGCGTGGCCAGATTCAGGCGTTCGGTGGCAGCACCGGCGCCCTGGCCTCGCAGGTGCCCGAGTTCAACGTGCTCGAGCTGCCCTATCTCTTCGATCGCGTCGAAGAGGCCGACTACGTGCTCGATAAGATCGTCAAGGCAGACATCGCCAAGGCCTGCAGCGACCGCGGCATCACCTTCGGTTTCTGGAGCGAGAACGGCTACCGCTCGTTCGGCGGCAAGTTCAAGGTCACCACGCCCGAAGATCTCAAGGGCCGCAAGATGCGCAGCCAGGACAACCCGATCCACCTGCTGATGTACCGCACGTTCGGTGGCTCGCCGGTTCCCATTCCCACCACCGAGGTGCTCACTGCGCTGCAGACGGGCGCGGTCGACGGGTACGATCAGTCGGCGCTCTACCTGTTCGCGGCCTCGTGGCACACGGCGTCGGCGTTCTACAGCGTGACCAACCACATCTATCAACCGGCCGCGATCGTCTACAACAAGGCCGCGTGGGACTCGTACCCCCAGGAGATTCAGACCGCGCTCACCGAGGCCGGGCTCGCCGTCGAAGGTGATCTCCGCAAGAAGGTGCGCGCGATGGTGCCCATTCTTCTGGAGAACGTGCAGGAGCTGGGCGTGAAGGTGAACGTGCTCACCCCCGCAGAGCTCGCTCCGTTCGTGAAGCTCGGCGCCAAGGCGCGCGCCGACTACGTGAAGAGCGCTCCCAAGAGCGAGAAGGCCCTCTACGAGAAGATGGTCAAGGGCCTCACCGACTTCCGCGCAGGCAAGGCGAAGTGAGTCTGAAGGTCACTGTGGGCAAGCCGACGCTCAGTGATCGCGTCTTTCGCCTGGAGCAACGTTTCGTCGCCCTCGCCCTCGCGGTGATGGGGGTGGTGGTGTTCTTCGACGTGGTGCACCGGGTGGCTTCACGCGAGCTGACCCCGGTCTGGAAGCTGGTCTGGTTCGTCGGCGGTGTGTTGTTGGTCTCCGGCGGGCTGCAGCTGCGCGGAGAAGGAAAAGGGCCGCTCACCTGGGTCAAGTCGGTCGGCGTGGTGATCGCCTGCTGGGCGGGGCTGCGTTTGTTCCTCTTCCTCATCCCCAACGGGCTGGTGTGGAGCCAGACGCTGGGCCTGGTGCTCATGCTCTGGGTCGGCGTCATCGGCGCCAGCATGGCCACCCGGGAGCACCGGCACCTCGCGCTCGATTTGGGCAGCAAGCTGTGGCCCAAACGCCTGCTGCCCAGGGTGCAGGGGCTGGGCAACCTGGTCACCTCGGGCTTTTGCCTCGCGCTCGCGCTGCTGGCCTGCGTGAGCTTGAGAGATCACTTCCGCGACTACGTGGATACCGAAGGCGCAGGCGGGGTGTTCCCGGCGATCGCCATCCCCAAGTGGATCGCTTTTGCCGGCGTGCCCGTCGGGTTCTTCCTGATGACGGTTCGTTTCTTCGCTCAGGCGCTGGAGAGCTTCCGGGGCAAGGTCGAAGAAGACGACGCGATGCACATGCTGGGTCTCGATAAGGATGCCGACGTGCCCGGGGAGAAGCAGCCGTGACGGTCCTGGTGCTCTGTCTCATCGCGGTGCTGCTGCTCCTGGGCGCCCGGCTCTTCGTGGTGGTCGGGTTGGCCACGATGTTCTGCTTCTCCTTGATCCTCGGAGAAGGTCTCGACCCCGACAAGCTGGTGCGCATCGTCAACAAGATGGAGGGGCTGACGACGAAGAACGTCTTCCTCTCCATTCCCATGTTCGTGGCGGCGGGCACCGTGATGACCCGCGGCGGCATGGCGGCGCGGCTGATTCGCATCGCGACTTCGTTGGTGGGTTTTCTACCCGGTGGCCTGGCGATCGCTTCGATCGTGGCCTGCATGATCTTCGCCGCGATCAGCGGCAGCTCGCCGGTCACCCTGGTGGCGGTGGGCACGGTGATGTTTCCCGCGCTGGTGGCGGCGCACTACCCCCGCGACGCGGCGATGGGCCTGCTGATGACCGCCGGTTCGCTGGGCTGTCTGCTCCCTCCGTCGATCGCCATGCTGATCTATTCGATCAGCGTCTCCGGCTCCTCGGGTGTCGATCCGTCCGACCTCTTCCTGGCTGGCTCCATTCCTGCGCTGGCAATCTCGGGGTTGCTCGGCGTCTATGCGTTCTGGGTCGGGCACAAGTCGGGCGCTCCGCGGCAGCCCTTCTCGGTGAAGGAGTTCGTGGAGGCGTTGCGCGAAGGTGGCTTCGCCTTGTTGCTGCCCTTCATCGTGGTGGGCGGCATCTACTCGGGGCAGTTCACGCCCACCGAAGCGGGCTCGGTCGCGCTGATGTACTCGGTGATCGTCTGCACGCTGGTGCACCGCGAGATGAAGTTCAGCCAACTGGCCGACGCGTTCTCGGAGAGCGCGATTCTGATCGGCAGCTTGATCTTGATCGTGGTGCTGGCGTTCGGGCTCAACGACTTCCTCGCGGAGATCGAAGCGGCGACGCGCATGGGCGTGTGGCTGCGGGAGGCCGGGCTCTCGCCCTTCGCCTTCCTGCTGGTGGTCAACGTGGCGTTGATCGCCATCGGCGCCTTGATGGACTCGGTGAGCGCGACGTTGATCTTCGCGCCGCTGCTCGCGCCCATCGCGGTCGGCGTCTATGGCATCGACCCGGTGCACTTCGCGGTCGTCTTCGTGGTGAACATGGAGATCGGCTACCTGATGCCCCCGGTCGCCACGAACCTCTTCGTCGGCGCGGCGATCTTCAAGGAGCCGTTCGGCAAGGTCGCGCGCGCGGTGTTGCCGACCCTGGCCATCGTGTGTGTCGCGCTGGTGGCGTTGATGTACGTGCCCACCATCTCCACTGGTGCCCTCAACCTGAAGCGTGGTCAGCCCGTGTACACGGCGTTTCCGTGGGACGGAAAGCCCGCGCTGGTCGCCACGCCGCCCGTGGGCGCGCCTTCGACGCCGAAGGGCATGTCGATGGAAGACATGATGCGCGCTGCCGAGGCTCGGCTCACCGCCGATGGGGGCACGACGCCGAAGAAGAAGGCGATGACGATGGAAGAGATGATGCGGGATGCCGACGAGAAGGTGAAGCAAGACGACTCCGCAGACGCTGGCCCCTGATCTCCTGCGCTCGCTCTCCCTTCGGGAGGGTTGGGGTGAGGGCCTCGCCGGATGTCCCACGCAGCCGGCCTCGAGTGTCCAAGGGCCATGCGCAGGATCACCCCGGTCGTGTTGTTCCTCCTGGTGTCTGGTTGTGACCCCGTGCGGCTCCCCGATCCGGTGATCGGAGGAGGTGGTGGTGGTGGCGGAGGCGGGTTCTTCGGTTCAGACGGCGGCGGTGGTCCGGGTGGCGGCAGTGGTGGTCCGAACTTCTGCGGGGCGGCACAAGAGCAGGGCGTCACCGAAGAGGGCCCGGCGCCCGCGGCGATCACCGGCGGCACCATGGTGGCCCTGCGCGGCGGTGGTTTCGTGGTGGCCGACCCGGATCGTGCGCGGGTGTGGCTGGTCTCGTCCGACTTTCAGACCATCCGCTCCATCCCGTTGGCCGCGGGCGACGAGCCGGGCCGCGTGATCGAAGGCGCCGACGGTCTCGCCTACGTCTCACTGCGCAGAGCCCATCAGCTGGCCGAGATCGACTTCACCACCGGAGCCCTGCGCAGACTGCCTTCCTGCGAGCTTCCTCGCGGCCTGGCCTGGCGCGCGGCCGATTCACGACTGGTCGTCGCCTGCCTCGGCGGCGCGATCGAGACGATCGATCCAGTCACGGCCACCCGCACCCCGCTGAGCACTTCGACCCGGCTGAACGATCTTCGCGACGTGGTGGTGGATGGTTCGCGCCTGCTGGTCACGGAGCTGCGCAGCGCCGCAGTCTGGGCCGTCGCCGCCGACGGCACCGTCTCCGCGCTCGCCAGTGAGCCCTTGTTCGAGTTCGAGCCGCACGTGGCGTGGCGGGCGATCGCCAAACCGGGTGGAGGCGCCGCGATCGTCCGCCAGCGGCACCGCACCTCCACGCTCCCCGATGCTTCGAACTGTTCGGCCTACGGCGGCTTCGCGACCGACGTGCGCAGCAGCGGTGGGGGTACGGGCTCAGGCGGGCTGCGCAACGTGGTGCAGAGCGAGCTGCTCACGGTGAGCGGAACCTCGAGCCTTCGCACCCCGCTCAGCGACTCCTTCTTCGCGGTGGTGTTGCCGGTCGACGTGGCGGTCTCTTCCAGTGGGCGGGTGGCGATCGTCTCGGCGGGCACGGGCTTCGTCACGTTGCTCGAGCCCGGCCAGCGGCGCGACCTGCAGGTGGCCGCGCGAGGTGTCGACACGCAGCTCACCTCGGTGGTCTTCGCGGGCGAGTCGGCGATCGTCTTCACGCGTGAACCCGCAGCGCTCTCCGAAGTGCGCACCGATGGCGTGGTGCAGCAGCGTGCGGTGCTCGGTGGCGGCGCCAGCATCTCCACCGGCCACGAGCTGTTTCACCGTGCCACGCCCGCCAACGTCGCCTGCGCTTCGTGCCACCCGGAAGCGGGCGAAGACGGCCACACCTGGCCCTTCTTCGAAGGCGCTCGTCGCACGCCCACGCTGCGCGGCGGCATCGGCGGTACGGCGCCGTTTCACTGGGTGGGCGACATGACCGACATGAACACGTTGATGGGCAACGTGATGAGCGTGCGCATGCGCGGGCCGGCGCTCACCCTCGAGGGCGTGCAGTCGGTGGAAGACTGGTTGCACCTGCAGGCTGCCTTGCCCGCGCCTTCACTCGACGCGGCGGCGAAGACCCGTGGAGAAACCGTGTTCGTCGAGACCGGTTGCCGGGGTTGTCACGTGGGGGCGCAGGGCACCAACAACGCGACGCTCGACGTGGGCACGGGCCTCGCGCTCCAGGTGCCGCGCCTGGTGGAGTTCGCCTGGCGGGGGCCGTGGTTCCACGACGGCCGCATGCAGACGCTGGAAGAAAGGTTCGCGCCGTCAGCGGGTGGGGCGATGCACGGAGACACCGCCTCGCTCACCGCGGCCCAGCGGGCGGATCTGTTGGTCTACCTGCAGTCGCGCTGAGCACCGGTCTCTTCTGAGGAACAACCACACCGTTCGCCCCGAGAGCAGTCGAGGGGCCACTTGCCGCACGGAGCAGAAGTGGCATCTCGACTGCGCTCGATGCGAACGGTCACGAGGTTACAGCGCGCGCTCGAGCTCCCACGCAGCGACCTTGAAGCCGGTCGTCTTGTAGAGGTCGCCCTCCGCACCCGCATCGGTGCGCAGCGTGGTGACCATCAACCGGCACCCGCGCGACTTGAGGTACGCCTCGCACTCTTTGATCAACCGCTCTCGAATTCCGTGCGCCCGCCACGCCGGAGCCACCGTGAGCGCCTCCAGCCGGCCGTGCTCTTCACCGGTCACCGGATGCGTGCCGCGTACCCGGGCGATCGCCGCTCCAATCGCCCGGCCATCGAAGTCGGCCACCAACAAGCCCTCCGGCTCCTCGGTCAGCGCGCGCTCCAACAGGCTCCGGTACGTCTCCATCCACCGGCTGCGAGCAGGGAAGCTGCGAACGGTCTCACCCTCGAGCGATTCGAGCACTGAGAGGTCCTGAACTTTCACGCGGCGGACGACGAGCGGCATGGCCGCGTTTGTTACCTGAACCCGGCGCCGGACGATAAGCCTCCGTAATGACGTGTCGCGTCAGTGCGCGTAGACATTCTGCCTACATTCGGCTACCTGCGCCCACCATGAGAACGACACTGCTGGTGGGGCTGCTGTTCGTGGGTTGTGGCGTTGCCGAAGCCGAGCTGAACGACGTGGGCGCTGACGTCTCGTCCGAAGAAGGCGAACTGGGCACCTCGACGCGCAGCTACGTGGTCCTCCGCCGTGACATCCGCCGCTGCGTGGCGCCGCTGTGTGGCGGCTACTGGGCGCACGACGTGAACCGCGCGACGCTCAATGAGCAGTACGTGAGCGCGCTCGACTTCTCCCGCTCCGACCTGCGCATGCCGGAAGACCAGGCCGACGTCACCGGCGCTGCCGACTTCGAAGTGGTGCTCTACGGCAAGCTCGGCCCCAAAGAAGCGCGCTTCAACACCCGCACCTTCATCGTCAGCAGCGCCTGGCGCGGCATGCCGGGCCTCAAGTTCAACGAGCCCACCGACACCTTCTTCCGCGTCGAGAGCGCGAACATTCAGTGCATCACCGCGCCGTGCCCCTCGTTGCGCGCGACCAAACTGCACACCACCACGAAGGTCCTCCACCACGACCTCGACGTGACCCGCGCCTCGGTGCCGCTGCTCGATCAGAACTGGCTGACCTTCCGCGTGATCGAGAAGGGCGCGCTGGTGGCCGGCCGTTTCGTCGACCTGGGCCAGGAGAAGGTCCTCGATGCGAGCCAGGTGTTCGTGCACCTGCCTGACCAGACCCAGTCATGCCCGCGTTACGCGCTCGCCCAGTGCCCGGCCGGCAAGGCCAACATCTTCACCCGCAACGAGAACCGCTGCCAGGTGCCCGCGGGCTGCGCGATGTTCGGTACCTGCCGCTTCGCCACGCCCACCTGCACCGAGGGCTACAACCTCGTCTCGTGGCCGGGCGGTGCGTACTCCTGCACCCAGCACGCGTGTGATCCCGCGTTCCTGCACGACTGAGAAAAACCGTTTGCGCCCGGGCTCTGCGCCCGGTGTTGATTCCGAAGTAGCATCTCCAGCGTCGATTTTCCCCGGAGCCCGCCATGCCTGGCCGCATTGAATCGCCGATCATTCCGTCGCGCCCGCTTCCCTCCAGCACGCCCGCCTCGGTGACCATCAAGGCGGGTGACTCGCTCTCGAAGGTCGCTCAGCGCGCCGGGGTCAGCCTGGCGGCGCTGGTCGAGGCCAACGCGGGCAAGTACCCGAAGCTGGCCACCAACCCGAACGCGATTCAGATCGGCTGGACGCTCACCATCCCCGGTGCGAATGGCCAGTCGCCCGCTCCGGCCACCGCTCCCCAGACGCCCGCGGGAACCCCGGGTTGGCAGGCCACCGGCACCACACAGACTGCCCAGGTGGGTACCACCACGCGCCCCAACGACTTCGGCGCGAAGCTGGCCGCGGGTGGCGCGCAGGCGATCGAGCTGCGCATGAAACAGCACGCCGACGGCATCGAGAAGACCGGCATCGGCAAGTACTTCGGCGATCACTCCGCGTGGAAGACGATGAGCCCGGCCGACAAGGAACAGTGGATCAAGGACAACGCCAAGCCGGGCGTGACGCCTCCTTCGGCCAGCAGCGTGAAAGAAAGCAGCTGCATCGGCTGGGCGCTGGAGAACGTCGGCGCGGCCTACGCGGCAGCCGGAAAGTCGGAGCGCTGGGCTGAGATCCAGCGCCACGTGGTGGCCAACGGCTCGAAGGGCACCGAGCTCGCCAAGGAGCTCAAGAAGGACGGCTGGCAGTCGATCTACTGGAACCCCGACGCGAAGAACCCGGACGACGGCAACGCCGAACACTCGTTCTCTGCCGTCCAGGTCGGCCGCGGCAAGGGCTACTACGGCGTGGCGGTCGATGCGCAGGTCACCAACTACCGGCCCACCGAAGGCAAGGGCACCAAGCAGGACATGTCGGGCATCGAACGTCTGCGCGAGGTGCCGTTCTTCTTCGGTCTCGCCAAGGGCGGCATGCACACCTTCGTCGGCCGTCAGGGCGAGGTGAACGAGTTCCACTGGTCGGAGATGCCCAACTCGGCCAAGGCCATCGAGCAGACCCCGCTCGAGAAGTTCGGCTGGAACTCAGGGCTGATCATGGTTCCGCCGGGCACCTGGCCCACGAAGTAACCCTCACCACCTCAACACCACCGCTCACCACCTATCTCCCTCTCCCCGAGGGGGAGAGGGTCGGGGAGAGGGCGTGCCAATCGAGGATGGATCTCGGCTCGGCGAGTTCATCGACGGCCAGGTTCAGATCGCGCAATCGCTCCAGGAGCGAATTGGTCTCGTCCGCCGGAAGCTTGCTGGGCCCGATAATCCGCTGACAGAAAAACGTCCGGCACCCGAGCGGCCTGTCTTCATACACGGTGCACCGCTTCCCCCCGGCATCGAGAAACGGGCACCCACCATCCGGCCGTGCCGCAGGCAACTCGCGCCCATCCCTCGCCAGCCGCGCCTCGAGCACCTTCCACTCACTGGGCCACAACCACGGCGGCCGCTTGGTCGTCGCCAGCTGACAACACTCCGCCGTGCCCGGGCACGAGTGCCGCGCCCACGCTGCGCTGCCCTGCCGCAACACCGCGCGCGTCTCGGTCGCCGCCCGCTGCCAGGCGACCTTGATTTCCGCGTCGGTGCGTTCTTCGTCAGGTAGCTTCGTGTTCATGCAACCAGGTTTCGGTGGAGCCCAGGCCGGTGGAGCGCAGTGTGCCCTTCATGCCGGCTTCAGCGCGAACTTCGTCTGCGCGCGGTGCGGCAACTTCATGTGTGCGGGGTGCGCGGCCAACGGTAGCGAGACTCAGTGCCCGACCTGCCGGCAGCTGAACCCAGTCGGGTTCCCCTACGACGGCAACGCCGACCTGAGCACGTTGTTCAGCCACGTCACCGACAGCTTCCAACGCGAGATGGCCATGTGCGTGGTGGGCGTGTTGATCTTCTTCGCGTTCATCTTCGGCGGAGGCCTCGTCGCGAACGTGATCAACAGCATCATCACCACCGTCATCGGCCTCGAGTTCGACCCCGCGAACCCGATGCGCAACCTGGGTGGCTTCGCGGCCAACCTGGTGCTCGGCCAGATCGTGGGCACCTTCGTGAACGTCGCGGTGCAGGGCGTGGCTCTGGTCGGGCTCTACCGCCTGTTGATCGACGTGCTGGTGGGCAAGAAGGCCGATCTCGCGCGCATGTTCAGCCAGCTTCATCTGCTGCCTCAGTACCTGGTGATGCAGTTGATCCTCCTGCTGTTGGTGACCGTGCCCATGTTGGTCTACTCCGGCATCGTCGGAGTGGTCGGGGCCCGGTTGATTGGCTTCGACTGGAAACACATGAGTGACTTCCGCCCCGAGCAGCTGATGAACCCCGCGCTGTTTGCGCTCGTCGGGGGCAGCATGGTGCTCTTCATGGTGGCGATGGTGGTGCTGTTGCCACTGAGCCTGTTCGGCGTGCCCGAGCTGATCGTCGGTCAGTGTGGCCCCATCGAGGCGCTCAAGCGCGCGTGGATGCTGGGTGAGGGGCAGCGGCTGCGCACGTTCGGTTATTCGTTCGTGGCAGGGCTGGTGACGATGGCCGGCGCGCTCTTGTGCGGCGTGGGTCTCATCTTCGCGATGCCCGTCGCGTACATGCTGCTGCTCGCATTGTTCCTGGCGGTGCGGCGCAGCTCTTCACTGCCCGCCGCGATTCACACCTGAAGTTCAGAG
>JANODF010000292.1:0-18554 GCA_031412555.1 Archangium sp. | reverse complement strand
GTCGATGCTCAAGCGCGCCTACGCCGTGAAGGACTCTGGCGTGATCATCCCCGGGCATGGCGGCATGCTTGATCGAATCGACGCGCTCATCTTCAACGCGCCGATGGTGTTTCTGTACGTGCAGTTCGTTCGGGGCGCTTTGGCCTGACGAGCGCGGATGAAACCGGCGTCGCAGCCGGTTAACGTCCCCACCACATGGGCGCCTTTCAGAACGCGATCTACTTCGCCATCTTCCTGGGCGTCCTCGTCACCGTGCACGAGGCGGGGCACTTCTTCGCGGCCAAGTGGGCCGGAGTGAAGGTGCTCAAGTTCTCCATCGGCTTCGGGCCCAAGCTCTTCAGCTTCCGGCGCGGCGAGACGGAGTACCAGATCGCCGCCTTGCCCCTCGGCGGCTTCGTGGCGATGGCAGGCCATCATCCCGGTGAAGACGTCGCTGAAGAAGATGCGGGCCGCACGTTCCTCGGAGCGGTGTGGTGGAAGCGGGTGATCATTCTGCTCGCCGGCCCCATGGCGAACCTGGTGTTCCCCATCATCGCGTTGTTCTTCGTCTACCTGGGCGACTCCACCGAGTTCACGCCGCGCGTCGGTGCGGTCGAGCCGGGATCTCCCGCGGCGGTGGCCGGCCTGCGCCCGGGCGATCTGATCCTCAGCATCGATGGCACTCCGATTCGCACGTTCACCGAGCTGTCGAAGATCGCCGCGGCCAGCGCCGACAAGGAGCTCGCGCTGGTGGTCGATCGCTCCGGCAAGCAGGAGTCGTTGCGCGTCACGCCTTCGAACGTCGAGACCCTGGGCATGATCGAGATCTCCCGC
The DNA here is from genome assembly GCA_031412555.1 of Archangium sp. Classification (GTDB taxonomy): domain Bacteria; phylum Myxococcota; class Myxococcia; order Myxococcales; family Myxococcaceae; genus Archangium_A. The sequence continues at coordinate 17,741 of JANODF010000292.1, read as the reverse complement.
AAGGGGCGCATCGGCATCTCGCTCGCGGAGCAGGCGGCGGTGCTCGGCGTGCCCGCGGGTTCGGCGGTGGAGAGCGCGGGGCTGCGCACGTTCGATCGGGTCATTCAGCTCGACGGCGAGCCGGTGCGGACGGCGCGGGAGCTCGAGCTGGCTCTCGAGAAGGCGAGCGGCCCGGTGAAGTTGAAGGTGGTGCGGTTCTCTGCGCTGCACGACGGGCTGGTGCTGCCGGAGATCGTCGAGGCGGAGCTTCCGGTCGGTGAAGGCGCGGGCCTCGCGCGCATCGGTGCCGAAGGCGGCGACGCCTACGTGTGGGAGGTGCGGCCCAATACGCCGGCTGCCGCGTTGGGCATCAAGGTGGGCGACCGGTTCACCGCCGTGAGCGGGCAGCAGGTGCACTCGGTCGGCGCGGTGGAAGATCGCATGGCGCTGGCTCGCAAACGTCAGGTGGACATCGAGTGGCGCTCGGGCGGGGAGAAGAAGACCGCCGCGGTCGGGCCGTTCGTGCCGGAAGGCAACGCGAAGTACTGCATGGCGCCGACGGATTTCGGCGTGCGCTTCGGTGCACCCGGGCTGCCCATGGCGCCCATCGCGGGTGACACGGTCACGCTGCACTTCGGGCCGGTGGAGGCGTTGGGCGCGAGCCTCAAGAAACTGCCGGAAGGCATCATGTTGATCGGGCGCATCCTGGCCAAGCTGCCCACGGGTGAAGTGCCGCTCGAGTCGATGGGTGGGCCGGTGCAGATCTTCCAGGTCGCCTCTCAGACGGCGGAGGCGGGGCTGGGTGCGTTCTTGAGCGCGATGGCGATCGTCTCGGTGAACCTGGCCCTGGTGAATCTGTTGCCCATTCCGATTCTCGACGGGTTCGGGATTCTGACCGCGTTGTGGGAAGCGGTGCGGCGGCGCCCGGTGCCCATGCGTGCACGCGAGATCGCGACCTATTTCGGCTTCGCGGTGCTGGCGCTGTTGATGGTGGTGGCGTTCCGCAACGACATCGCAAGGCTGCTCTTCTGCTGAGCTGAAAAAAACTGTCTCCCTCTCCCCGAGGGGGAGAGGGTCGGGGAGAGGGCTTTCCGTCTTCCTCTCCGGTATGAGCATTTGCAGTGATCCTTTCCCTCGACTGTTCGACGCTGACCCTCTCGCTCGCGCTGCTGCGCGCCGATGGGACTTTGCTCGAGCACCGCCTGGTCGGGCCGCCGCAGCGTCAGAGCGAGATCCTGCCCGGAGAGATCGAAGCGATCCTGAAGGCCCAGGACCACACGCTCCAGGACGTGACCGGCTTCGTGGTGGGGTTGGGCCCGGGCAGCTTCACGGGTCTGCGCATCGGGCTCGCGACGGCGAAGGGCCTCGCCTACGCGTTGAAAGTGCCCATCGCGGGCGTGTCGTCGCTTGCGGCGCTCGCACTCGAGGGGCCTGAAGACACCGAACTCTTCTGCTGCGCCGTGGTGAAGAAGGGTGAGTTGTACGTGGGGCGCTACAGGCGCTCGGCCCCTCACCCCGACCCTCTCCCCCGCGGGGGAGAGGGAGGCGCTGGTCTCGAGTTGTCGTCTCCGGAAGTCTCGATGACGCTCGCTCAGGTCGCCGAGGCTTTGAAGGCGGCGCCCGCTGCTCGCATGGTCGGCCCCGCGTTGACTGATTGGCGCGCCCCGCTCGAGGCGCTCGGTGTTCCGGCCACGAGTTTTCTTCCCGGCCCGCTCGTGCCCTCGGCCGTCTGCCTCGCGCGCCTCGCCACCATCCCCCCCACCTTCAGCGCAGAAGCGCTCTACGCCCTCGAACCGCACTACATCCGCGGCTCGGGCGCTGAAGAGAACCCGAAGTTCCCACCGCTCCCCGGCGTCGAGCCGAAGGCGCGCCTGAAAGAGGACTGACATGTCCGATCCCGTCATCGCCGTCGTTGGTGCCAGTGGCACCGTCGGCCGGCAGATCATCGCCTCGTTGCAGCTCCACGACGTCGAGCCCGATCAGGTTCGCTTCTTCTCGAGCGAACGCTCCGAGGCCGAGGAGCTCGAGTACGAAGAAGAGACGCTCCCCACCGAGAAGCCGGGCCCCGATGCGTTTCGCGGCGTGCAGGCGGTCATTCTCGCCACGCCGCCCGACGTCGCGCGAAGGCTCGGTCAACAAGCGCAGCAGCAGGGCGCGTGGGTGGTCGATCTCTCCGGGGCCTGGCGCGTCGACACCACCGTGCCGCTCGTCGCGCCGGGCGTGAATGACGGCGTGCTCGATCGCCCGTTCGCCGGCCGCATCGTGGCCATCGCGAACCCCGCCACCCAGGCGCTGCTCTCCGTGCTCGCCCCGCTGCGCGCGAAGTTCGGCCTCGTCTTCGCCGACGTGACCATGCTCTTCGGCACCGCCTCCCGCGGGCAGGAAGGCCAGGAGCAGCTCTCGAAACAGACCGCCGCGTTGATGAACGGCAAAGACCCCGAGATCGACGTCTTCCCGCACCGCATCGGGTTCAACGTCATCCCCGCGATGGGTGGTTTCGAAGGGCCCTTGTGTGATGCCGAACGCCACGTGCTGGTGGAAGCCGCGCGCATCTGGAGCGGCGACGCCTTGCCCGCGCTCACCGCCACCGCGTTGACCGTGCCGACCTACCACGGGCTCACGCTGATTCTTTCGGCGCACCTCGGCCGGCCCGTCGACGCCGAGGGCATCCGCGCGCTGCTCAAAGAAGAGCCGGGCCTCAAGCTGCTCGATGATCCGTCACAGAACATCTACCCGATGCCCATGCTCACCACCGACGACGCCACCACCCACGTGGGCCGTGTGCGCGCGCTGGGAACCCGGGTTCAGCTGGTCGCCGCCACCGACAACGTGTTCCTCGCCGCTGACACCGCCGTCGACCTCGCGCTCAAACTCGCCAACCGCACGTGACAAATTGTCAGTAGTTCGGGCAGCCCCGAACGTGAATCAGTTGCGATTTCAACGGCTTGAATGGGCTTGTCGGTGGCCTTCAACTTGCTCAAAAGTGAGCACCTCATGACGCTGCGTCTCGCCACACTGTGTTCGTTTCTCGTCGGGTCGGTTGCGCTCGCGCAGAACACGACGGTCCTCCCGCGCCTCGCCATTCTCCGCGTCGACGACCCGAACCTCGACACGTACACGTTCGGTGCGGCGCAGTGCAACGACACGCTGACGCTCACCTGGTCCAACACGCTGATCAACCCGCTGAGCAACATCTGCGCCCAGCTGCCGCTCAAGCTGTGGTCGACGGCAGGTGAGTGCGGCAATGAGCCCGTCTCGGGTGACACGACCTACCCAGACGTGGATTCCCTCTCGCTCAACGCGGGTACGCGCTCGGGCAACTTCACCGTCAAGATCTCCGAGTTGCCTGGCTTCAAGACCGGCACGTTCGCCGATGGCGGCATGAATGCTCCCTGTGGGAGCACCGAAACGACCATTACCCATCGGGTCTGCGGCAGCGTGAAGACCGCGCAGCAGACCGGCTTCGGTTGCTCGGAGCAGACCTTCACGCCGGCCACTTCGCTCAGGCTGGTCTACGACACCCAGCCTCCGTCGGCGCCGACCATCGAAACCCCCACGCCGCAAGACGAGGCCGTGAAGGTGACCTTCAGCGTCGACAGCGACACCACCGTGGTGTTGCTCGAGGTCAAGAGCCCCACCGACCCCGACTTCCGCCAGATTGCCGAAGGCGCCGCCACCACTCTCTCCATCCGCGGTGACAGGCTCGAAAACAACGTTCCCTATCTCGTGCGCCTTCGTGCCCGTGACGACGCAGGCAACGTGAGCCTTCCTTCTGCGGAGGTCACGATCACGCCCATCAAGACGATTGGCCTCTTCGGCGTGTGGGCCGCGAACGGCGGCACGGATGCAGGCGGTTGCTCCACGGCTGCCGGGATGCTGCCGCTGCTGGTGCTGGCCTTTGCCTTCCGTCGGGCGCGCAAGCAGGTAAGGAAGGACTCCTGAACATGAAGACCTCACTCACCATCGCCTGTGCCCTGTTCGCCTCGGTGGCTTCTGCCCAGGGTCTCGAGCTGAGCGGCGCGAACCCCGCTTTCGAGGTCGCCGGTACCAAGAAGGCCCTCGAGTCGCCGCGCACCATGTTTCTCGAGGTGAAGCTCTCGCCGTTCACGCCGCTGCTCGACCGCCCGTTCTTGAGCCGCGAGGAGGCCCAGCGCCCCTACTACACGACGTTCGGCGGCGGCCCGATGCTGCTGGGCGAGCTCGAGGTCGACTACCAGTTCTTTCAGAAGTTCGGCTCGCTCGCGGGCGCCGTCTCGCTCGGCTACGCAGAAAAGTACGGCCGTTCGCTCGACGCGGTGACCCTGCAGCGCGTGGAGCAGAGCACCGGCCTGCACATCGTGCCCATCAAGGCGCTGCTGGTGTACCGCTTCGATTGGGCCAAGCAGAAGTTCCACATCCCCCTGGTGCCCTACGCGAAGGGCGCCTTCGTGATGATGCCGTGGTGGGTGACCAACGGCGGCAAGATCGAGATCAACGGCACCGAACGCGGTGAAGGCGTGAAGTTCGGTTTCGCCGGTGTGCTCGGCCTCTCGCTCGAGCTCGACTTCATCGACCAGCGGCTGGCGCGCGACTTCGACAGCAGCGTGGGCGTCAACCACACGTACATCTTCGCCGAAGGCACCATCCAGGAGATGAACCTGTTCGACCCGGTGCCGTTCGGGTGGGACCTCAGCTCCGCGCACTTCATGTTCGGTCTGGGCTTCGAGTTCTGATCCGCGGCGGGCTGCTCGCGTTCCTCCTGGGGCTCAGCGGCTGCGTCCGCCCGGTTCACGTGGAGACGCGAGAGACACCCGTCGAAGCAGGGCTCGAGGTTCCCTTCGTCGCCGAAGCGCCGCGGCGGTGGGACTTCGGAGACGCCACACCTCCCGTCACCGCAGCGCAGACCACCCACGCCTTCGCGAAAGCGGGGCGCTACGTGGTGCGCGGCTTCGAAGGTGAGTCGCTCCGCGAAGAGCTGACCATCATCGTCTCGCCACGGGCCGCGTTTCACCTCGTGCCGCCCGATGCCCGTTTCGCGGTGGTCGCCCGCGGGCTGGAAGACCTCGCGCCGGCGATCGACTTCGGCGAACGCATGGCCGGCCCCGAGAGCACGCAGGCCTGGCTCGACGGTTCACCTTTGCTCGGCTGGGCTTTCGAGCAGGCGAGCGCGGGCACTTCAGGGTGGGTCGACCCCCGAGAAGGCCTCGCCACCTTCGCCTGGGCCGACACGGAAGACACCCGGCTGAGCGTGGTGGGCATCATCGACGCGTCGAACGCGCTGAAGTCACTCACGGCGTGGCTGCTGGATCGGGGTTGGTCGCCCATCGCGCCCGTGCTGGGGCTGTGGCGTTTCGAGCAGGAAGATCGGGCCCTCGATGTGTTCGTGGATCGCGGCGCGCTGTACGCGGTCGACACCCCGGTGGCGGGCCGGCTGCCTTCGGCGCAGAGCCGCATCGCCGCCGCTTCTTCTCAGGGCCTGGAGACGGATGGCGCGGTGGCCACGGCGCTCGATCGACTGCCCAGCGGGGGGCTGGTGATCTTCTCCCGCGCGCCGGAAGCGTTGAGCTGGCGTTTCGCCACCGCGGCCGTGCGCATCTCAGGCGATGAGGCCCGGTTGGAAGGCCGCCTTCATGGCGCAGCGCCCTTGTGGACGGTGCCCACACAGCCGAGCGGAATTCGTTTCTTGAGTCACGCGCCGGAGGGCCCGGTGCTGGTGGCGTCGGCGAGTGTTCCGCCGGCAGAGCTCGCCGCTCTCGCGCTCGGCACGCCGGGCACGCCGCGCCGCAAACAGCTCGAGCTCGAGCTGCTCGCGCAGGGCACGGATGTGGATCGGGTCATCTCTGCTTTCGCCGGGCTGTTCGAGCTGTGCGTGTACGCCGACGTCCCCGGCTTCATCCGCAGCACGCTCCAGGCGAATGGCCGGCCGAGTCCGCAGGGCACGATTCTGTTCGAGGCGCCGGTCACCAATGCAGAGCCCATCGAAGCCTTCGTCGATGCGTTGGCCCGCCGGTGGGATCTGTCGTTGAACAAGAATCGCGAGAAGCAGCTGCGGCTCTGGCGGGGGCCACTGGTGGGCCGGCCGCTCGAGGTCGCGCTGACCGAAGACTCACTCTTCGCGAAGGCGGGCTCGGTCATCGACGAGCGCGAGCCGGTGGATCTGAGCAGCACGCTCGGCTCGCGGTTCGACGGCGCCTTCGGGCCGGGGCATGTGTCGGTGTTGCTCGACGTGGGCCAGCTGCGGCGTGAGCTGCTCCAGCCGCGTTTGATGACGGACATCGATCCACGGCGCGCGCTCCCGGCGCAGGCGTTGGCGGTGACGTTGCTCGATCGGCTCTCGCAGCTCGACGTGGCGATGGTGGATCTCGCGCCCGCGCCCGACGGTGCCGTGGTGCAGGCCGTGCTCAAACTCCGCAAACCCTGAACTCCCTCGCCCTGCGAAGCGGGGAGAGGGTTGGGGTGAGGGGCCGTCGAAGCGCCCGGTCCTTCGGACCGACCTTTCCCCGCTGCGCAGGGCGAGGTTTTTCCTAGTTCCCCTTGTGCCGAGGCCGCCGGGGAGGAGGCGGAGGCGCCTCTTCTTCAGCCACAGGCTCGTCCGCAGGCTCAATGACGTCGGGCTCCGGCTCTTCCTCCGGAGCGACCTCGACCGGAGTGACGCTCGGCGCCGGAGTCGGCTGCGCCACCTCGTCATCATCCGCCGCCGCCGCGCTGGCGATGACGCCGCACGTGCAGCACCCACCCGCCATGAACAGCACACCCAACACGATCAACACCCACTTGAGCCCCGAGCTCTTCGCAGGCTGCTGCGGTGCAGTCGGCGGCTGCGTGACCACCCGCTGCTGCTGAACCGGAGGCTGCGTGGCCTGAGGCGCCACCACCCATCCATTCTGCTGCGGCTGCTGAGGGGGCAAGGTGATCGCGAGCGGCAAGCCCGTGTTCGCCGAGCCGCTCGAAGGCACCACCCAGGCCGCCGGAGTCGCAGGCTGAGGGGTGTGCGTCTTCTCCAGGCCCTCCACCGGCACCGGTTGGAACGCCGCGCCACTCTGCGAAGGAAGGAACGCGGGCGTGCTCCCCGGCTGAGGCAGCCCCAGCGCCGACCGCAACGCATCCGCGAACTCACGCGCCGACTGCCAGCGCTGCTGCGGCTCCTTGGCGAGGCCCACCATCACCACCTGCGCGAGCGGCAACGGCACGTTCGGCGCGATCTGGTTGAGCGGCGGCGCCTGCTCGGTGCGTACCTTCACGATCAAGTGCGCGTAGCTCTCAGCGTCGAACGGCAGCCGTCCCGAGAGCAGCTCGTAGAGCATCGCCGAGACCGAATAGAGATCGGCGCGGGCATCGACACTGCGCGCGTCGAAGAACTGCTCGGGCGCCATGTACGAAGGCGTGCCCATCGCCACGCCGGTCATGGTCAGCCCCGACGTCGCCGCATCGCCGTGCATCTTGGAGATGCCGAAGTCGAGCAGCTTGACGAAGTCGCGCTCCACGCCGCGTTCATCACGCCGCCGCACCACGAAGACGTTGGCCGGCTTCATGTCGCGGTGAACGATGCCCTTGGCGTGCGCGGCCGAGAGCGCGTCGAGCGCCTGCAGCACCACCATCACCAGCCGCAGGGGCGCCAGCGGCCCCTGTTGCGTGTTGAGCTCCTTGAGATCGAGCCCGTCGAGAAATTCGAGCGCGAGGAAGGCCTGGCCGTCGGTCGACAAGCCCGCGTCCATCACCCGCACGATGTGTTCGCTGCCCACCGACGCTGCCGCCCGGGCTTCCCGCAGGAAACGTTCGAGCATCTGCTGATCGGCGCCGAGGCTCCGCTTGAGCAGCTTCAAGGCCACCGTGGCGTCGGTGTGCACGTGCGTCGCCAGGTAGACCGAGCCGAAGCCGCCCGAGCCGAGCAACTTGCCCAGCTGGTAGCGATCGACGCGGGTGCCCACCAGCCCAGGCGACTGCATCGACTCGCCCGTCGCCGGACACTTCGGGGCTCCGGGCGGGTGTTCTCTCCCGCAGTGCTGACAGGCGTTCATCGGAGCCTGCAGTTGTAGCCGTTCAACGTGCTATCCGTGCGCGCGAAAATGACGCCGTCCCCCGTTTCGCAGCCGCGCACGCCCTGGGTCGAGATCGCGCTCGCCGCCTTGCCCGCGGCCCTGCACGCGCTGCTCCTGCTCGGCCGGCTCCACCCTGACGAGCTGTTTCAGTCGCTGGAGATCGCCCTTCACCGCGCGTACGGCTTCGGCATCGTGCCCTGGGAGTGGCAGGTGCCCCCCAACGCCGCCACCGCCACCCAGCCCTGGGGCATTCGCAACCACGCGGTGCCCATGCTGCTGGCGGCGTTGTTCAAGGCCGGCGATCTCATCGGGGTCAGCTCGGTGATGGGCCGGCGCGTCCTGGCCGAGATCCCGCAGTTCTTCCTGCACCTGGCCATGCTCGGAGCGGTGTGGCGCGTGGCTGCCCGGCGGGTGAGCGTGCCCATGGCCCGCGCGTGCCTCTGGCTGGTGGCGCTCTACGGGCCACTGGTCTGGTTCGGCGGGCGCACCATGTCCGAGGCGTTCTCCACCGCTTTCCTCGTCTGGGGCCTGGAGCGCCTCGACGATCGAGAAGCCAAAGCGGGCTGGTGGGTGTGGGGCGGGGCGCTCTTAGGCTTCGCGCAGGTCACCCGCTACGGCTCGGCGGCGGTGATCGTGCCGGGCATGTTCTGGCTGCTGATCACCCGGCGCTTCCGCACCTTCGCGCTCGCGACAGTGGGAGGCCTGGTGGTCGCCTTCGGCCTGGGTTTGCTCGACAAGCTCACCTGGGGCGACTGGTTCCACTCGCTCATTCACTACGTGCGCTTCAACGTGGTCTCGGGTTCCGCCGCCGCCCAGTTCGGAGCGCAACCCTGGTGGACCTACGCGCCCCGGCTGCTGCTGGCGCCTTTCGCGTTCATCGGGCTGTTCTTCACCGCGCGGCGTGATCGCGGCCTCGGCCCTGCGTCGACGGTGCTGGTGCTCGCGGTGGCCCTGGCGGTGATCGCCACCCGGCATCCCTCGATGAACGCGGCGGCGCCCTGGTTCGGGTTGATCGCCGTGGCGGCGTTGGGGTTCCTCCTGCTCGAGCCGGGCACCAAGCGGCCCTCGATCTTCATCGCCGCGGCGCTGGGCTACGCGGTGATCCTCTCGGCCACCGCGCACAAAGAAGACCGCTTTCTCTACCCCGCGCTCATCCTGCTCACCGTGGCCGCCGCGCCGACCTTCGTGGCCTGGGCCTCCGAAGCGTGGTCACGCCGGGTGGCCAACCGGGTGATGGTGGGGGTGATCGTCGCCTCGGGCCTGTTCTTCTTCTTGTTCCCCTCGCCGTACGACGTCTTGCGCAAGGAGCAGTTTCAGCTCACCGCTAAGGCCAGCAAGGGCGTCACCGGCTACGTGCTGATGAACGAAGGCATGTGGGGCTCGCCGGGTTTCTTCTACCTGGGGCAGAACGTGCCCTGGTGCCCCTGCGATTTTCCGCAAGACGGCTGCTTCCAGATGGCCGCTCGCGATCCGCGCTTCAACCGTGGCGTGTACGTGAGCAACGGCGGCGAGGCCGAAAAGGCGCGTGATGCGTCGTCGAAGGCGGCGTTCGAAGCCGCAGGCTTCCGCCTCGTGGAGCAGCGCGGGCTCGCGTCGCTCTTCGAACGGTAGAAGCGCACAAAAGAAAATCCCCGTGGCGGCACCAGGCCAACCACGGGGACTCTCAAAAGGGACGGCCAGGACACACGCGAAGTAACGCTACCGTTGCTTCCTTCCGGACCTGGCGGGGTTCACGGCCCCGCGTTGCCCTGACCAGAAGATGCTGCTTTGGAACCTTCTACTCCTAAACAGCGGAGAGGGTGGGATTCGAACCCACGATACCCTTTCAGGTACACACGCTTTCCAGGCGTGCGCCTTCAGCCACTCGGCCACCTCTCCAACGAACGAAGCGCCCGTGTCTGCGCCAGCGGAGAGCGTAGGATTCGAACCTACGGTACCGTTACCGGTACGCCTGATTTCGAGTCAGGTGCCTTCGACCACTCGGCCAGCTCTCCAGATTGCTCTGTTGCTCTATTCAGTTTTGTTCGCGCGACGAAGCTGCGCGAAGAACGTCTTGAGCGCCTGACTGCACGCTTCCTTCATCACACCGGAGGTCACTTCGACTCGGTGGTTATGCCTCGGATCCGCTGCCAGGTTGTAGAGAGATCCCACTGCGCCTGCTTTTGGATCGCTCGCCCCGAAGACCAACCGGGTCACCCGCGATTGAACCAGAGCGCCGGCGCACATCGCGCAGGGCTCCAGGGTGACGAAGATCGAGACGCCGGTCAGGCGCCACGCTCCGACCGCGGTGGCGGCCTCACGCATGGCGATGAACTCGGCATGAGAGAACGGGTCTCGATCGACTTCGCGGCGGTTGTACCCACGCCCGATGATCTGCCCGTCTTTGACAGCGACCGCACCGACTGGCACTTCGCCCATCGACGCTGCAGTCGCCGCAAGCTCGAGCGCAACGCTCATGAACTCTTCATCGGTGGTCATCGTTTTGTAGGCCTGCTTGCGCTCCGTGGAGGATTCGAACCTCCGGCCTTTGGATTCGTAGTCCAACGCTCTATCCAGCTGAGCTAACGGAGCTTTTCTTCTTCAACGACACCGATTTGCGGAGTGAGAGGGATTCGAACCCTCGATACACTTTCGCGTATACAGGTTTAGCAAACCTGCGCCTTCAGCCGCTCGGCCATCACTCCACAGCGAAATGACGAGACGTCCTGTCAAAGAACTGCGCTCCAACTACCACGTCCTACGGAACAGGTAGGATTCGAACCTACGAACGCCTTTCAGCGTCTGCGGTTTTCAAGACCGCCGCCTTCAGCCGCTCGGCCACTGTTCCAGACTGCGTGGACCGACGCCCCTGACGACCAACTTCGGACGGCAGAGGGCGCCTCCAGTACAGCAACCACTTCGGGACTGCAAAGGGTTTTCAGCGTGTCGCGACGAGCTCCTTCAAACCGCCCATGTACGGCCACAAAACTTCGGGCAAACCGACGCTGCCGTCTTCCCGCTGGTAGATCTCCAGAATCGCCACCACCGTGCGGCCGACCGCGAGGCCAGAGCCGTTCAAGGTGTGCACCAGCTGGGGCTTTTCCCCCGGGGCCGGGCGGAAGCGAATCTTCGCCCGGCGGGCCTGGAAGTCGCCGAAGTTCGAGCACGAGCTGATTTCCCGGAACGCGTTCTGCCCGGGCAGCCAGACCTCGAGGTCGAAGGTCTTCTGCGAGGCAAAGCCCATGTCGCCGGTGCACAGCAGGGTGCGGCGGTAGGGCAGGCCGAGCTTCTCGAGGATGTTCTCGGCATCTTCCACCAGCGCGGTGAGCTCGTCGAGCGAGGTGCTGGGGTGGGCGAACTTCACGATCTCCACCTTGTGGAACTGGTGCATGCGAATGAGGCCGCGGGTGTCTTTGCCCGCCGCTCCCGCTTCGGCGCGGAAGCAGGGCGAGAAGGCCACGTACTTCACCGGCAGGGGCCCCTCGAGGATCTCATCGGCGTGGAAGTTGGTGACGGGCACCTCGGCCGTGGGAATGAGGAACAGCTCGCGGCCGGTGACGGTCTTGAAGGCGTCGTCTTCGAACTTGGGCAGCTGGCCGGTGCCGGTCATCGACTCGCGCGAGACCAGGTAGGGCGGGAGCAGCTCGGTGTAGCCGCGTTTGGTGTGTTCATCGATCATGAACGAGACCAGCGCCCGCTCCAACCGGGCAAGGGCGCCCTTGCTGAAGGCGAAGCGGGGCCCTGAGACCTTCACCCCGCGCTCGAAGTCGAGCAGGCCCAGCTTCTCGCCGATCTCGAAGTGCTGCTTGGGCGTGAAGAGGAAGTTCTTCTTTTCGCCCCAGGTCTTCTCGACCTTGTTGCCGCTCTCGTCGGCGCCCACCGGCACCGATTCGTGCGGCACGTTGGGCACGATCATCATCTGCGCCGAGATCTCTTCTTCGATCGCCTTGAGCCGGGTGTCCTGGTCCTTGATGACCACGCCCAGGTCCTTCATGCGCGCCTTCAGCTCGTCGGTGCGCTTGGAGGGATCCTTCATCACCTCCTGCGCGGCGTTCTTCTCGGCCTGGTTCTTTTCCAGCTCGATGAAGAGCTTGCGGCGCTCGGCAAACAGCTCCTGAAAACGGGACAGATCGAGGGTGCCGCTCCGGGTCTTGAGCCGGGCCACCACCGCTTCGAAATTCTTCGCGACTTCCTTCAGATCCAGCACGACGCCCTCATTGGTTGCCTTCGAGGAAGTAGATCGTGTCGCCGACCTCCTTCTTGTTTTCTGCTTCGGGACGCAGCTCCAGGTACTTCTTGAAGGAGACGACGGCGTCCTTCTTCTTTCCAATTTCCTGGTTCAAGTACCCCAGCGCGAGCCACGCGTCAGCGTTCTCGGGCTCTGCCTTGATCGCGTCGCGGTACCACTTCACCGCCTGCGGGTACTGCTTCTTCTCCTGATGGGCCTGGCCCAGCTTCGAATAGGCCGCCTTGAGATCGGGGTCGGCCGCCAGCGCCTGCATGTAACTGGCGATGGCCCCGCTCCAATCTTCCATCTTCATCTGGGCGTCGCCGATCAACGCGCGCACCGAGAGCCGCGACGGGTCGGCGTCGAGCGCCTGCTGGTAGTAGGTGACCGCCTTCTGGAAGTCGTTGCGATCGAAGTAGATCTTGCCGATCGCCTCGAGCGCGTCGGCGTACTTCGGGTCGACTTCGAGCGCCTTCTTGAGCTCAGCCAGCGCGTCATCACCTTTGCGCGCGTCGGCCAGAATGCGCCCGTACCAGTAGAGATAGAGCGGCTTCTTGGAGTTCGCGTCGAGCGCGCGCTTCATCGACTCGATCGCCTGGGTCTGCTCGTTCTTGGCGTTCTTGAGCTTGGCGAGGAAGAAGTTCGCGTCGGGGTGGCCCGGCTCTGCGATCAGCGCCGAGTTGAGGTGGCCCAGGGCGCCGTTGAGGTCGCCCTTGTCGAACTTCACCGCGCCCAGGGTGACCACGATCTGGGTGACCTTGGGTTCTGCTTCGTGAGCGGCCTCCAGCTCGGTGATGGCTTCATCGAGGCGGCCCAGCTTCCACAAGGCCACGCCGCGCTGCAGCCGGCCGCCGGGAATGCGGGGGTTCAACTCGAGGGCCTTCTCCACCTGTGTGGCCGCCAGCTCGAACTTGCCGCGCTCCTGCGAGACCGCCGAGGCGCCCAGGTGGGCGTCGGCCGAGTAGGGGTTCAGCTCAATGGCCTTCTTGAACTCGTTCTCCGCGCGCTCGAGGTTTCGCTCGTGGAAGGCGAGCTCGCCCATGCCCACCCGCATCGCCGCGTTGTCCGGCGCCTGGGCCAGGCCGTTCTCCAGCACGGGCGCGGCCTCCTTGAAGCGGCGGTCACGCATGAAGTTGCGCGAGAGAAAGAGGTACGCGTCGATGATCTTCGGGTCGGCCGCGATCGCCCGCTTGTAGGCCTCTTCGGCGTCCTTGTTGTTGCCCAGGGCGTCTGCCACGCGCGCGGTCAGATACGAGAGCGTCGCGTTGCCGGGGAAGCGGGTGTTCGCCGTCGACATCACCTGGGTGGCTTCGTCCATCTTGCCCAGGATGATCAGGCTCGAGAGGTACCCTTCGGTGTTCTCCAGGCTCTCCGGCATCGCCTTGACCGCGACCTGAAAGAGCGGCGCCGCCTTGTCGGGTTGATTGAGCTCGGCGTACGCGTGCGCGAGCCGGCCGTTGGTGAACGGGTTGCTGGGGTCGGCTTTGAGCGCCTCTTCGAAGAGCGGCACCGCCTCGTTCAGCTTGCCCTGCACCACCAACGATTCGGCCTTGAGCGCCAGGCCCTTACCCACCGCACCCGGTGAGAGCGTGGGGCGGCCTTCGTCGCTGAGCGCCTTCTCGAGCAGCTCGTTGCCGCGCTCGACCTCTTTTTTCCGGATGATGATGATCTCGGCCAGCTCGATGGCCGAGACGAGGTGCGCAGGGTCTGCTTCGAGCGCTTCGGCCAGCTTGCCGGCCGCTTCGTTGAACTCGTTCTGCGCCTTGTGGAGCATGCCCAGCGCGTGCAGCGCCTTCGCGCTCTTGGGGTCCTTCTTCAGCACGGCCTCGTATTCGGCCTTCGCCTGTGCGGGCTGCTTCTTCATCAGGTACGCCTCGGAGCGCAGGAAGAGCGCTTCGAGATCGTCGCCATCACGCGCCACCGCATCGGCGATGGTGGCCAGGGCTGCGTCTGCGTCTTTCCGGCTCAGGGCCGCCGACGCTTCGGTCTTCAGCACCTCAGGGTGCTTCTCACCGAGCAGCCGGATGTTGACGATCTCGTTCTGGGCCTGCTCGAGCTCGGAGGGCTCGGCCTTGCCGAACTTGCGGTCGAGGTAGAACACCGCCTGGCACCAGACCGCGCGCGCTTCGGGGTAGTCCTTGATCTGCAGCGCCTGGTTCGCCGAGTCCTTCGCCAGCTTGTAGGACTTCCAGGTGTCCTGCAGGAAACCCTTCCGCGCCACCTGGAGGTAGCCGTACTCGCGCGTGTCGGGCTTCACCTTCGCCGGGAAGAGCACCTTGAGCGCGAAGAAGCCGTACGGCGTCGCGAGCCCCAACCCCACGCCACCCACCAGGAACGTCAGCAGCAGCACGCCCAGAATGATGAACGGCAGCTTCTTCTTGAAGGGGATCGGCTCTTTGCTCTGCACGACGGCCACGGCCGCCATGCGTCCTTCGTAGAGCTGCTTGAGCCGGTCCATCGAAGGGCCGCGCGCGTCGTCGACCTGCTGCAGCTGGGCCTGCGTCTGGGTGCGCGCAGGGGCCTCCATCAGGCGCGCGATCACCGCTTGCAGGGCGGGCTCGGTACCGATGGCGTGCCAGTCGACCGAATCGAGCGAGACCTCTTCGTTGCCGAGGAGCTGGCCGTCTTCGAGCATCTTGACGACCACGGCCTCTTCGAACGGGCCGAACACCTTGCCGCTGCGACGCTTCACGTGGAAGCGGCGCACGTTGAGCATCTCGTCGGGCCGGGCGCCGGCTTCTTTGGCCGTCTTGTCGATGAACGACAACATCTCCAGGCCATCCGCGGGGCCGGAGGGGCCCTGGTTGCTCTGGGGCAACGGGGCGCTCAGGTCGGCTTCGAGATCATCGGCGGGCGGCTTCTGGGAAGAAGAGGCGCCTCCCGTGGGGTCGAACTCGAGATCGCCACCGCCGCCGAAGTCGACTTCACCAAAGCCCATCGAAGGGGGTGGGGCAGCAGGCGGCGGGCTGCCGAAGTCGAAGGCGCCGCCCGAAGGTGAAGAGCCTCCGAAGTTGGCAGGCGGGGGGGCTGCAGGCGCGTCGAAGTCGAAGCCGCCAGGCGCGGGCGGCGGCGCGGCAGACTCCGAGAAGTCGAAACCACCGGGCGCCGGCGGGGGCGGAGCGGCATCGAAATCAAAACCACCGGGCGCAGGGGGCGGCGGCGCGGCATCGAAGTCGAAACCACCCGGCGCTGCGGCCGGAGGCGGGTCTGCCGGGGCTTCCGAGAAGTCGAAGCCGCCACCGTATTCGGGCCTGGCGTCGTTGCCAGGCAGCGGCACTGCGCCCGTGTTGGTGGGGTCGAACTCCATCGAGTCTCCGCCCGGGAGCGGAACGGAGCCATCGTCGTAACCACCGGCGCCCGGCAAGGGCACCGAACCATCGTCGTACCCACCGGCGCCGGGTAGCGGCACGCCGTCGTCGTACCCGCCAGCACCGGGCAGCGGCACCGAGCCATCGTCGTACCCGCCGGCCAGCGGCACCGAACCATCGACGTACCCGCCGGCGCCGGGCAACGGCACTCCGTCGTCATCCCCACCTGCGCCGGGCAGCGGCACCCCGTCGTCGTACCCACCCGCGGCGGGCAGCGGCACCCCGTCGTCGTACCCACCAGCGCCGGGCAGTGGCACCGAGCCGTCGTCATACCCACCAGCGCCGGGCAGCGGCACCGACCCGTCGTCATACCCACCGGCGTCGGAGCCGCCCGCGCCGGGCAGCGGCACGGAACCATCGTCGTACCCGCCGGCGCTCGCACCAGGCAGCGGGATGCTGGCGGTGGAAAACCCGTCATCGAGCGGAATCTCTTCGCTTCGACCCGGCAGCGGAATGCCGCTGCCCTGAGTTGGGAAGCCGTCGTCGAGCGCAATCGCGCTGGCGCCCGGCAGCGGAATGCCCGCCGACGAGCTGCGGCTGGACCCCGGCAGGGGCACTGCACCGGCATTCTTCGGCAGGGGAGGCGGGGGCGGCGCGGCAGCCCCGGGCAGCGGGATGGAGAACCCGCTGGTGGCGCTCGAGCCCGGCAGGGGCACCGAACCACCCGTGTTGCGCGGAAGCGGGGGCGGCGGCACGTAGGCCGGCGCGATCGAGGTGGGGGCCTCGTATTTCGAGGCAGCACCCGGCAGGGGAATTGCGCCGGGCCGGGAAGGCGGGGCGGGCACATAGGCAGGGGCCACGGCGGTCTGCGCGGTGTGCACGCTGCCGGGCAGGGGAACGGCTGCGGTCCGGCCCAGATCGAGATCGACGGAGGGTCGCGCGGCGCCCGGCAGGGGAATGTCGCCCACCCGGGTGGCTTGGTCTTCCCATTGCTGGCGCTGCGGTGCGGCCGCGCTGATGCCGGGCAACGGCACCAGGCCCGAGGCCGAGCTGCGAAGGGCGGGGTGCCTCACGTTCGTCGGCGGGGCCGAGACGGTCGTCGCGCCGGGAATGGCGGCGGACGGCATGGGCATGTCAGCGACGCGGGTCGATTCTTCCTCCCACGACTGGCGCTGCGGCTGCGCGGCGCTGATGCCCGGCAGGGGCACCAGCCCCGACGAAGAGAAGGCCGGCGGCGCCGGTTTGACCGGGAAGACGTTCTGGCACGTAGGGCACTTGATGCGTGCGCCACCGGGCGGGATCTTCTTGTCGTCGATGTTGAGGACCGAGCTGCACGACTGACACGAAACCTTCATGCGTCTCCTTCGAAGAACCGACGAGCGGGGGCAGGCTACTAGACGAACATGACGCTGGTCATTGTCCGTGTTAGCTGCCTCCCCGCTCATGGCTGCTTCCCCGCAGGTGTCAATCGTCATCCCCGTCTACAACGAGGAGGCCATCGTCGAGCAGGCGGCGACGGAACTCTGTGCCGGCCTCAACGCGCGTGGGTGGGACTACGAAATCATCTTCGCCGAGAACGGCTCTCGCGACCGCACGCAGGAGATTCTCGAGCGGCTCACGAAGGCCAACCCCCGGCTCAAGTGGTTCCACTCAGACCGCCCGAACTACGGGGTGGCGCTCAAACGGGGCATCGAACTGGCCCGGGGTGAGATCGTGGTGTGTGACGAGATCGACCTGTGCGACCTCGTCTTCTACGACCACGTGGTGCCGCCGCTCCTTCGGGGAGAGGCTGACCTCATCATCGGGTCGAAGGCCGCCAAGGGCGCCAGCGATCGCCGGCCGCTCATTCGGCGGGCCGCCACCCGGGTTCACAACGGGCTCCTGCGCTTCACGCTCGGCTTCAAGGGCACCGACACGCACGGCCTCAAGGCCTTCCGCCGCGAGCGCCTGATGCCGGTGATCCAGCGCTGCGTGGTGGACATGGACGTCTTCGCCTCGGAGTTCGTGGTGCGCGCCTGGCGCGAGAACCTCGACGTGCGCGAGATCCCCATTCAGCTGGAGGAGAAGCGGCAGCCCTCGATTCACCTCTTCCGGCGCGTGCCCAACGTGCTCAAGAACGTGGCGCGGCTGGTGTACGTGATCCGCGTTCGCGGCGAGTGATGCGGCTCTCGGCGCTGTCGGTCGATCTCGACTCGCTGCCGCACTACTGCCGCATTCAGGGGCTTCCTG
>JANODF010000291.1:0-2464 GCA_031412555.1 Archangium sp. | reverse complement strand
TTGCCGTACCACTTCGCCATGAATGACGTGGCGCACGTCGTGAAGTCGGGGCGTGTGGTTTTCTGAGGTCGGCCGCAGGCCGGGTGAGGGGCCCGGCGCTGGAGCTTCGACGGCCCCTCACCCCGACCCTCTCCCCGCTGGCGCAGGGAGAGGGAGAACTTGTTACAAACCCTTTCGATGTGTCGAATCTTCGCAGTCAGAGCAGCCGCCCCGGTTTCCGTCCGCCACGCTTTTGACGGGCTGAGAAAACTCGCGATCGAACACAAAGACGGCTGGGGCGTAGCCACCTTTCCCCAGACCGGAAAGTGGATCGAGACGGGAACACTTTCGGCTGAGAGCTGCTCGCGTTTCGACCAGCTCGGCGATCTGACGACCCAGGCGATGCTGGTGCACATCCGGCTCGCTTCCGTCGGCACGGTGCACGAGCGCAACACGCACCCGTTCTCGGCAGGCCCGTGGGTGTTCATGCACAACGGCACCCTGAAGAACTTCGATCGTGCCCGCGCCCGGTTCGAAGCGGAGATCGCGCCGGCGTTCCGCGCTGAGCTGCGGGGCGAGACCGACTCCGAGCGCTGTTTCGCCCTCTTCCGCACGTATCTCGAAGACCGCACCTCGACCGATCACGTGGTGGAGGCGCTCACACGCGTGTTCCGCACCGCCGAGAAGATCTGCGACGACGAACACTCCGGCAAACGTTCCGCGATGAACTTCCTGGTGAGCGACGGCGTGCGCGTCTTCGCCACCCGGCGTGATCGGTCTCTCTTCACGTTGTCTCGCCCGGATCTCGCCGCGATCGCGAGCGCTGAGCTGCTGCCGGACCAGGCCTGGCGCGAAGTGCCCGACGACACCTTCGTCACCATCGACGAAGCCCTCCGCGTCGAACTGCGGCCGATCGCATGACACCTGCTGACCTGTCGTTCACGCACCACTTCGTTCAGCTGCCGCACCTGCGCATGCACTACGTCGAGGCCGGCAAGGGTCCGCTGGTGGTGCTGCTCCACGGTTTTCCGGAGAACTGGTGGTCGTGGCGTCACCAGGTTCATCAACTGGCCGACGCAGGTTACCGGGTGATCGTTCCGGATCTTCGCGGTTACGGCGAGACGGACAAACAGGGGCCGTACGATCTCGACACCCTGGTCGGTGATGTCTGCGCGCTCATCGAGTCACTGGGCTCCGAGAAGCGCGTGAAGATCGTCGGGCACGACTGGGGTGGTGGCGTCGCCTGGCATCTTGCGACCACGCGCCCCGAATTCTGCGAGCGCCTGGTGGTGATGAACTGCCCTCACCCGGCGATCATGCAGCGCGCGTTGTTGGGCAGCCGGCTCTCGTGGGTTCAGATCAAACGCAGCTGGTACTTCTTCTTCTTTCTGCTGCCCTTCTTGCCGGAGTGGCTGCTCACCAAGGACGACGCGAAGAACGTGGCCCGCACGATCGCCGGGAACTCCTTCGACCGAGAGCACTTCTCCGACGACGAGCTGCGCCCCTTCCGCGACGGCATTCAGCGGCCGGGCGCGGCGAGCGCGATGGTCGGCTGGTATCGCGAAGCCGTACGCGACGGCATGCGCACCGTGTTTTCGCCGAGGAAGTACGCCGTGATCACCGCGGAGACGTTGTTGGTCTGGGGCATGAAAGATCCCGCGCTGGGCTTCGACGAGCTGGTGCCCGGCACCGAAGAGTTCGTCCCGCAGCTGAAGATCGAGAAGATCCCCGACGCGGGCCACTTCGTTCACGCCGAACGGCCTGCGCCGGTCAACGCGGCGTTGATCGCGTTCTTTCGGCAGTCCACCGCTGCAGCAGCGCCTCGCTCTTCGGTCCCGACGTCGTCACCTTGAACGTGCGCGTCTCGAGCGAGGTGACCTCGAGCGTGAGCCGCAAGATGTCGTCGGGAGCCGCGCCGCGCACCTGATCGATCCACTCGACCAGGAACGCGCCTTCGCCTTCGAGCAGATCGTGAAACCCGGTCGAGAAGAGATCTTCTTCACTGGTGAGCCGGTACAGGTCCACGTGGTGCAGCGCGAGCCGCCCGCGGTACGACTGAATGATCGAATACGTCGGGCTGGAGACGTCATCGAGCGGCACGCCGGCCCCCTCGGCCACGCCGCGCGAGAAGAGCGTCTTGCCCGCGCCCAGTTGGCCAGTGAGCCCGACGAAATCACCCGACTGCAGCACCAGGCCCAGCGCCCGGCCGAGCGCGAAGGTGGCGTCAGCGTTGGGAGAGAAGAGCTCCATCACCTGCTCCAGCGGCGCCAGACCTCGCCGAGCCCGTCGAGGAGATCGCTGGCGATGAGACCCATTTCGCCCCGCCGCTCCTTCGCGACGTCACCTGCCAGGCCGTGCACCCAGGTGCCTGCCGCGGCCGCGTCTTCGGTGGAGAGGCCCTGCGCCACCAGCGCGCCGCACAAACCAGCCAACACGTCGCCGGTACCGCCGGTCGCCATGCCGGGGTTCCCGGTGGGGTTGATGA
>JANODF010000290.1:0-38951 GCA_031412555.1 Archangium sp. | reverse complement strand
CATCGATGCGATCGAAGTACGGCTGCAGCATCGACTCGAAGCGGCGGCGATCGAGCGGATCCTTCATCTCCAACAACAGGAAGATGTCGCTGAGCGGCCGTGAGCGCGACAAGGCGTGGCTCAACCCCGCGCCGCCCGCATTGAGCCCGATGCGAGTCAGCCCTGGATGCACCGCCGACAGCATGCCCGCCAGAATGTGACCCTGGCTGATGCCCATGAAGCGCGTCATCTCGGCCGGGTAGAGCGGCACACCGCCCGCATCCTGAAACGCAGGCAACGCGCGCAAGGGGCCCGCGATGGCCGCGCTGAAGACGATGTGATTGGCCATGCCCTGCTGCACACGATCGGCGAAGGCGAGCGCGCGCGAAGGTTTGGTGGCGATCGCATCGAGCGTGGCCGTGGTGTCGACGCGTGACATGCCGTACCAGTCGATCGAGAACAGCACCGCGCGGGAGTGCGTGGCGATGTCGCGAGCACTCGACGAGAGCGCCTCGTCACGCGTGCTGAACGCGCCGTGCCCGTAGCCGAGCGCGGTCGCGGGGCCGGGAGCGTCACGCAGCACCACCGGCACCTGCGCGAGGAATGGAATCAACATGGTGCCGTTCTGCTCGATCAGTCCCGCCGCGTTGCGATGGAGCCCCGCGCCGGGCTGATCAGACTCGAGAAACAGCGGCACTTCGATCGTCCCGCGCACCCGGCGCCAGAGTTCGGCCGCGGGATCTTCCACCTGCTCCGTCAACGCGATCGCGGGAACGTGCGTCGCGAGCCACGCCTGCGTCAACTCACGCACGCGCAACATGTCGGAGGCGATCGACTCATCAGAGCCGGTGGTGAAATCCCACGCGAGCTGCACCTCGCTGCGCTGCAGACCCGCCGCCTTCAGCACGGGAAAGATCTCGCGATCGAAACGCACCTGGAGCGGCTCGAGTACCGGATCGCCCCGCGAACGATCGTCACGCAGCCGGCGAAATCCTTCGGGCGTGGGAACCAGGGTGCCATCGGGCCCGGTGAGCTTTTGAAACGCGACCACGTAGCGCGTGCGCTCCTGCAGGCCGATGAGCGGGTGCATCACCAGGGCCTGTCGCTCCCGCGTCGTCGCACGGGGATCGAGGTCGACGAAGTTGGGAATCATGCGGCCCGTCGATGCTTCGATCAGCACCGCGCTGCTCTGAGCCGTCATGCTCGTTGCGGGATCATCGAAGTAACCGTTGAGGCTCGACGCAGAGACCGCCGCCGACATGAACATGGTGGGCATGGGCAGCCGCGAGGCGCCGTCGACCGCGCGCCACGTGCCGGGATCCGCGATGCCTCCGCGATCCGTTCTCGGCCGCGCTTCGCCGGTCAACGTGATGCGCGCCCCGCTGGGCATGGTCGCGTCGGGCACCCGGAAGAAGTCAGACGGGTACGGGAGCAGACAGTCGGCTCCACCGAGCAGCGGCTGGCAGCCTTCAGGCAACTCGAGCGGCGGCAGTGCGGGGGGCGCGCACGCCGCGAGCAACAGGCAGGCAGTGATCAGGCGCATCACCGCCTCGTATTCGAGCGCCGCCCTCGGTGCAGCCGGCCCGCCGCGGGGCGTCACCCATCGCTGTAAAGC
This sequence comes from Archangium sp., assembly GCA_031412555.1. GTDB lineage: Bacteria > Myxococcota > Myxococcia > Myxococcales > Myxococcaceae > Archangium_A. The sequence continues at coordinate 37,357 of JANODF010000290.1, read as the reverse complement.
AAACTCACATGGAGGCACAGGGAATGGCGCGCCGATGCTCCGAGAACTCAGCACCTACTCGCCACGGAGCCTCCCATGACTCGCATCGCCGCCAAGCCGCTGCCCCCGAGCACCCTCAAGAAGCTGGAGTCCATCGGCAGCAAGCTCACCAAAGGCAAAGAGAGCCTGCAGCAGATCGCCAAGAAGCCGCCGCTCGGTGAGATCAAGCGCCACATCCACAACCTGAACGTCGCCAAGGGTCTCAAGGGCACGATTCAGGAGCAGCTCAAGGTGGTGCGTTTCGGAGCGCCGCTGGGCAAGGCCGACGCGCCCCGTCCGGGCAAGAACGGCGAGCTCGTCGCGCCCAACGGTGATCCGTTGATCCGCGTGAAGCTGTCGGGCGACACCGGCATCATCGGCGCCAGCCAGTACGCGCTCGTGAACCCCAGGACCAACGAGTACTACGTGCAGACGAACGGCGGCGGCTTCGCGCACCCCACCACGTACAACGGCCCGCTCAGCCTGCCGAAGGGCTCCCGATTCCAGGGCGACAAGTTCACCCCCGCCGACATCAAGACCTTCGAGAAGCTCGCCAACGCGCCCACGCTGGTGAAGCCGCCCACGCTGAAGGACCTGGTGAAGGCGTTCGACAAGTTCGAGAGCCAGCTCGAGTTCGGCCAGCCCGCGCCGGATCCGAAGAACGTGCTCTCCGAGACGGTGATCAAGAGCCAGCACCCGTTCACCTACTACGCGGTGCGCCTCAAGGATGACCCGAACCACGTGGTGATCAAGCAGGTTCTCACGGGCGGCTTCGTGCCCGCGCAGCCCGGCTCCGGTACGTACTCGCAGCCCATCCCGGTGGGTTGATTTGAGCTGAAGCTGCAAGGCTGAGCGCCCTATGCGGGTGCTCAGCCTTGTTCTTGAGCCGCGGCACAGCAGAATGGGGGACACATGAACGTCCTCGTCATCAACTCGGGCAGCTCGAGCGTGAAGTACCAGGTGATCGACACGGCCAGCTCCGCCGTCCTGCACAAGGGATTGGTCGAGCGGATCGGCCAGGGCACCACCCACGCTGATGCGCTGGCGCAGGTCCTCGCGGCCACCAAAGAGTTCTCCATCGCCGCTGTCGGTCATCGCGTGGTGCACGGCGGAGAGAAGTTCGTCGACGCCGCCCGCATCGATGACGAGGTGGAGCAGCAGATCGAGGCGTGTGTTCCCCTCGCGCCGCTGCACAACCCGGCCAACCTCACCGGCATTCGGGTGCTGCGTGCGGCCCTTCCCGGCGTGCCTCAGGTCGCGGTGTTCGACACGGCCTTCCACGCGCGCATGCCCCGTCGCGCACGCACCTACGCGATCGATCAAGACGTCGCGCAGAAGCACGGCCTGCGCCGGTACGGCTTTCACGGCACCTCACATGCCTACGTCGCCCACCTCGCGGCGAAACACCTCAACCGGCCGCTCAACGAGCTGCGGTTGATCACCCTGCACCTCGGCAACGGCGCGTCTGCCTGCGCGGTGGAGCTGGGTCACTCGACCGAGACCAGCATGGGCCTCACCCCGCTCGAGGGCCTGGTGATGGGCACCCGCTCGGGTGATCTCGATTCGGGGGTGGTGCTGGCGCTGCTCCGCTCGGGGGAGTTCGACTTGAAAGGCATCGACACGCTGCTCAACTCGAAGTCCGGCCTGACCGGCTTGTCCGGGGTGGGAAATGATCTGCGCGACATCGAGCAGCGCGCCAGCGACGGAGATGATCGCTGCCGCCTCGCGGTCGCCGTCTTCGCGCATCGCGTGCGCAAGTACATCGGCGCCTACGCGGCCTCGATGGGCGGGCTCGACGCAGTCGTGCTCACCGGCGGCATCGGTGAGAACGCGGTGGCCATGCGGCGGCGCATTCTGCAGCGCCTCGACTTCCTCGGGTTGGTGCTCGACGACGACGCGAACGCCGATGCGAAGGTGAGCCGCGAGAAGCCGGTGAGCACCATCTCCGCTGAGTTGTCGCGCGTGGCGGCGCTGGTGGTGAAGACCGATGAAGAACTCTCCATCGCGAAGCAGACCGCCGCGCTGGTGGCTGATCATTCGGCGGTGAAGAACCCGCGGCCGATTCCAGTGGCGATCTCCGCGCGGCACCTGCACCTCGACGCGGCGACGTTTGCCCTGCTGTTCGGGCCTGAGGCCTCGCCCACCAAGCTGCGCGACATCTCGCAGCCCGGTCAGTACGCGTGTGAAGAGAAGGTGAACGTCATCGGCCCGCGCAATCGCATCGATGGGGTGCGCCTGCTCGGTCCGCTGCGCCCCGCCTGCCAGGTCGAGGTGAGCCGCACCGATGAGTTTCTGCTCGGGGTCGATGCTCCGATTCGTGATTCAGGCAAGACGCTGGGCAGCGCGCCCATCACCCTCGAAGGACCGAAGGGCACCGTGCATCTGAAGGAGGGGCTGATCTGCGCGAAGCGGCACATTCACATGACGCCCGAAGATGCAGCGGCCTATGGCGTGGTGAACGGCGACGAGGTCGAGGTGGCGATTGCCGGCGGGCCGCGCCCGCTCGTGTTCGGAGACGTGCTCGTGCGCGTGAGCTCGAAGCACAAGCTCGAGATGCACATCGATACCGATGAAGCGAACGCCGCGGAGTTGAACCAGGGTGCGGTCGGCGCGATTGCGTATACCGACGTGCTCGGTGCGAGCGCGGTTCTGCAGAAGCGGCGTGTTTCGAACGAAGAGTGAGGCAGTCGGCCCCTCACCCCGACCCTCTCCCCGCTGCTCAGGGCGAGGGAGAACTAAGGGGCGAACGAGCGAGGCACCAGGCGACGCGACACCACGCTGGCGATCGCCGCCAACCCGGCCCACGCAGCCAGATGCCACACCGCCACGTGCGCCCAGCTCTGCTCGCACGCCAGCTCACCCAACATCGCCCCCGTCGCGCCCACACCCAGGCCCAACACCGCCGCACGCGCGGGGTGAATCGCGGACTTCTTGAGCATCATCAGCGCCAGCACCATCGGGCCCGCACCCAGCCCCAGATGACTGAGCGTGCACACCCACGGTGCAGTCGCCGACGCGTGGCCTTCACCGCGCACCAGCACCAGACCCAGCAACCCCACCGCCGCGACCCCGAAGCCCACGAGCAGCTGGCCCGGCCGGCGAGGCGCCAGCGCGGCGAACGCGCAAAACGCACCTACGAAGAGCAGACCGGTGAGCGGCAGCGCGCGGCTCATCAACAACGCCGGCTGCAGCTGACCCACGGCGAGCATCACCACCGCTGCGAGCACGAAGGCCAACCAGCACACCCCGATGACCAGCACCACGTCACCACGCCAGCCGCGCCCCGGAGGCACCTCGAGCTCCGCGAACACCGCCGCGCGCAGTCGCTCATCGGACCCATGTCCGGTGGGCTTTGAAGCAGAGCTGAGCAAGTCGTCGAGCTTTGCCATCACGCGTCTTCCAGGTGCTTGAGAAGTTCTCTCAATTTGACGTAACCGCGGTGGGCACGGATGCGGGCTGCCGTGGCGGTGATACCGATGGCCTCTCCGATCTGCTCGAAGCTGAGGCCCTGAACTTTGTGGAGCACGACCACTTCACGCTGATTGACCGGCAGCTCAGCCAGCGCGCCTTCGAGTTCACGACGCAGCCCGTGATCGATGGGGTGCGACTCCACGCCCACGTCTGCATCCACCAACTGCTCCACGCCCAATGACTGTCGCCGCAAGGTGTCGCGCGCCGCGTTCGCCGCGATGGCGAAGATCCACGGCGCCACCTTCGAGCCCTCGAGGTAGCGATCCTTCGACCGCACCACGGAAAGGAAGGTGGTCTGCGCCAGGTCATCTGCGAGCGTCGAGTCGTGCACCATCTGTCTGAGGAATGAACGAACGCGGGGAAGGAATCGTTCGAAGAGCTGACCGAAGGCGGCCTTGTCGCCACCGCAAAAGCGTTGCATCAGCTGCTCGTCGCTCGCTTCCACCATCGAGATGGCAGGCGCTCTATCAGGGTCCTGCACCTCCCGTGTGGCTGACTGAGTTGACCAGATGACCACCTCCAGTGAAGTGGTACGGGCCCCCCGAAAAGGTGTTTCCGGGTTTGGTTCAAGGCCGTGATTCCGGGCGGCTAGAGTCGCGAGACCATGCGCGCCGAGCCCCATCTCCGCCTCATCACCGGCCAGCCGTTCAGGCCTCAGGGCAAGCCGCTCCGGGCGAGCGACGTGCCTGATGATCTGCTCCTTCGTTCAGCCTCCGCGCCGCAGCGGGAGCGCCTGCTGGTGGGCCTTGCGCTCACGCTGCAAGAGCCCGGTCAGGAGTCGCTGCGCCAAGTGCTTCGCCGGTTGGCCAGCGAGGCCAACGCGCTCGCCTTGCAGCAGACGCTGGAGCTGGCAGCCAGGCAACGTTCCCTGGGCTTCATCGTGGAGGCGCTGGGCCTCGACTGGTTGCTCGCGCACGGCAAGTCGCTGGGCGTGAAGGTGAACGACGTGCTCGCGACCACCGACACGGTGACGGAGCGCGGGCTCACCAGCAGTGAAGCGAAACGCATCGTGGAGAACTTCGGCGGCACGCTCGAGCCCGGCTCGGTGCGTTTCCGCTTCACCACCGGCGTGCAGACCATGGGCGCGGGCGCGATGGTGCTGGGCAATACCATTCACGTGGATCCGACCGATCCGCGGTGGGCGATTCGCGCGGGCACCACCTTGCCCGAAGACCCGCACGACGAATCGTGGGACTCGTTCAACGGCGTGCTCCTCGCGCACGAGCCGGCGCACGTGTGGAGCTATCAACACCAGGGCACCGCGTACGCGATCAACTCGGTGCTCGAGCAACTGCAGGCGATGCAGGGCGGCGCGCGGGGTGGTGCGTATTTCTACAAACCCGATCGGGGGTACTTCTTCGAATACGGCGAAGAGCAGCGCGCGATGATCGTGCAGGATTTCGTGGCGGCGGTGCGAGCGCGGAAAAAGGGTGAGCCCACCAGCCTGACCATCTACGGCGGCTCACTCCCCGTCGATGAGGTGATTCACACGCTGGGCAAGTACATCGATCAGATGCGCTCAGCGGGGCCAGGTGTCGCGCAACCGGGCAGCCGGCAACCGGAGTGGATCCTCTGTGCCTGCGTGACGCGCGGCTTTCAGCAAGACGGCCTCGCGGGCATGGTGGGGAAGCAGGGCGACGCGCTGGTGGCGGGCATCGGCAGGGTGGCCACGCAGGCGGTGGTCGACGGCGTGGTGAAGAAGGATGTGCTGCTCACTTCAGCGGGGCTCGCAGGCGTGGGCGCTGCGGTGGCTGCGTCGTTGGTCGGCCGCGAGCAGATGGACAATGGCGCTGCGAGTGGTGGGAGCGCGATCCTCGATCAGGCAGGCATTCCCCGCGGCGTGGCCATCGGGAAAGATGGTCTCGAGGTCTCCGCCAAAGCCGCGTGGGATGCGCCGCTGGCGGGCGTGGGCGTCGGTGATCCACGCGTGGAGTGGGGCGCGTCGGTGCACCGGGATTTCGATCAGACGCGCGTGGATGGCACGGCGAACGCGGTGATTGCCCGCTCGGGTGAGGTGCGCGAGGCGGAGCTCGCCGTGCGGGTCGAACAGGGTGATGCGGCGATTGCTGGCAACGTGGGCGTCGTTCCGCAACGAGGCGCGGACCCGGCTCGCACCTGGGCGCATGTGATGTTGGTCACTGCGCCGGTCACGTTGAGCGCGAGTGGGCAGATGACTTCGCGGGATGGCGTGGTGCAGCGCTTCACCGCGCAGTCCGGGGTCGAGGTGGCGCAGGGTTCGATCTCGACCGAGGCTCGTTTCGCTCGTGATGCGTCGGATGCTCCGCTCGCGCTCGATGAAGCGACGCTGCGCGCGTCGGTCGCTCCGTCAGCGGGCACTTCGATCGGGGTGCAGGCGAAGCTGGTGCCTGCGGGCCTCGATGAGTTGTCGGCTCAGGTCGCGACCATGGGCGATGCGGGGTCGCTTGCGTTGAGTGCGGCGGGGACCAGGCTCACGAGTGCTCCCACCGTCGGCGTGAGTCTGACTGCGACGGAGAAGAAGAGTGGTGTGGCGTTTTCGGCGAACGCTCAGGCCACTCCGTCGACGGGCGCGGTGCAGGGGGGCGTGAGTGTTTCGATTCCGTTGGATCCGGGGAAGAAGTGAGGCCCTCACCCTGACCCTCTCCCGAAGGGAGAGGGAACTACTCCGGGCGCAGGAACGTCGTGATTTTGCCTGAGAGCCAGCTGCGAAAGACGGGCGTGGTCGGCGGGCAGTGACGACAGTCTTCGATCAACTCAGTGCCCACCAGTGACGGGAAGACTTCCCCAGCTCGCTTGAGCAACTTCGCACCCGGAAAACTCACGTCATCATCCGCCGCCATCACCAGCGTCGGCACGGTGAAGCCCTTGAACTCCTCGGGCCGGGCGACCATCGGAATGGTCATGTTCATGTTGAACGAGAGGAACGCGTCACCGAGGTACGGAGCCCAATCGTCATCGAGCGTGGTGAGCAGATTGGCCACGAACTTCTTCAGCCGCTCGGGCGTCGGCCACATCAGGTACAGCGCCATCGGCAGGCCCATGCGTGTGAAGCCTTCCCACGCCGAGCCGCCCACCAGACCCGCGGGCACCAGGAGCACCAACCGGGTGATGCGTGAAGGCGCGAACGCCGCGAGCCGAATCGAGACGAACCCGCCCCAGCTGATCCCCACCACGTGGGCCTTCGGCAGCGCGAGCCCATCCATCACCTCGACCAGCCACCGTCCGTACTCGTCATTGAGCACCGAAGGCCGCGCGTCGGCGCTCTTCACCGACTGGCCCATCACGTCGACTGCGTAGACGCGGAAGTTCTCCATCAAGCCCGAGAGCTCGACCAACGCATGCGCCGAGCTGGCCATCGCGCCGTGCAGCAGCACCAGCGGCGGCGCGTTCTCCGGGCCACCGACCAACACGTGCGTGGTCCCGAACGCGGTCTGCACGGTGCGGCTCTCGGTGGGCAGGGGCAGCCGCGCACGGAACCGATCGAACCACTCCGTGAGCTTCACCTTCGCCTGCTCGCTCCTGAACATCGACTTCGTCATCGACGGCTCCTTTTGGTGACCGGCAGTGGGCGCAACCCCTCGAGGTGTTGCGCGACGAGGCGCTCCACCAGCGGGCCTGGGTTGGCGTGCGCGCCCTGCACCCACGAGATGAGCGCGAAGTAGAAGAAGGAGAAGTACGCCACCGCAAAGAGGGGACCGTTCATGCCGGCGCGCAGCTCGCCCCGGGTGACGGCTTCGTCGAAGAGCGTCGCCACCACGCCGTGCGCCTGGCCCACCTGGGCGGCGAAACGTTGCGCCCACGCGCCTTCTGCGAAGAGCGACTCCTTGAGCAGCGGCCGGGAGAGCCCCGGGCGGCGCTGGTAGTAGCGGAACACCCCGCGGGTCAGCCGCTTGAGCTGCTCCTCCAGCGGGCCGGGGCCGGGTTCGGCCAGCACCCTGGTCAACGTGTTCTCCAGATCCTGAAACAACGCCGCGTAGAGCAGCTCGCGTTTGTCCCCGTAGTGATGGAGCACGGTGCCTGCCGAGACACCTGCTCGCTGGGCGATGGCTCTCAGGTTGGCGCCCTCGAAGCCGGCCCTCTCGAACTCCTCCCGCGCGGCGTCGAGCACCGCAGCGCCGGTGGCGGATTTCTGGACGACGCGGCTGTTCTTGCTTTGGTTGAACACGTTCAATGAACACGTTTAGCGAGCCTGGGCTCCGGCGTCCACTCGAAGTGCGGTACGAAATGGCATGTCAGACGCCGTCAACCGCCAGCTGGACCGTGCCGCGCAGTTGTTGATGCAGGGTCGCCTGCCTGCCGCTCTCGAGGAATACCGCCGCATCGTGCAAGCCGTGCCCGGTGAACTCTCCGCCCGGCAGAAGATCGCGGAGATCCTCGCGCGCCAGGGCGACAAGAAGGCCGCGGTGGCGGAGTACTCGGAGGTGGTCAAGCGCTTCGCCGAGCAGGGTGAGTTCTTCAAGGCCACGGCGCTGAGCCGGGTGATTCTTTCGCTCGACCCCAGCCACCAGCTCGCGCAGCAGCACCTCGCTTCGTTGTACGCCTCGCGCCCCGGTGCGTCGGGGCCGGCCCTCGCGTCGCATCGCGCTGCGCTCCAGCCGGGCGCTTTCGGTCAACCCGATGCGAACGATCCCTCGCAGCACCCGCCCGAAGAGATCGCGCTCGAGGAGTTGCTGCCCGAAGCCGAACCGCCGCTCCCGCCGCGTGATGCGCTGCCGCACATTCCGCTCTTCTCGGCGCTGAGCACCGAAGAGTTCCTCGCCGTGCTCAACGGCGCGATGGACGCGAAGACCATTCGTGCGGGGCAGACGGTGGTGACGGAAGGTGAACCGGGCAGCTCGATGTTCGCCATCGCGCAAGGCTCGGTGTCGGTGTGGCGCGAGGCGCAGAAGGTCGCGGTGATGCGCGAGGGTGAGTTCTTCGGCGAGATGGCGCTGCTCTCCGGCGCGCCACGCATGGCCAGCGTGAAGGCCGACACCGTCGTGGTGGTGCTCGAGTTTCCGCGCGAGAGCATGGGCCCGGTCATCAAGAAGTACCCCGGCGTGCGCGCGGGCCTCGAGCAGTTCTACCGCGAGCGCATGCTGGCAAACCTGATGCGCGCCAACCCGTTGCTCCAACTGCTGACGGAGCCGCAGCGCGCGGGGCTCACCAGGGCGTTCACGCCGTGCACCTTCGAGGCGGGTGAAGTGGTGCTCGAAGAAGGTGCTCCGGGGGCGGCGGTGTTCTTGCTGCTGCGCGGGCAGTGTTCGGTCTCGCAGAGCAACTCGGCGGGGGCGTACCCCGACCTGGTCGAAGGCGATGCGTTCGGGGAGATCTCCGTGCTCACCAAACTTCCCGTGTCGGCCACCATCAAGGCGAAGGGCGCCGTGGTCGCGTTGTGCGTGATGGCCGACGACTTCCGCGCGCTGGTGTTGGCCAACCCAGCCGTCAGCAAGAAGGTGCAGCAGCTCGCCAGCGAGCGCATGACCCGCACGGCCAAGATGGCGCTGCAGGCCGATGCCGATCAGTGGGTCTGACGTGAGTTCGATTCAGACGCGCGGGGTCCCCCATCAGCGGCAGGGCGGCGCCTCTGCGGTGAGGTGCGCGTTGGCCGACGACCCTGCGTTGTTCATCCGAGGTGCTGGCCGATGCGACGCGCTTGCTTGCGCACCTTTGGCAGGATCATCTGGAGCGCCGGCTTCTCGCCGTATCGGCTGCGGAACTCCCAGGCGGCTGCTCGCGTCGCGTCGGGAAATCGCTCCACCATCTCTTGAACGAGCGCGACGACAAAACGGGCACCCAGACCGAGTTCTTCCGCGAGCCGCTCCCAGTGCCGTCGCCGCACTTCCGTCGGCTCGAACTCGCCACCGACGCCCATCGCCAGATGCGTCGCGAGGCGTGGGGACGCCCGCGTACAGACCAGGTCGTAGATCGGCGCGAGACGGATGGGGCCGTGCGAGTAGAGCAGGGACAGGTTCTTCGCGTGGCCGTCAGCATTGAACGCCAACACGTTGAAACACAGCCAGCGCAACAGAATCTGACCGTCCACGAGTGGCTGCGCGCTGGCGTCTCGCACGGTCTCGAAACATTGACGGAAGGTCGGGCCTCCTTCCTTCTCGTACTTGGCGATGGGGCGCCGGCCGAGCGCTTGACACAGATCTTCCTGATGGAGACGAGAGAGCGAGCCGTTCGCGGAAGGAACGCGGTCGTACCGCTGCACCACGCACATGCCTTCACGTCTGAGCTTGCGCAGCTCGGTCTCGACCACGGGCAAACCGAGCGCCCGTGCGATCATCGCCATCAGCACCTCATTGGCAGGCAGGTGTTTGAAGCGCGGGCTGGAGAACTTCAGCAAGTGCGAGCTCGGTGCATCGCCCACGGGAATGAACAGTGAATTTCCGTCGAGCAGCACTGGAAGTTTGTCCTGCGCGCCCGCCAGGGAGAGGCGCACCCCATGCGCTCCGTCGAGTGCGGGCAGTACCTGATGCGCCGCGAGGCGTTCGAGATCTGCGAGGCTGAGCCGACGGTATTCCGGCGCACGGCTCACCTTGCGCTGCGCCGGGTCGACGATGGTGAGCGCACCGGCACATTCGCCGCCGATCGCTGCGAGCAGCCCGAAGTCGTTGTCGACCGAGATCCCCAGCTGGAGGCACAGCTGTCTGCGGACCTCGGCTTCCGGAAGCAGGTTCGCGAAGAAGGCGAGGCCGGCCTCGCCATAGGGCGCCTCGCGCAAAGGCAAGCTCAGCGAGATGGGAAACCGGTGAGGCGCCGTCAGCCAGGCCGTGGCGTAGGCAAACTCGATCGCTCCCTCCGCACTCCGCTCGAGGTGTCCAACGATGCCGTCCGCGTGGCGCACCACCAACCTGCTGACCGTCACGGCTCGAGTCCCGCTGGGCGCTCGCCCCGGGGAACGAGCCAGACCTCGAGACCCATGCGGGCCGCGACCTGGAGCGCCTTTCCCAGCGCTGCCGTCTTCTTGCCGTGCTCCAGCTCGAGAAGAAAGCGCACGCCGACTCCCGAGAGCCCCGCAGCCGCCTTCAAGGTGGCGCCACTCTTCTTTCGCTGGGCCTTGATGGCCTGACCAAAAGATTCGGGCTCACGCGCGAACACCGCGACTGACCTGGTTCTCATCAAATACCCCGATCGGGAAATCGACCCGTCGCTGGCAGGCCGAAGGACGGGAAATTTCCCGAACGGGAATACTAGGCACAAGAGGCGGTGTTTCGGTCAAGAAAGTTCCCGGACGGGAAATCTGAGCCTGTCTGGGTCTCGAGGTCAGCGGGCGTGGTGACCCGAAAACCACGTTTGGCCAGCCGCGCCGCGAGACGATCTTCAGCTCCGCCTACAGAAGGCCGGTGTAGTGGTCGATGTTCATCCGCACCTCGGCGCCGAGGTCACGAAGCACCTTCACCAGAGCGTCATCGTTCTCCACCACCACGCCAGTCCACTCGGCTCCTGGCAGTGCGTGCGGGCGCATCGCTTCGAGCAGGGCGCGCGCGAGCCCGGGCTCCTTCACGCGAAACGGAAACGCGCCGGGGTACGTGGGGTCGTACGCAGAGAGGGCGGCCACTCCGGCTTCATCGACCAGGGTGAGCAGGATGCGGTTCGAGCGCCGCAGCCCCGCGAGCTGGCCTGGCGAGAGAGAAAAGAGCTGCTCGATGGCCTGATCGTCGGCGGGCGTGACGCGGCGTGACTGCACCGGCTTGCTGAACGGCAGCTGCTCCACCAGCGGCCACGCGAGCCGCAGCGCGACTGCCGAGAAGTCGCGTCGAAAGCCCAGGGCGACGTAGAGCGAAATCGCGGCGGTGTTCTCCGGCTTCACGTTGAGCGTCCACTTCGAGCAGCCACCCGCGCGGAGTTTCTCGGCCACCGCCACCAGCAGTGTGCGCCCCACGCCGAACCGCCGCGCCTTGGGGTCGACCATCAGCGCCCTCACGTGACCGTTGCCCTCGAGCCTCACGAAGGTGCAGGCGCCCACACTTTCACCACCGCGCTCGGCGATGAGGGTGTTTGCTGCCAGCTCTCCGGCCCACTTCGCCGTGTCGGGCGGCGGATCATCGACGCGCAGCTCCGGCAACAACCGCAGGTAGAGCAGATGATCTTCAGCCGTGGCCTGGCGAACGGTGACTTTCATGGGGTGGCAGAGGCAGGATACCGCTCGTGATGTCGCGCTGCCGCTGGTTGCTCCCGTTGTTCGTTCTCGCGTGTGGGCCCGTGCCCGCGCCCGTCGAGCCTCCGCATTTTCTGTGGAGCGCCGATCCCCAGAGCCTCGACAACCCGTTTCCTGATCAACGGTTGATCGTCGACGGCGCGCTGACGCTGCGGCCGAAGTGGTACCAGCCGTTCCTTCCCCCGAAGGCGATCACCGCGAAGTCGGCTTCCTACTTCAACAAGCTTGGCGCTCAGGGCGTGCGCACGGTCACCTCCACGAGCAACTTCGGCAGCACGTTGATCCGCGTGAGTGAGCCGCTCGACCCCGATTCCATTCAGGGGAGCGTGGTTCGGCTGGTGAAAGACGGCACCGCGTGGCGAGTACTCGAGCGGCCGGTGGCCGTGCAGCACCTGCGTGACGTGCTCGCTGCGCGCGGCATGCCGTTGCCCGAGGGGTATCCGGAGTTCATCTCCACCCGGCCCACCATTCCGCTCCCCGAGAACAGCGATGGGCTGCTGGTGGTGGTGCAGGGGCCGAAGACCGCCAGCGGCGTGGCGTTCGGCCGGGGTGATGCGTTCGCCGCCAGCAAGCCGGAGCTCGAATCTGTCGCGGCCGCGCTGGGCGTGAAGGTGGAAGAAGTGCTGCTCACCTTGCCGGAGCACGCGGGTGACATCACCTCGGCGCCGCGCGCGCTCGCGCAGTGGGCCGAGGCGCACCCCGCCGCGGTGACCATTCCCGCGCGAGCTGTGGTGCCCGACGACAACAACGGCAGCCGGCCCGTCGGTACGTGGCGCCCGACGGATCCCAACTGGGCCGAGGTGACTCCGTGGATGGAGAAGTACGCCTTCGCCCGCCCCATCACGCACGTCGGCGCGGTGATCATCGGCGAGTTCGGTTCACGTGAACTGCGGGAGAACGGCCTGGTGCGCGCTGATTGGCAGGCGGATCCGTCGAGCGCTCCCGTGGTGCCGCTGCGCTTCGTGCTCACGTTGCCCTCGGGTCCCAAACCTGCGGGTGGGTGGCCGGTGGTGATGGGCCAACACGGAGTGGCGGGCCGCAACACGCCGCGGGTGGGCGTGCTCGATGGTTTCTGTCTGGAGTGGGCGCAGACCCTCGCGCGCCGTGGCCTGGGCTGCGTCGGCATCGATGCGCCGAACCATGGGTATCGCGGCAACTTCACTTCGTTCTTCAGCGTCGATGATCTCCCCGCGCTGAGGGATCGGTTTCGCCAGATGACGTTCGACCTGCTGCAGGTGGAGCGCGCGGTGGTCACCATCGACGTCGACGGTGACGGTGTCTCCGACGTGGCGCCGAAGCTTCGGTACTTCGGCAACTCGATGGGCGCGATCGTGGGCGCGGGCTTCGTGCCCGTCTCGAATCGCATCACCAGCGCAGTGCTCAACGTGCCGGGCGCGGGTCTGTCGAACGTGGTGATGAGCCGCTTCCTGCAAGACCTCATCGGGCTGCTGATCGTCGCGCAGACCGACATCGCCTTCGACTCGCCGGAGTACATCGCGTCGTTCCCGCTGTTCCGCGCCGTGGCGCAGCCGTTCTTCGATCCCGGCGATCCCATCAACACCGCGCCCACCATCAGCTCGGAGATCGCGGTGCTCCAGCAGACGGGCCTGGGCGACATCGTCATTCCGCTCGATACGAGCGTGGAGCTCGCGGGCGCGCTCAAGCTCACCGAGATCGTCTCGCAGTCGGGAACGGATCCTATTCACGCCTTCGTGCGCGTGGATGCCGCGAAGTACCTGCCCGCGTCGCAAGCGGCGACGTACAACGGGCACAACGTGATGTACGACTTCGCTCCCGTGCGTGAGCAGGCGATGCGTTTTCTCGAGAGCGATGGCCGCGTGCTGCTCGCGCCCTGATGAATTCCACTCGCCCGGCGTGCCGAAGCGAGAGATAGGGTCAGGTCATGTCTACCGAAGATGAACTCAAGGCAGAGGTCGCGGCGCTCAAGGCTGAGATGGAAGCGCTCAAGGCGCGCACCAGCAAAGGCATCTCGCTCAAGGTGTCCGAGAAGGGCGCCGTCTCGGTCTATGGCATGGGCCGTTTCCCGGTGACACTCTACAAGGAGCAGTGGCTCAAGCTGCTCGACATGAACGAAGACATCCGCCGGTTCATCGCGGACAACGACAGCAAGCTCAAGGCGAAGGACTGAGCTGACGTGGAGCAGTGCACGCCGCCAAGGCGGCGAGCAGGCAGAGATCCGCCGGCCGGTGCAGCGGAAAGTCGACCAGCGAGCGGGCCAGCAACGCGGTCATCGCAGCGAGCAACAGCGAGTCTTCGCTCTTCCATGCTGCGAGAAGGGGTGAGCTCAACGCGAGCAGCAGCGCGAAGAAGCCGAGAATGCCGCGCTCCAGCAGCCATTCGAGCCAATCGGCGTGCACGTGATCTTGAAGCGCTGCGAACACGTGTCGTGGATCGGCTGAGACGCACGCGGCGTCGGGACAGCGGGCCTGCCAGAACGAGAGCTCCCAGGTGGGCCAGGCGAGCACGGTCGAGCCGAGGCCGTGACCGAGCAGGGGCGCGTCGGTCACGTGAGGCAGCGCAACACTGACGAGGTACCGGCGCCCCGCAATCGTTTGCCCGAGGTCGCGCCCGACGAGGCCGACACCGAGCAGCGCGATCAAACCGCAGACCAACGCAATCGACCTCCACCAAGCGCTCCAAGTGCTCCCTCTCCCCGAGGGCCCCGAGGGAGAGAGGGTCGGGGAGAGGGCGTGCCGATGAATGCTCACCACCACTCCAGCCACCGTCGCGCTCAACACGGTCGCGAAGCTGCGAGTGACGATCAGCGCAGGAATGATGATCAGCAGACCAAGGAACCCCTCGACGGGTCGCGGATGGCGCGAGGGAAGAAGCAGGATCGCGATCGGCAACAGCATCGACGCTACGAAGTCGGGATTGCCCAACGTCCCGTACACCCGCAGCCTTTCTTCACCGACCTCGGGATTCGCGAAGCCGAGCGCATCGAAGCCAGCCGCTTGCAGCAGCACCACCACGCCCACCACCGCCGCGACCGCACCCACGATCCGAGTGAACTGACGCAGATCCGCCTGCCAACTCGCGAGCGCCCACGCGAAGGCCATCGCCTGAAGCCCCGCCTGCGGGACGTGCCACGTCTGAACCGCGGTGAGCGCGATCAACGGAAGCGCAGTCCACCTCCACTTCGGCACGCTGATCAGCGCACCGATGAACGAGGCCACCACCAAGACCCACCGCTTCGGATCATGAAACGCACTCTGCGATGCAGGCCACACCGCCAGCAGCGTCACGCTCACGGCGATTGCGGGCAGCGCACGACGCACGCGTGAATCCTTGACCGGGGTCGGCGGCACCGCAAGGGTGGAGCGAGCCTCGTCGGTCGCCGCAGTTCGCACTTCACGCGTGTCGGGTTGTTGTTCGCCCGTGAACTCGGTGTGCCGGTCAGCTGATCCCCTGATCTCGAGAGGTCAGTCGGGGTCACACCCGAACGACGACGCGGGGCTCTGGCAGACGTGCGTGACGGCAGAGGCTGCGCCCCCATCGGGCAACACCCAGCCGAGCTCGCGCGCGTTGACCCGTGAGACGCCAGCGCCGCCGCAGTAGAGGTCGTGCGAGAACTCTTCGTCCTGCTCTGGCGTGCAGCCGGTCGGCGAGTTCGAGTCGTAGAGATCGACCGCGCCGAACAGGTGACCCAGCTCATGCAGGGCGACCGTGGAACTGAAGCCCGCGCGCTGCCGACCCACGCCCACCACTGCGATGCCGTCGTCGGGCAACGCCATGCCGCCGCCGGCCATGCCGCCCACCCCGACGTACGCGACGAGGAACAGGTCGCGAGGCCGGCGGTGCGGCACCTGCAACGCTGCCAACTTCGCCATGCCAGTCGAGTTGCGAAACCGGTCGGGCTCGAACGGGCGCGCCAGACGCCCCAGGGTTTCGTCATCGGGTAGCGCGAAGACTCCGTGGTCGACGAAGGTGAGGCGCAACGAGATGGCGCCGTTCGTCCACGCCTGGGCCGCCAGGTTCCACGAGTCTCGGAGCGCATCGATGGCCGGGTCGCATTGAGGTGGGAGGCTCTCCAGCGTCTGGCCCAGCGACCACTGGGGATGCGGGCCGTCGTAGAAGGTGAACACGTGCACCAGGTACTCGCCGCTGGCCTCGAAGCGCGGTGGCGTGCGCCCGAACCGCGATTCTCCGGCTGAGAGCTGCCGAACCCACGCATGGCAGATCGGCGGCGTCTACGGACTCTCGTTCCTCTGGACGATCGCGGGCGCGAACCTGCGTCACAGCCATGTGTGGCTGCCCTATCCCTCGTGGCTGGAGCGCGTGCTCATCAGCCCTGCCCAGCACCAGCTCCACCACGCGGTCGACCCACAGCTTCATCACAGCAACTACGGTTCGGCGCTGGCGATCTGGGACCTGCTGAGCGGCACGCTGCGCCTTTCGGGTCGCCGTCCCCGCCTCGCGTTCGGCTTGCCCGCAGCGCAACAGAACCACGCCCGGACGGTGCGGTCTGTCCTCTGGCACCCGCTGGTGCGCGCGTCGCGCCGGCTCGCTGCGGCGTTCGGAGTTGCCGCCACTTGAACGGGCTCGGGCCGCGCTCGGTCACCGGCGAGTCGCGCTGGGAGCGCTTCGCCGTCTGCCGCGAGCCTTCCTCGAGCTGACGGCGCTCACTGGCTCTGCAGTTCACGCAACGCTGCCACACACTCCGGATCGAGCTCAATCGCCCGTCGATACCAACGCTCCGCCTGCACCCGATCCTGAGCCCGCCGTGCACGGTCCAACACTCTCGCAGCGAGGTGAGGCAGCGCCGGGCCCCGCGGCCCATCCCCAGGCACCTCGCGCTCGATCACCTCATACAGATCCGCCGCCTGGGTACCCGTGAGAGAGAACGCGGGCGCCTCATCGAGCACCTTGCGCGCCTCCTCCAGGCGCCCCGACAACCACAGACAGCGAGCGAGCGCACCCAGCGCATCTGAATCGTTCGGGAGCAGCTCGACGGCCCGGCGTGCCTCCCGCGCTGCAGCCGCCCAGTTGCGCCGCGCCACGTGCACCGCCGACGCGATCACCGGAGCGAACGTGTCACCCTGCGCGAGGGCGAGCGCCGCCAGCGCCTCCTCATGCTGACCATCGAGCGCGAGGATCGTCGCGCGAAGCCGTTGCACGGTGGCGTTCGTCTCGCGGCCCGGAAGCACGCCGGCGATCAGCTTCCACGCCTCGTCCATGCGCGCCTCGGCGACGAGGTGCTCGAGCACCTCCTCGAGCTCGTGCACCGTCGCGCTGGTGGACCCCACCTGCGCCCATCGCCCCAGCGACACGTCGCCCAACAGCCCGACGGCCGAGGGAGGAATCGGGCACTCCACGCCTGTCATGGTGATCCCGAAGCCCGGCCTCAGCTGCGTGTGCCACCGGAGCGGCGCACCCACGGCATCACCCACGATGACGACCAACGGCCCTTGACCGCCGCCCATGCGCGCAGCGGCCAACATCGCGGAGCCGTGCGCGGCGGTGATCAACATCGACCACAGCGACTGCGCGTCAGGCTCGGGCAGCGAGCCCACGTACACACCTGAGGCCGGCTGCGCCTGCACCAACGCATGCGGGAGCGTGGGGCCGATGGCCGCGGTCGCCGCCGCTCCGTGCCAGGTCGCGCGTAAGACGTTCGGGAGCGCTTCCATTCGGCGAAGGGTCAGGCTGCCCAGCACCAGCTGAGATGGAAAGCGCTTCGCTTCGCCGCCCTGCGTTCCGGGTGAACGATCGATCGCTCCCTCCGCGGTCGAGTACACGTTGTCAGGGGCCAGCTTCGCCGTCTGAGCCCAGCGCGTGCCGTCGAGCCAACCGCGAGGTTCGTGGTTGCAGATGATGAGCGCATCCAGGGGAAGATCGCCGGGCAGCTCGAGCGGCGCCGCGTCCCAGCGCGGGAGCACCACCAGCACGAATCGCCCCGGAGTGCTCTGCAGCAGCACCCCCACACCCGGCCGCACGTCGATCACGTCGCCCGACGCCATCACCTTCACCTTCACCGGAAGGCTGCCCGGCTCGACCGGCTTCAACCCACGCAGCCGCAGGCCACGCTTCAACGCCTCGGCCCGCACTGCCTCGCGGGTCTCGTCGGTCAGCTGATTGCGTTCGCTCCAGAGCTTCTCCAGCCGCGAATCAGGGAACGACGCGACGTTCGGCGGCCCACGCGGCGGGTCACTGAAGAAGTCGCGAAGACCGCTCCAGAAGCTCATCCCCTCACCTCGCCCCCGCTGCAGCGATAAATCCGACGGCGCTGAAGCCATTCACGCACAAGCGGCTCTGCAATGGGCCAATCTCTGGGGGCAGGTTCATCACGCGACGGCGACGCTAACGCAAATCATCGGCCGCCCTGAAAATCTGCTCGTGGACGAGGCGATGTGGCAGGCCGACGGGACGGTGGTGCCGGTGGCTCCGCTCAGCGCGTGCTGCGGGGCTTCGCTCGCGTGTCGTCGCGAGCGGGCCCTCTGCACGACACTTCGGTTCGTGTGAGTGCGCGTCGCTTCGTGAGAGTGAACGCGGACGCCCTCGGGTCGAGTCGGCGGGCCACTATGCGCTTTTGCAGGTCAGTGTTTACGCTCAAGCTCCCGCTCATTCAGGTGCGAGCGAACGCTGCGGCGGTCGGATCGAATCGCGCAGCCCACTCTGCGCTTTGCAGGTCAGCGACTGACGCTTCCTTGCTCCGCGAGTTGATGACTCCACCTCGCACTCGATGCACGTGAACAACGCAGCAGGCTGCTGACCTGCAAAAGCGCATAGTGGCCCGCACACGCGGCCTGGACCGCTCACCATCACGAAGCGGAGTGAAATGGGACGAAGGATGCGGCGTGCGGCGCGGCCTGTTCGCTCGTGACCGGAGCCGCGCCCAGGCAACGCCGCCCAGCTCGCGCAGTGGAGTTGTGCCTCGCGGGCGGCTTCATCACCGATCTCAACTCGGCCTCAAGCGCCGATGATCCATTTCCTGATGCTGCGCTTCGTTGCCGAGCTGGAGGACTTCAAGGGGCGCTGGCAGGCGTTGGGCGGGCTCGCACCTGAGCACCTGCGAGGGCTCAAGCGGGTGGCGACCATCGAGTCGATCGGGTCGTCGACGCGCATCGAGGGCGCCCGACTCTCCGACGTGCAGGTGGAGAGGCTGCTCTCCTCGCTGGCCACCGACTCCTTCCGATCGCGCGATGAGGAAGAAGTCGCCGGCTACGCGCGCGTGATGGACCTCGTCTTCGAGTCGTGGCGCGAGCTGACGCTGCGCGAAGGCCACCTCCAACAACTGCATCGCGAGCTGCTGGTCCACTCTGCGAAAGACGAGCGGCATCGAGGCGAGTGGAAGGCACTGCCCAACCACCTCGAGGCGTTCGATCCCGAGGGGAACAGCCTGGGCATCGTCTTCGAAACGGTCAGCCCGTTCGACGCGCCTCGCGAGATGGAGACGTTGCTCACCTCGACCAACGAGGAACTCGCTGCCCGACGGCATCACCCGCTCTTCATCATCGGCACGTTCGTCGTTCGCTTCCTCGCCATTCACCCCTTCCAGCACGGGAACGGCCGGCTCTCTCGCGCGCTCACGACACTGCTGCTGCTTCGTGCGGGCTACGACTTCGTGCCCTACGCCTCGCTCGAGCGCGTCATCGAAGAGAACAAGGACACGTACTACCGCTCGCTGAGGCGCGCGCAGACCGACGAGAGCCGGCTGGGTGAGTGGCTCATCTTCTTCCTCCGCTGCCTCGTCACGCAGAAGGACGTGCTCGCTCGGCGCGTCGAGCGAGAACGGTTGCTCACGTCTCTCACGCCGCTCGAAGAAAAGGTTTTGCACCTCACTCGCGAGCGCGGACATGTCACCGTGGCAGAGGCGGTGACGCTGACCAAAGCGAACCGCAACACGCTCAAGCGCCTGTTTCGGGTTCTCGTCGAGAAGGGTCACCTCCGGTTGATCGGCGCAGGGCGTGGCGCGCACTACGAGCCGGCGCGGTGATGAGTACTCGAAGCCGCTCCATTACGATGGCCGCGAGCTTTCCTGCCCCGGCTGATAGACGCGCTCTATGACCCGTGCGGTGCTGGAAGGGTGGGCGCCGATGTCAGAGATCGAAGCGGCCGCTCTTTGCGTGGTCTGCGAGAAGGCCTTCCCCTCACCAGGCCGCTTCAATCTCGCGATGACGGAGTCGCGGTACGCGTCGAAGTCGGCGGGTTTTTCCCCGCGTAGAGGGTCGAAAGAGAAGGCAGCTCGAAGGAACGCTGCTCCAACCTCGGGGCGTTTTGTCGGATCGTTCGGCGCTCGGGCTTCAGCGCGAGAGACGGCGTATCGGTTCGACACGGCGCCCTCACCCTGACCCTCTCCCCAGAGGGGAGAGGGAACTTCGACTCGCTACCTCTCGGCCAGCCTTGCGTTGCGGCGAGCGTGAATCGGGGCTTCTTCAGCGGGGGCACAGAGCGCTGCGTGTTGGCGTGCCGCCTCGAAGTTCCTCAGCCGGTGCTCGTACAGTTTGGCGAGGCGCAGGTGCAGCGGGGCGGGCTCTGATGAACGGGCCACCGCTCTCAACAACGCCTCCACTGCCTCTGGGTACTCACCGCGCCGCCGACGCAGCTCGGCCTCGAGTGACCACGCGTGTTCGGCCACGTTTCCTTCCGTCGCCTTGTTCAGAAAGCGCAGCGCACGTTCATCGTCACCATGCCGCGCTGCCACGCTGGCCAGCCCCAACGCCGTCGCAGGTAAAACAGGGTGCCGCTCTTCCCACGCGGCGACGAGGCGGTTGACGAGGTGAACCATGCTCCGTACGTCCTGCTCGTTGTGCGACAGCACGCGCGCCAACACCGCCACCCGCCCCGTGCGCAAGAAGTCGAACCACGCCGCGGGAATCAGCGCGCCGTCGATGTCGCCATGGCGATGCACGTCGAGCACCCGTTTCTCCAACGTGGAGAGCTTGAGCTGATCCAGGTGATGCCGGAACACCCGCCGCGCGCAGTGAAGCAGGTCGACATGCGGCCGCTCCGGCGGAGGAGGCAGCCGGTTCATCACGAAGCGGCTGCGCAACAACGGCCAGTCGAAGCTGCGTCCGTTGAAGCTGAGCAACATCGTGCTCTCTTCGATGCGGGAGGCGAGCCAGAGGAGCATCGGCCGCTCCTGGCCGGGCCCAGGCAGGTGCACCTGAGAGACGAGCACGTTGCCGTCGCGCACTTCGGCCGTACCGAGCAGGAAGGCGAGCGTGCCCGTGCCGCCGGCCAGGCCCGTGGTCTCGGTGTCGAAGTAGAGCGGGCGCGAGGTGTCGAGGGTGGTCTGGGTGAGCGCGAGTGCGGCGAGCGAGTCGGCGTTCACCGGCACCGCGAGGCCTCCGTCACTTTCACGCAGATGGAGCGTTCCGAACTCGGTCTCTCGCGGCTCGATGAGCGTGTCGAGGCGCGCCCGGGGCGGGGCAGGGCGCTTCGGCGCCATCGGCAGGTGCGCCAGCCGGGCGGCGATGGAGAGACCGGAACCGTTCATGAGACCGCGTGGACGCCCAACGCGTCGAGGATGACCACGGCGAGTGCTTTTCGATTCTGCGAGGCCCTCACCCCGACCCTCTCCCCCAGGGAGAGGGGGGCGATCACTGGACCCACGCAGGCGGGGCAGCCCTGTTCGCAGGCGCAGTTCTCGAGCAGCGTTCGCGTTCCTCGCAGCAGCGTCTCTCGTTCGTCGAACAGCCGCGACGCGAGGCCCACACCCCCCGGCACGTGGTCGTAGAGAAACAGGGTCGGCTCGTAGAGCTGTTCACCCCGCGCCCCGCTGCCATCACGGCTGCCCAGGCAACGCCCGAGATCCTTCGGATCGATCATCAACCCGACCGCACCCACCGTGTGCATCGCCGCGCTCACCCCGCGCAGGGCATCGATCAGATCTGGCCGGGTGGCCGCGCCATCTGCGATGAGGCGCATCAACACGGCCTCCGGCACGGTCAGCCAGAACGCCGTGGTGTGCATCTGCATCTCGGGCAGCCGCACGTCGCCGTAGCCGACGTTCTCATGCGTGTGGAACTTGATCTTCTTGTAGCCGACCACGCGCTCCACCACGGAGACCTCACCCGCGCCGAGCTCGCACTGCGGCAGCATCGACTCCTGCGCGCGGCTCATCACGGTGACCTTCGTGTAGGTCATCGCATCGGTGTAGTAATCGGGCTCGACCGCGCGCACGAACGCCTTGTGGTTCTCGAAGTCGAGCTTCTCCACCTGGTACTGCTTTCCATCGTGTTGGTAGATGGCCTGCTCGTGCAGCATGGTGTGCGTCGAGCGGTAATCCATCTCGGCCATGGTCTTGTCGGTCGCGAGATCGACCACCACGAAGTTGTCCCAGCCCAGGCTGCGCAGGCTCACGTCGTTGGCGGGATAGGCGTCGGCGCTCCAGTGGTAGGTGGTCTTGCCGTTGGGCAACGAAGCCGCGTGCACCACGTCGTGCGAGGAGAGGTACTCCAGCGCCTCTTTCACCTGCGCGGGTTTCACTTCCCGAAAACCTTCGTCCGCTTCGAAGGGCAGCTCGAAGGCAGCGCACTTGAGGTGCTGCACCAGCACCTCGACGTTGTCGGGGTCGATGCGCGCCTGTTCGATGGGCGCACCGAGCAGCCCTTGCGCTGTGGACGCCACGTATTGATCCACCGGCGCGCTCGAGGTGATCAACAGCGACAAGCTGGTGCCCTGTCTTCTGCCCGCGCGGCCGAAACGTTGCCAGAGCGCCGCCACACTTCCCGGCCAGCCCGCGCACACCACCGCGTCGAGGGCTCCGACGTCGATGCCCAGCTCGAGGGCCGAGGTGGCCACCACGCAGCGCACGTCACCACCGCGCAGCCGCGACTCGATGTCCCGCCGCTGCTGAGGGAGGTAGCCCGCGCGATAGGCCTGCACCAGCTCCGGCGAGAGGCGCGCTTCCACCAGCGCGTCGCGCAGGTACTTGAGCATCACCTCGACCGTGTTCCGCGACTGGCCGAAGAGCAGGGTGGGAATGCCCGCCTTCACCAGGTCTGCGGTGAGCCGCGCGCTCGCCTTCACGTACGACTGGCGAATGCCCAGCTCGGGGTTCACCACCGGCGGGTTGTAGACCAGCACCCGGCGTTCACCACGCGGTGCGCCGCTCTCACCCACCAGCTCCACCTCGCGGCCGAGCATGCGGGCGGCGTGCTCCTGGGGATTGCCGATGGTGGCCGAGGCCATCAGGTACTGCGGCTTCGAGCCGTGAAAACGCGCCACGCGATCGAGCCTGCGCAGCACGTTGGCGAGGTGGGAGCCGAACACGCCGCGGTAGGCATGCAGCTCGTCGATCACCACGTACTTGAGGCCCGCGAAGAAGCGCGCCCAGTTCGCGTGATGCGGGAGCACGCCGGCGTGCAGCATGTCGGGGTTCGACAAGATGATGCCGCTGCGTTCCCGCGCCGCGCGCCGCGCATCACCCGGGGTGTCTCCGTCGAAGGTGACCGCGCCGTGATCGAGGTCGGCTTCTTTCATCAACGCTCGCAGCGCCTCTTCCTGGTCGCGCGAGAGGGCCTTGGTGGGGAAGAGAAACAGCGCGCGGGCCTCACGATCCTTCGCGAGCGCCTGCAGCACGGGCAGCACGTAGCAGAGGCTCTTGCCCGACGCGGTCGGGGTGGCGACCACCAGATCCTTGCCGCTGAGGGCCTGCTCGAACGCGAGCGCCTGGTGCGTGTAGAGCGTCTTGATGCCGCGGGCCTCCAGCGCCTTGCGCAGCCGGGGCTCGAGACTCTCGGGAATGGGCACCGACTTCGCGCCCGTTCCTTCGAGCGTCTCGTCGAGGATGATGTTGTTCCAGACCCGCTTGTCCGCGCGCCATTGCTCCAACAGCCCATCGACTCCGTGCGTCGCCGCCCACGGGGTGCTTCGTTTGCCTGTGAAATTGAGGTCCATCTGCTCTCCTGTTCAGGTGACTGTACGGGTGGTCAGGTGGCTGCTCAAGTTTTCAGGTGTTTTCCCGAAAACCGAGCCGAGCGGCACCGTGGTGGGTTGGCTCAAGCTCTCGAAATCGGAGCGTGAAGAGATCAAGCGGGACGGTCTGGGGGACTACGACTCATGACGGCGCCGCTCCTGCTCGACACCGGGGGCTGGCTCAACGCGCTGGCGGGCGAGGAGCCCTGGGCCTCCGCTGTCGAGGAAGCGGGCGATCTGATCGTCCCCGGGTTGGTGTTGGCGGAGGGACCTGGAGTCAGGCGCATACCGCTACGAGCCGCCGACGGTGGCTGACCTGCGCCGGGCGCGTGAACTCGACGAGAAGTTCAAGAAGGTCGACCTCGGTCTGGTCGACGCGTCGATCGCCGCCCTCGCGGAACGAATCGGCGTCGTTCGGATCCTCACGATCGACTCCGACATGGTCGCGGTCCGCTTCGGGCCGCACTCCAGACTCAGTTTCGAGCTCGCGTGCCCTCTTCCATAGTCGCCTCTGCAACGAGGCGTTGAATCAGTCCCAGCGCGAGGTGACGCTCAACCGCACGCCGCGCAGCACCGGGGGCGCACCGCTGGTGCCGACGTCCTGCAGCTCGACCTGCCACTCGCCGTTGATGGTCTCATCGCCCGGGACAAAGACAGGCGCGCGCAGGCCCATCGCGGGCGGCACAAAAGTCGACGAGGTGGTGCCCGACGGGTTGACGAGCCGCATCCGCACGTTGCCCTGCGCGCCGTCGACGAAGACCTGAAGCCACGCGTCCATCGGCACGGTGGCCTGGCTCGTCACCGGCACGACCACCCGGTACCACGAGCCATCGCGCGGGAGCGGCGCCGAGAGCTGACCGGACTCCGGCATCGAATAGGTCCCGCGCATCCACGCGGCCTGGCAGAGCCCGTCAGGGCTGGTGGAGAGGCCAGCGCAAATACCGCCCGCGCCGCAGGCCGCGTCGGTGCTGCACGACTGGCTGATGCCCTCATAGGGCGTGAACTTCACGCACGTGCCGCTGGTGAAGGAGCCGTCGGGCCGCTCATACGTGCCCAGGCAGTAGGGCGTCGCCTGCGGGCACAGGGGCGCTGCCGCCGATGACGGATCGCACGTCGGGCCCGCGGTCAGGCCGCAGCTGGCCGTCGCGCGCGTCACGTACACGCGCACCGACGAGGGGACGCGTGCACGGCTGGGCACCCGCACCACCGACACCTCGTT
Source organism: Archangium sp. (assembly GCA_031412555.1). GTDB lineage: Bacteria > Myxococcota > Myxococcia > Myxococcales > Myxococcaceae > Archangium_A. Next base: position 12,641 of record JANODF010000290.1, on the reverse strand, counting down.
CGGGAGCCACGCGGTGCACCCCGTGCCGGGCTCGGTCACCGTGGCCCACAGGGTCAAGGTGGCGCCCGTCGCCGAGAGCTGCGCGCGCGTCACGTCGACACGGGACTGCGGCGACTTGCCGTCGGGCCGATAGGCGATGAGCCAGTTGCGCGTGAAGCTGACCGACGGGAGCACCGGCCCCAGCAGCGCCCGCGCGGCGGCGCCCGAGGTGAGCACGCGCGCGACGCGGCCCTCGAAGGTGCCCGTGGCGACGTCGAGCTCGAGCGGGACGACGTTGAGCACGTCGGCGCGTACCTCCTGGGTGACCTCGGCCGCGGCATCGAGCTCGGTCACGCTCAGGTCGTCCTCGATGACACTGCTGGAGTCGACGCCACACGCGGCGCACAGAGTGGCGAAGGCAAAGAAGCGAAGGGCGTTCATGGAAGTGCTCACGGGAAAGAGGTCAGTTGAAGTCTTCGACACGCACGGTGCCGTTCTTCTGAAAGGTGACGAACACCGCGGTGTCGCCCCACACGCGGGGCAACATGAACTGCACGCGGTCGGTGGTGGTGTCGAAGCCCACGGCCGAATCGGCAGGGTCCACGCGCTCGAGGCTGTCGAAGGTGGCCCAGCGGGTGCGCAGCGCCACCTCGAGCCGCGCAGCGTCGGAGATGGACGGGTCTTCGACCATCGTCTCGGCGTGCGCCCGCGCGATGCCCAGCGCCGCCTGCCGCGCCGCATCGAGGTCGGTGGCCGAGGTGCCCAGCGCCTTGGGGCGCACGGTGGCCGTCGCGCCGCCCGAGGCGACGTGAATGGTGGACAAGGTGATCGGCCCGCCGGACGTGGGGCGGTGCGCGGCGAGAATGCCGACGGTGGCGCTGGGAATGCTGCCCGACCCCAGCACGGTTTGCGGCGCGCCCAGGGCCGTGGTGAGCCGTTCATTGAGACTCAGGCCCGCGGCGACGAGCACGGAGGGCAGGCGCAGATTTTCGACCGTGGGCTCTGCGCCGTCGCGCGGCACCGTCACGATCGCCTCGAGCCGGCCACCCGACGGCGCCGACCAGGCGAGGTCGAACTGCGTGCCTGAAGACGTGGTGCGCGTGGCGACGACTTCGACCGGCACGTCGACGCCCAGCAGCCCCTGGATGACCTCACGCGGCACCGGGCCCACCGGCGGCGCGGCCACTTGCGGCACGTGGAGCGCCTTGAGCTCGCGACCCGAAGAGGAGACGCCGAAGAAGGCGAGGCCGGTGGCCTTCGGCACCCAATCGGTCCCCTGCTCGAAGAAGCGGCCGGCGTAAACGAGGCCTTTGGAGTCCGCGAGCCCGTCGACGGCGGCCTTCGCCTCACTGGACGAAGCGCCTGCCGATCGCAACATCGCCTGCGCTTCCGAGCGTGTCACCGGCACCACCTGCGCGGGCAGCGCGCCCTCGAAGGCACGGCGCGAGAGCTCGATCATCGTGTTGAGCCGCGGCGGCGCGCCGCTGGCGTTGACGGTGGCCGAGGCGCGCTGGGCCCCGCGCGTAAAGGATGACGTCTGGCCGAGCGGTGCGGTCGACAACCGGGTCAGCGTGGTGTTGGCGGCGGGCGTGTAGAGCGCCGCGAGCTCCTGGGCGTCGGCGCGCGACGCCGAGGTCAGCCGGGTGGTGGGGTCGGCCAGCACGTGCAGCAGCGCCGCCTTTTCCCAGCCGTCGACCGAGGCGATGGTGAGCTCAGACCCGACGAGCGCGCGGGCAGCGTCGCGCAGCTCTGTCTTCGAGATGGTGCTCCCCGAGGCGGAGCCGCTCATCTGTGCGTCGGCGATGGCCTGGTTGAAGGCCTCGACGGAAGGCGACACGCCCCGGGGCGCGACCTGCGCTCGCACGGCGCCGGGCGTGGCGTCCCAGGTGACGGTGCGACGCCCAGCGGCGTCGAGGCCGGTGGTGCCGGTGGCCAGCAGCGCGCCCTTTTCACTGTGCAGTTCGAGAAACCCATCGTCGCCGTCGGTGGTGGTGTGCAACGCGTAGACGGGCTGGTTGTTGATGGTGGTCTTGAGCAGCCGCACGCTGCCGAGGTCGTTGTCTTCCCACGAGCTGTAGAGTGCGTAGGCACGCTGCAGCGAATCGGGCCCGGTGGTGGGCGCCTTGCTGGGCGAGACGTCGAGGCGGCCGACCGCGGTGCGGCTGTTGAAGTTGAAGCCTTCGGCCCACTGGCGTGCGGCGGTGCCCAGGGCAGCCACAGGAGTCGAACGGCCGGTGGTCGGGCTGATGGGGGCGGGCATGATGCGGGTTATCGGTCAGCTGAAGTGCAGGTTGTGTGACAAATCTTACACGACACAAGTGTCTGATTTAACTTGATAATGTACCATGGGCGCCGCAAGGGGCCTGCCGTTCTGGGGGGACACGTCATGGAGAAGCGGCGATCGAAACGGCACGCCAAGCGGCTGAAGGTGAGGTTCGGCGAAAAGGGGACCGCGACGTTCCCGCACAGCGGCTTGACCAACGACGTGTCCGCCACTGGGCTGTTCGTGGTGACCAGCCAGAAGCCCAAACCCGGCACGCGCTTGCACCTCGAGGTGACCATGCCCGGCGAGCTGCCCCTCTTCATCGAGGGCGTGGTGATGCGCCAGGTGCTGGTGCCGCCCGAGCTACGTCAGGTGGTGAAGGCGGGCTTCGGCATTCGTTTCCTGCTGGGCTCGGAGCTGATGGCCGAGCTGGTGCCGGCGATGACCAGCCAGGCGAAGGAAGACCCCTTCCTGCTCACCTTCGCGGAAAAAGACGAATGGCGCGCGGCGGTGGAGAAAGACTTCAAGCGTGGTGGCCTCTTCGTTTGGACCCGCAAGGCCGTGGCGCAGAACATGATCGTCACCGTGACGTTCGATCTGATCTTCCTGCGCCGGCAGCTCGCCTTCGAAGCGCGCGTGGTGCACACCAATGCGGGCGCTGATGGCCGCACGGGCGTGTCGTTGATGTTCGTCGACGCACCGGGTGCGATCGCTTCGCTCACCTCGACGCTGGATGGGTGACGGGCGAACTCATCTGCCCTCGATGACGTCCGCTTGAGTCTGTGAGGCCTGCGCTCACATGTAGGTCTGGAGCAGGTCGACTCCAGACCTACACGGAGCCTCGGTGGTCCACTGTAGCGTCTCGTAACAGCCGAAAATTCCGGGGAAACAAGTGACGCGCTCGCGCGAGAACTCTTTGTCCCCTCGCTTCGGAGCACTGACCATATGGCCCTCTCAATCAACACGAACTCCCGCGGCAGTGACGTCACCCGGTTGCAGCAGGCGCTCACCACGCGCGGCTTCAACCCCCGCGGTGTCGATGGTTCTTTCGGCAACAACACGCGCGCTGCAGTGATTGCGTTTCAGCGTGCTCAGGGCATCACGGCCGATGGCATCGTCGGGCCCGACACCAGCCAGCGGCTGTTCGGGTCTCGTGAGACGAAGTACTTCGATGGCGTCAGCGACTTCAACGGCGTCCCGGCAACCCCCGGCAACGTCAACGCGGGGCGCGGTTGGGGTGGCAGCGAAGGCGTGGCCGATGCGGCGAAGTCGATCGCACGGTCGATGGGCATTCCCGTCACCAGCGAAAAGCGCAACCTGGCCGACACGCATCGCGTGGGCTCGACCACCGGCTCCGACCACTACACGGGCAACACCAACGCGTTCGCCACCGACTTCGGCGTCAGCGGTTCACGCGGTGATGATCTGGCTCGCCGCCTCGCCGACACCTACGGCATTCCGCACTCGAGCATCGGTACGTACAACCGGCACAACATCACGGTCGACGGCCAGCGCTACAGCGTGCAGTTGTTGTGGCGGGTGAGCGGCCACTACGACCACGTTCACCTCGGCATCCGCCGCGCGTGAGTCGCTGAAGGCTACTTCGCCAGGTGGCAGCGCTGCAGGATCACCAGGGTGGCGTCGCCTTCTTGTTGGAAGTCGTAGAACTTTCCCACGAGCTTCACCCGCGCGCCGGGGGCGAACTCACCGAGGGTGTGGGTCGCGTCGAGAAAGCACCTGACCGGTGTTCCTGCGTCGGTCTTCAGCTCGACGCACGGTGAGTGCGCGGTGTCGCGGCGTTTGCTCGTCGCGGGAACTGAGTCGAGCGCACGCCTCAGTTCGGTCACCACGCCTTCAGCCTCGACGGAGTGTCCGCGGGCGTCTCGGATCGCCGCCAGCTCGTTGCGTGCACCTGTCTTCGCCAGATCGTCGATTCGCAGACGCACGCACGAGCTCGCGAGCACGCCCATCGTCACCATCATCAAGGCCACTCGCATCACGTTGGTTCGCTGCGGCTACTTGATGAGACCGATCTCGCGCAGCCGCTGCTGAAGGAAGGCGTCGGCCGTGATGTCCGGATACCGCTTCGGATTTTCGGGCGTCACGCACTGGTCGAAGATCTTCAGCATGCAGTCCGGGAACGGGTGCACGAAGAAGGGCATCGAGTAACGGACCACGTCGTCGGCGGTGCTGACCGGGTTCACCACGCGATGCGTGGTCGACGGAATGACCTCGTTGGTGATGCGCGAGAGCATGTCGCCCGAGTCGACGACGATCTGACCCTTGAGTGCATCGACGGTGAGCCACTCGCCCTGGCGGGTGAGGATCTCCAGGCCCGAGCTGGTCGACTCGCAGAGCAGGGTGATGAGGTTGATGTCTTCGTGCTCCGCCGCGCGCACGCCACCGGGAACGAACATGTCCTTCAAGGGCGGGTAGTGAATGATGCGGAGGATCGAGTTTCCCTCGTGCGCCATGTCGGCGAACGTCTCCGTGGGAAGCTTGAAGGCGTCGGCCAGCGCACGCAGCATCACGGCCGCGGTGGCGTCGAGCGCGCGGTACAGCTCGAGCGAGTTCGTCTTGAAGGTCGGCAGCTCGACCGGAAACGGGTTGTCGCCGTACACCGACTTCTTCGCGCTGCCGGCGGGCAGCTCACGGCCCACGTGCCAGAACTCCTTGAGGTCGCCGACCTTGCGGTTCTTCGCGTGTTCTTTGCCGAAGCTGGTGTAGCCCCGCTGGCCACCACCGCCGGGCACTTCGTACTTCTGCTTCACCTCGCTCTGCAGCGCGAACAGGCGCGCGGCATCGGCATAGGTGCGCGCGATCAAATCGGAGTCGACGCCGTGATTGATGATCGAGACGAAGCCGAACTCCTTGAGGCCATCGCCCCAGGCGTGAATGAAGGTGTCGCGCTCTTGAGGGGTACCGCGCGTGTAATGCGAGAGATCGAGTTGGGGGATACGACGAGTCATGGCGCGCGAACCTTAAGGTCAGGCCGACTCGGGCGCAGCTTCTGAGTCCACCGGATGGGACGGGTGGTGGCTGCAAGCGCTTGAATTGAGGCGAGGTGACGACCGGCACGGGGGCCGCACAAGGGGGCCAGCGTCTTCAACCCCCACGGAGTCCACCATGCAGACCCTCAAGTTCCTCGCCCTCCCCGTCATCGCGCTCACCCTCTGGTTCGGCGCCGCCACCTTCACCCTCACGCAGCTCGAGTCGATGACGCAGACCACGTCGACGGCGAAGCAGGTCGTTCAGAGCGCGCCGATGGTGACCGCGGGCCGTTGAGACCCCGGAGCAGCCGTAGAGCGATGCGAAGAAGACGATGAAGCTCAGCTCACCCGAACCGGAGCCGGACTCGCTGACCGGCACCTGATGAAGCGCCTCTTGCTGCGATGTCGAGACCGGGTCACCCTGAGCCATGGTTGGTCGTGAGTGGGGCGGGTTGCGCGGTGTGATGGTGTGCTCGGTGCTCGCCGGCCTCGCGCTGGCCGCGGGAGTGGAAGACGTCGGAGCGTTGCATCACGACGAGCTGCGGGTTTCGCCAGATGGCGGAGCAGGCGAGTTGCACTACGAGCTCAGCATCCAGGAGCAATTCGTCTCGGCACTCTTCTACGTGGAGAGCCTTCGACAGCCCGGGCTCGTGAGCCTGCGCGTGCTGGACTCGTCGGGTACCACGCAGCTCGCAGGTGACGCGACCGTCGCCGATGCGGGTTGGGTGGAGTTCGAACTCACAGGCGCTCCACCGGAACTCGGCGAATACGACCTGATGCTCAGCACCTCCGACGCCGACCTGACGTTCCAGAGCCTGGAGGTCGTACCGCTGGGAGGCTGGTTTCCCCGCACCGGCGGGATCCGGCGTGGGGTGGGCGTCGCGACTGGTCTGTTTCGGAGCAGTTTGCTCGACACCTCGGCTGAGGCCGTCTGTACCAACGCGACGGTGGTGCTCGGTTCTCCCTACATCGAAGCGTCCTGGGTCGACTCGGACGGGGGCACACTCGAGCAACAGATGCCGGTCGAGGTGCCTGGCGGCGGCATCTACTACTTCATTGCCTCGACGCGTGGCGTGGTGACCTGGACGACGCTGCTCGCCGATGGCGGAACTTTTCCATTGAGGAAGCTCCAGGGAAATCCCGTCATCCCGGGAGGACTGGGCGACACCTTTCCGGTCTGGGCGACGGGCGGTGAGTGGCGAAGGCTCACTTCGGGCCCGTCGTTGAATGCGTGTGACCCTGCCGTTCGCGCTTCCTTCGGCGGAAGTCGCGGGCGCGCCATCGGTGGGCCCGTGGGCTCCGACTTCGTGATCGCCGCGACCTACTCGGTGGCCAATTTTTGGTGTCGCGACGCAGACCTCGATCGCGACAGCAGCCATGACTGCACCCGTCTGACCGGTTTTCCTTCCGGAGGCTCTGGCTGGCTGGCCAATCCGACGCGCTACGACTGCGACGACACGAATCCGCTCGTGCACCGCCGCGCCGAAGAGCTGTGCAATGGCTACGACGATGATTGCGATGGAGTGATCGACGGAACCGACATCGGGCAGGTGCCGGCCTGCAGCGAGCAGCGCGGCATCTGCGTTGGCGCCACGCAACAGAGGTCCGACTGCGTCGCAGGGGTGTGGCAGGCCTGCTCAGCCGCATCGTTCAGCAGTGCGTACGGGCTCCCTGAAGACGTGTGTTCGCCTGACTTCAACTGCGACGGCAATCCCGGGACTGCGCTGGTTCCGTGCCACTCGCAACGGGGTGTCTGTGCCGGCTCGGGCAGTCGCGATTGCTCGGTGCCTCGTGGCCAATGCACTGCGGAGGACTACGGCCCCCACTACGAGCCGCGCGAGTCGAGCTGCGATGGGCTCGACAACGACTGCGACGGTGTGATCGACAACTCCGCGACGCTCCGTCCCTGCGAACGCACGCTCGGCATGTGCATGCTCGCCCGGCCCAGTCCGGAGTCATGCACGGCCGCGGGCCAGCAACCGTGCGGCATTCTGGAGTACGGCTCCCCATTCGAAGAGAACGAGCGCAGTTGCGATGGCATCGACAACGACTGCGATGGCCTCACGGACGTCGAGGATCCCGACGTCAACGCGCTTCCTTGCGAACGCACCGTGGGGGTGTGCGCCGGTGCAGTTCACCCGAAGGAGCACTGCACCGTTCTTGGATTGAGCGTGTGCTCCGACGAGTCGTACGGCGTTTCGTTCGAGCGTGTGGAGACCCGGTGCGACGGGTTGGACAATGACTGCGACGGAGTGAGGGATGAGGGGTGCGAGGCGATGCAGAGGCCTCAGCCCTTCGCCGGGTGTGGATGTCACTCGGGCGCGGAGTTGTTCCTGGCGGTTTCGCTTCTTCTGGCGCGCCGCCGCAAGGTCAGCGCCTCATCTTCTACGCCGAAGCAAGCCGAGCGCCGCGAGCAACACCGCCATCGCCCCTGACGTCTCACCACAACCGCAGCCACCACCTGTGGGCGGCGCAGCGTTGATTCCTCCGTCCACGGCCACAGCCGAGTCGCTCGTGCCCGCGTCGATGGTTCCCGCGTCGGCCACGCCGGCATCGACCACCCCCGCATCGACGCCTGCATCTAGTTCGCACTCCGTCAGCTCGAACGCATCGCTGAGCTCGACGAAGCCCGCGTCGGTGGCGAGCAAGCGCGCGCTGAGCGCCGCACGATAGCGCCCCGCCGGAGCATCTCTTCTCGGCTGGTCTCCCGCGGGCCCGCACTGGTGAAACACGTTCGAGATGCGCAGCGACGCGGTGTCGGGGCCGGGAAGTTCACGCAACGAACCATCGGCCCGCAACGCACCGATCGCCTCGGTCTGCCACGGAAGCGCGGCACCGCCATCCACCGGGAGCAGCGCCAGGCCCCACGCGTAGAACGGCAACAACGGCACTGCCTCCGGATCGACCTCGAGCGCGAAGGTGGCCCCGGTCGCCGTCGTCGCCACCGAACACGAGGGGCTCGCGGGAACGCGTACCATTCTGAACCCGGCGTCGATCACCTGAATTCGCACTCCGCCCGAGAGCACCGTCACGGGAGGCAGCACGGTGAACGGCTCGTGGTGCGTGCCGGCGTCGCCGAAGAAGACGCACCCGCCGGTGCGCTGGAGCACGTACCGCTCACCTTCGATCAGCGCCGGTGTCTCGACGAGCTGACTGAACCTGTCGGCGATGCGCAGCTGCGTGCTGATGAGGCCGCCGTCTTCCTCGTGCACCCCCGCGTCCTCGACGCCCGAGCGCAGGTACTCCGCTTCGAGATCGGTGATCACCAGCGGGAACAGGTTGCTGGGCACGCCTCCATCGATCGTCACCAGCGCACCGCCCCGGCTGCAGGGGCCCGGCGAACACGGCCATGCCACCGCGGCGAGCACCATCACCAGCCCAACCATCCCCCGGAACGCGGTCTTCATGGTGAGGGGAACCTATCGATTGCCAGCGGGTGTTCAAACCGATGGGCCCCGACGCAGTACCATTCCCCCATGATTCCGCTGCTCCTGACACTCAGCCTGGCCGCGGCTCCGAAGCCTTCCGTTTCGGCGTGGCCCTCACTGCGCGAGGCGAAGTCGAACGGGTTCGAGAGCGCCCGCCAGAGCAGCGGCTTTCTCACCGCGAAACACTGCTTCGTCGCGCCGTTTCGCGTCTGCGTGCCCGCGGGCAGCTGGGTGTGGTTCGAGTGGGCGGTGTGCGGGCCGCGTTCGAACAAGGACTGCGACGACTCCAACGTGAAGCCGAGGCTCCGCGAGGTCGATGCCACTGCTCCGATCGAAGCGCTGGGCATGCGCTGGAGCGCGATGAAGCACGTCGAGGTGGTCGAGGGCGAGCCGCGGCACACGCTGCAGGTGCTGCTCCCGGAAATCCGCGGAGTCCTCGCCGCGCCTGCGACCATCGCCGGCGTCGAGGTGTTGCCCGGGCCGGTGGCCTTCACCCGAAGCGGCCCCGAAGGTGCGCCCACGTACGAGCGGCTCGATGAAGGCACGCGCGCGAAGCCAGGGACTTGCGGTGGTTGGCAGGTGCCTGCCGGCACGCGCATCGAAGGAAACTGCGAGAGCCTGGTTCACCTGTTCGCCCCCGACGGCGGGGTGCTCGAACGCGACGGAGGGCCGGCGGGTGAACCCACTCGTTTGACGGAGTACTTCTCCAACGGCGAGTTCACCCTCTGGGGACTGCTCGAACCCCGGGACTTCGAAGGCGTCTCGCTCACTGGTTCGTTTCAGATTCGCACTGCGGCGGACGGTGGCGTGGACTGGGTGCAAGGCACCTTGAGCCGCCCCGCGAAGCTGGGCGCGTGCACTTACCCGAGGGGCGCGCGAATCACCTTGAGGCCCGGCGGCGTGGTGGTGGTGTCCACCCCCGAAGGCCGCTGCAAACCCTGACGCTCACGGCTGGCGCACCACTGCGCCTTCGATGGAGACCGTGTACGGCCGGCCGGGAGGAAGTTTGGCGAGCCACGGTTCATTCGCGGCGCCGTCGGAGAGCGATCGAAGCACCTCGTGGACGTAGTTGCTCATGTCTCCGATGACGCCGTACGAACCGGCCACCCTCACCGGGCCTTCGACCTTCACGCGGACGGCACAGGCCGGCAGACCGGTGGCCTCGAACACCACCAGGTTTCCTTCGAGTGAGCCGGGGGTCAGCTTGCAATTGGATTGCTGCAGCTGACCCTGGTTGGGATTCGGCACCCGCTCGCAGTCCGTCATCTGCGGCGTGGTGGCAGCGACGGTGCTGAACAACGCGAAGCGGGTGGCCTGATTGAACGAGTTGAAGTTGTACTCCGAGAAGTCCTTCTGCTCGAGCGCCTCCATGTGACCGTCGCCGTAGGTCCTGACGTTCTCGGCGGTGAAGCCCGGCTGGGGTTTGGCGAGGGGAAGCTGGAGCGCCGCCGACGCCTTCCGCAACGTCATCAGGGCGACGCGGCCGAGACCGGGCTCGCATCGTTTCAACGTTCCCGGATCGGCGGGGAAATCAGTCACTGCCTTGACGATGCCAGGCCGGAGCTTGCCGTAGCTGCTCGCTGGATCGAGTTGGGGGACCGGCTTCTTGCAGCCCGTCAGCCCCAACAGGCCGATCGCGATTCCGGTGAGCGTTCGAGTTCTCATCAGCCGCAGCTACCACCGTTACGATTCGGTCGCCGCGACGAGACGAATGAAGCCGCGAATCCAGACCAGGTTGATCGCGTGACAGCTGGCCAGCGGGTTGTGCGTGGTGGTCTCCAGCACGGCCACGTGCGGCACCCCGCGCCGGTGAAACCAGTCACTGTTGCTGCCGTCGTGATGAAGGATGAGGCCGCATCGATCGGTGCGCAGCAGGTTGTGCACGGCGAGGTGAATGGCCACCTTCGCGTGCGCGAGGCTCTCCTTCACCAGCGCCTGGTACGGCGCCTTCGGGCCGAAGTGGTATGCGTAGAAGCAGGCTGACTTCACCCACGCGTCCTGGTGCAGATCGAGCGCGCCGAGCGGAGGTGCATGGCGCTCGAGCTCCCGGTGCAGCGCCAGCGTCTCTTTGGGGCTGCCGTAATACGGATGCCACGCGTGGATGGGCTGGCCCTCGTCGACCTCGTCGGCGAAGACGCCCGGCTCGATTTCGTAGCGGATGAAGTCGTTGTTCGGCTGTTCGCCCGAGGCGTTGTAGCGGTGACCGGCTTCGAAGCCGCTGGGGTTCACGCAGGGGAACACGCGCAACGCCACGTCGTGCTCGCGGGCGTACTCGACGACCTCTCCGAAACGGCTGAGCAGGGTGAGCGGGCCTGCCGGTTCTTCTCCGTGAAAACCGGCGGTGATCACCAACTCGCGGGAACCGGGCGTGGTGAGGCAGAACAGCGGGTAGCCCTGGGCGCGTTCGATGACTTCTCCGTACTGGGTGAGGGTCGCGACGGTCTCCCAATGACGGAGCCGCTCGACGTAGTCGCGATAATCCACCGAGCACATGTAACACGGTCAGCAGAAGTGCCCCCTCGACTGGGCTCGGGGAGACCGGTGCAAGTGAACCCTCGACTGCGCTCGGGATGAGCGGTGTAACGGCGCCATGAACCTCGAGATGATTCAAGAAGGCGGCCTCGGCTCGTACGCCGCGATCGCCTTCGGGGGCCTGGGCTTCATGCTCGGCGCTTTCGCCCTCGTCGCGCTGCTGGGAAAATCACGCTCCTCGTTCGGGCTGGGAATCGCGGCCCTCCTCGTGAGCGCCTTGACCGCGGGCGTCGGCATGCTCGGCACGGTCTACGGCCGCTACCAGGTCACCCGCGCTATGGCCTTCGTGGGCTCGGGCGTCGACATGGAGCGCATCCTCCACATCGGCCACCGTGAAGCGCAGAGTTCGTCGTGGGTCGGCTTCTTCGCCGCCTTGATCCCGCTCGCGCTGGGCGCCCTCGCCGCGGTGGTGGGCTCGCGCCTTCAACAACCGCAGACGCGCAAGCAGGGCTTTGCCGAGCCGGTCGTCTCCACCGACGACGGCCTCTCGAGCCAGACGGTGATGGCCTTCATCTTCGTAGGCATTGGCGTGCTCGCCAGCGGCGGCGCGTGGGCGATGGCGCACTCCGAGCTACCGAAGCTCCGCTACAGCTTCGACGACGAGGACTCACAGAGTTGGGATCTGGCTCGCGCGATGGAGGACGTGAAGAGCGAGAAGCCGGACGGCTGCAACAGGTTGTCCTCTGCACTCGATGCCTACCGCGACCTCAACCTCGAGGACCTCGATGCGTGGCCACCGAAGATGAGGCCCATCCACCCCGAGCTCTCAGGCTGGCGAGCGGCCGCTGACGTCTGCGCCCAACGCGCCGCTGCTTCACTCGACGGCGAACCGCTGGATCCACCGTGGACGCAGCAGGGCGTGCTGCGATCCGTACTGCTGCATGACGGCGCGCTTCGTGCGCGGGTGCTCGCGCGGACTTCGAAGACGCCCGATGTGCCTTCCGAAGAAGCCGCCAGCGGAACCATCTCCAAGCAGGACATTCAGGCCACCGTTCGCGGCGACCTGAAGGCGATCCGCACCTGCTACGAACGAGAGCTCATCAAGTCGCCTCAGCTCGGCGGGAAGATCGAGGTGCAGTTCACCATCGGTGTCGACGGCAAGGTCACGGACACGGAAGACGCTTCAGAGGAGACCTTTCCGAACCAGAAGGTCACCGACTGTGTGCTGGCCCGCATTCAGAAGCTCCGGTTTCCCAGGCCGAGCGGCGGGGTGGTCAACGTGAAGTACCCGTTCGTCTTCAAGGCCAACTAAGTTTTCACGATGGCCGACCCCAGCCGATACCGCGCGGTCCAGAAGATCGCCGATGGTGGTTCTGCCGAGGTCTTCCTCGCGGAGCAGCTGGGCGCGGCCGGCTTCAAGCGGCTGGTGGTGCTCAAGCGCATTCGCACCGAGCTGTACGCCGACTCGCAGTACCGCGAGATGCTGATCGAAGAGGCGCAGCTCTCGAT
>JANODF010000289.1:0-27847 GCA_031412555.1 Archangium sp. | reverse complement strand
CAATGCGTGGCGGGTGCGTGGCCGGTTGACACAGGCGGTGGAAGAGCTGACGCAGGCGCTCACGCTCGCGCGCACCACCGACGACCAGTCACTGCTCGCGCGGGTGCTCACGGATCTCGCGGTGGCCCGCTTCGTCTCGGGCAACATCGACCCGGCGCTCGAAGGTCTGGAAGAGGCGCTCGGGCTGGCCCGCGCCGCTGGCGACAAGGCCACGCAGATCGAGACGCTCGCGTACATGGGCATCGTGCGCGTGGCGCGGCATGAGCCGACCGAGGCGATCATGCATTGTGACGAGGCGCTGCCGCTCGCACGTGAACGCGGTGACCGGCTCAACGAAGCGCGCATTCTCGGCACCATGGGTGGGATCTTTCAGGATCAAGGCCGGCTGGAGCTGGCCCACGCGTTCTTGAAAGATGCGGTGCAGCGCTGTCAGGCGATCCGCGAGGTGCGGCTGCAGGGCTACTTCCTGGGCAAGCTCTCGCACCTGCAGGGTGAACGCGGTGAGTTGAGCAAGGCGCACAAGACGGTGGGCGAAGCGCTGGCGCTGCTCTCTGAGGTCGGCGACGTTCGCCACGAGGGCTTGTTCCTCACGTACCTGGCGGCGCTGGAGTCACTCAACGGCAAGGCTGAGGCGGCGCGTACGGCGCTGGGCTCGGCGAAGGTTCGGCTGGAGAGCGTGAAGGATCCGCTGCTGCTCACGGCGCTCGCGCTGCGCAGCATGTTCGTCGAGCTGCGGGCGGCGAACGCGAGCCGTACCGAAGCGCAGGCGCTGCTCGATGACGTGAAGGCGCCGCGCGGAAATCGCAGGGCGCGGGTGGATCAGAGCGAAGAAGTGCGGCTTGCGGCGCGCATGCTCGAGGGCAACTTGATCGTGCCCGGTGGTCCCCACCCTTCCGCCCCGCGGTAGGAGAGTTGGAGGAATTTGCTCCACTCACCGTTCTCACCGAGCCCAGTCGAGGGGGCACTTGATGCACGAAGCAGAGGTGGCATCTCGACTGCGCTCGATGCGAACGGTTCCCTGCTCCTTGTTTCGCTCAGGGCAGCATGAGCCCGGGCACGGGTCCCGTCACCTCGCCGAGCCTGTTCGCAGTCGAGCCGATCGCCGTGAGCCCAGCCACTTGCACCTGCGCCGGGTGCGCACCGTTCGACGCGATGTGAACGCCCGCCCGAATGCGCGAAGGGAAGCCGGCCGTCACGAAGGTGAGGTTCGTCTTGTTGTGCGCGTTCGTTCCTTCGGCGAACACCAGCGAGAGGAAGGTGCGATCGAGCATCGTGCCGCCGCCCTCCGACCGGTTCTTCAGGTTCGTGACCAGCCGGCCGAACAACGCGGCGCCCCAGTTCGCGTTCGCCGCACGAATGTCGGCGGTCGCGAAGTGCGAGTCGTGGTGGATGTCGGGCGGGCCGCCCTGGCCTGAGATCGCGCTTCCTGACGTGTAGCCGCTGTTGAGCCAGCACTGATCGTGCGTGAGCATCCACGAAGCGACGCGCGTCAGATCGCACGCCATCGCGTAGGCGATCATGTCTGCCATGTTGTTGCCGCGCGCCGTCTCGTTCGACCACGAGCCGAAGCCGTAGCTGACCGCGGGGTCTGCGCCCGGGTGGGCCAGGCCGACACACGCGCCGCCCGGCCCACCCGTTCCACCACCACCACCTGCACCGGTGCCGCCCCCCATCCCGCTGCCGCCTCCCCCACCCGCGCCAGTTCCACCGCCCGTCGCACCTCCGCCGCCCCCGCTGGGGCTGCCCGCGTCGACGCCACCCATGAGGCTGCGCTCGAGCTCGCGGATGTGCTCGAAGTGCTGGTCGAGCCGTTGGCGGTCGTCGGCACCCACGCTGCTCGACAGCCGGTTGGCATCGGCGAGCACCACGTCGAGCACGCTCTTGCGTCGCTGAACCAGCGTGGCGACCGGCATCACACCCGCATCAGCGCCGACGCCTGCGTCACTCGCCGGAACTCCACCGTCGGCCCGGCCATCGAAGGGCCTCGCCGTGAAGAGCTGGTTGTAGAGGCGCAGGGGCGACTCATTGGGCAACAGCTCACTGAGCACGGTGCCCGACTTGCGCACGCTGATGCCACGGCCCTGGGCGCGCGCGCCCGTGTTGTTGTTGTACGCCGCCGCCTGCACCCGCAGCTGCAGTGAAGGGATGGCTGAGCCGCCACCAATCAGATCGACCGCGACTTGATCAGCCGAGTGACCCCGCACGTTCGGCGCGACCGACTCCTGCGCGGTGACCCCGGAGACCGCGGGCGACATCGTGCCGCCGTGCTGCGCGACCAGGGCTGAACCGGGCTGCGTCGGCACCTGTCCCTGGCCTGCGTTGTAGGTGGGGTACGAGAGCCCCGAGATGATGCTGATGTGGTTCGCCAAGGCCTGCAGCGCCGCGAACGACGGGGGCAACGGCGCGGAGAAAGGCCCACTCGCGGCGGGGTTCGTGAGCACGGGCGAACCCGTGCACGTGCCCATGTACGCGAGCACGAAACGAGGCGGCAGCGCGCTCTGAGCGAACGCACGCGACGTCATCGCGTCGAGCAGCGGCAGCCCCACCACCACACCGGCACCACCACGCAGCAGCATTCGACGGGAGATTTGCTTGAAGGTCATTGGGTCGATCTCGGGGGTGAGGATCAGCGTGAAGACTTGACGGTGATGCTCGGGCTGCGGGCGAGGGCCAGCACCAACGAGCCGTAGCTGCGCGTCTCGAGGTACTGCGCGTGGAGCGCATCGAGCGTGGCGTCATCGGTGCTCTGCGTCTTGCGCCCACTCATCGACTCGAAGAGCTGTTTGCCAGCGCAGCGGCTGACGCGTGGATCTTCAGCGATCAACGCACCGAGCCCCGCGGGGCCCGTGAAGGGCGTGGTGCCGACCTTTCCCTCCGAGCTCGCGCTGCAGGCGAGGTTGTTCGGTTCCGACGCGCGCCACTCACCGTAGGGCCCGACCTGCTCGAGGCCGAGGCCGAGGTGATCCATCGTCTCGTGGCACTGCTGGCAGCCGACCGTGGTGCGCATCGTGTAGCGCTGCGGCTTGCACGCCGAAGGGTTGCCCGGAGGCATCGTCACGTCGACGCCCTCAGGAATGTCACCCGGCAACTTGCCGCAGAACACGCGCTTGTAGGTCTCGTAGCCGCGCAGCGTGGGGCTGGTGTCGCCGAACTTCGCGCCCAGGGCTGCGAAGGTGGCCTGCGAAAGAACGCCTCCTCCGTGACCTCGTGACCAGCTCGCGGTGCCCGTCGTCGAGAGGCCGTAGTGCATCGCGAGCGCCGGGGTCAGCCACGTCTCCTCGGCGGTGAAGAGCGTGAGCCAATCGCGCTGAGGGTCGGTCACCACCTGCTCGACCAGCGCGTTCGTCTCGGAAAGTGCGTCGGCGGCGATGGCCTGAGGGAAGAAACGATCGGCGTACCCGAGCCACTTCGAGTGGAAGCGCTGACCGTGCTCGACGCCGGCGCGGGTGGTGAGCAGCCGTTGCACCTGCGTCACCCTGCCCTGCGGGCTGATCAGCACGCCGCGATCGGCCGCGTCGAGGAGCTCGTCGTCAGGAGGCAGCCCCGTGCTCAAGAAGGCGAGCCGCGTGGCCACTTCATGAGTCGACAGCGCGACCGGTGTTCCCGGCTGCGGATCGCCCGCCTCGACGCGGTAGAGAAATTCGGGGTGCTGGGCCAGGGCTGCGACCACCAGCTCGACGGCCGAGTAGAAGTCACCGTCATTGCGCGCGAACGGCATGAACGCGGCGACGAGCGCGTCCTGCTCCGCGGCCGTCACGGTGCGGCGAAAGGCTCTGCGGCTGACGACGCCCACGTAGCGCCGGAGGCACGCTTCATCGTCGACGCCCGAAGGCGTGCAACCCGCCCGCACCGTGAAAGCAGCACGGTCGGTGCGCACCTGACGCGCGAGCGCCCAGGCGAAGTTCTCGTAGTCGGTGATCAGCTGCAACGAGAAGCTCAGCGCCTCCGCGTCGTTGTCGAAGTACGTGCTGCTGGGCGAATCCGCGGGCACCAGGTCGGTGGTCGCCGCGTCGAGCGCCACGCCGAAGATGCGCTCGGTCGAGCGCACCAGCTGATCGCGGGTCAGCCGCTGCAGCAGCGAGGGCCCGAACGCCTGCACGGTGCCCAGCGCGGCGGTCGAGGGCGCAGGTGTCGGGACAGGCATCGGCGCGACGGGCTCGTCCGACGGCTGCGCACCGCCCATCAGCTCGCCCATGCAGCCCAGGCCACTCACACTCAGCGCGCACAGCAGCACGGTCGTTCGCATGGCGCCGACCCAAGCAAGGGCAGTGCCTCCCTGATTCCTGAGCCATTCCAGTGGGTTGTGGCCACCTTTCGGCACCTCGCCGCGCGCCCCCGAAAAGGCCCGGCCCCACCGAAGGAAAGTGTCCCTCCCGAGGGACAGCTGCTCGAAGTGAGGACAGGCGCCGATGCACCAGGGGAGGCCGTGAGCAGGCGGTCTCCGAGCGGAAGTCCTCGGGCGCGCCTCTTGTAGGGCGAGGCTGCGTGCACGCGCTGCTGTTGATCTCGCTTGGAATTGTCGGGGGAGAAGCCGGAGGGCCCTCCTTCGCGGTCGCGCTGTCGGACGGCGCGATGCGTTTCTGCTCCGGCGCGCTGGTGGGCCCGCGCACGGTGGTGACGGCGGCGCATTGTGTCGATCCGGCGGTGCCCGTGCGGGTCGGCACCGCCACCTCACGCAGGGCGGTGCGCCACCCGCGGTGGGCAGGCGGGAGCGCGTTCGACCTCGCCCTCCTCGAGCTGGACACGCCGTTGGGCATCGCGCCGGTGCCGCTGGCGAGCTCGGTTCCTGATGCGCCGGTGACCCTGTCGGGCTTCGGCACGCAGGCGCTCCGTTCGGTGGAGGCGCGGGTGCTGGCGTCGAGCGCGCTCACCTTGACCGTGAGCACCGATGGCGGGGCGCCGTGTGGTGGCGACTCCGGAGGGCCCGCGGTCATGCAGGGAGACGGGGGCGAGGTGCTGGTCGCGTTGATCTCCTCGGGAGCGATCGGTTGCGATGCAGAGACCACGCTCGTGCGCCTCGACGGCTCGGCGCTGTGGGTGCGCAGCACGATGGCGCAGTGGGAAGGCGCGAGCTGCGGGCACGACGGTGCATGCGCAGCGGGGTGCGCCACGCGCGACCTCGATTGTGTCTGCGCGGCCGACGGCCGGTGCGGCGCGTCGTGCCCTGACTCGAAGCTCGACGTGGATTGTGCGAGCGATTGTGGCCTCGACGGAGCGTGCAGCGCGGGGCCATGCGCGCAGCCAGACCAGGACTGCCTGCCCGACGGTGCGCAGTGTGGGAGTGCGCTGCAGTGCACTCAGCGCCGGTGCGTGGCGATCGAACCGGGAACCGCACCGCGGTGCGCACGTGCTTGCGCGGCGGGCGATGCATGCCCGATGGAATCAGCGTGTGACGCGCGTGGGGTCTGCGTGCCGCGCGCAAATGAGCCCGTGGCGACGGGTTGCGCGCAGGCTCCGCTGGAAGCGGTGGGGGCGATCATCGCGTGGTGGTTCCGAAGACGGCGTGCCCGCGCAGAATGAGAAGTGCACCCCGATGCCCGAAGCAGAACGATCCTCGCGAGACTCTCGCAGCGAGTCACATCCCGAGACGGAAGTGCTCCCTCGACTGCTGTGCTCAAGGGCAACCGGCATCAGCGCCGGGCTCAGCATGCCGCACCACCACTTCGTCGAAGACGATCGCCGCACGCGAGCGCCAATCGACGCTGAGCACGAGCTGAACTGCCGCGGTCTGCACCTCGTCATCGACCGCGATCGAAGTCTGCGCGCGCCGGGCCGCAACACCCGCATCCGCGAGCAGCGGGTTGCTCACGCGCTCCTCCAACAACGTGCTCGCGCCCAGGTCAGCAAACCTGCGCAGGTACACCCGCGCCGCAGAGGGCGAGGTGGTCTGCGCCCACGACGCTTCCACGCAGTACGTGCCGCGCCGCACGCCAAGCGACGTGTTGAGAGAATAGGTCGCCGCCGGCATCTCACCGGCCGAGAGGCGGCATGCGCGCGAGCCACTGATGAGGCCCGAAAGCCCGGCTTCCCGCAGCGCCCCGTTGACGGCCACCCACGGGCTGGTCGTCGCCGCGCTCTCGCAGTCGTCGGCGAACACGAGCCGCACCTCGGGGCGGGTGCCATCAGCCCGGCACACGCCATCGACGCAGAACAGCGCATCGGGGCAAGGCCGTGCCTCGTCGCACAAGGTGCCTTCGACCGACGTCAGGGGCGGCAGGCAGCCGCTCAGCACCAGGAATGTGCAGACCGCCAGCCGCATGGTCGAGGGTATACAGTGGCTTTGCGCATGCGCGAAGCGAGCCCGCCGGTGGGGAGCATCTGAATGGTGTTGGCACACGTGCTCGCGACCCTGCTGTTCACCAACCCGCAACTCGACGAGGGGCGCACGCTCGTTCAGCAGCTGCGCTTCGCCGAGGCCCGGGCCCGACTGGAGGCCGCGCTCGCATCCACCACGATGACGCTCGAGGAGCAACGCGAGGTCGCCGCGCTGCTGGCGTATTGCTGGGCCGCGGAAGGCAACGTGAACGAGGCCGAGCAGGCCTACGTGCAGCTGCTCTCCCGCGACGCACGAGCCCCGGCGCCGACCGCGGGCCCGCCTCGACTGCGCGACGCCTTTCGCCGCGCGAAGGAGCGCCTCTACCCGGCCGGCTTCGTCTCGCTCACCCGCGAGCTGTCGGCCCCGGGCCGGGTCGCGGTGCAGCTGCTCGACCCGTGGAACCTGTGCAGCGGCGGAGTGGTCATGCTGCGCCGCGGGCTCGAGCGTGACTTCACCGCCGAGCCGCTCGCGCTCGATGCACTGGGCCGCGGCCAGACCGACGTCACGCAACTCAGCGCCTGGTACGTCGAGGCGCGCACGGCCGAGGGAGTTCCTTGCGCGACGCTCGGCACCGCCGCAGACCCATTCCTCATCACGCGCGTGATCGAAGCGCCGCTGGGTGTTCCCGCACCGCCGCGCGCGCGGTGGGTGCCGTGGCTCATCGTGGGCGCAGCCGCCGTCGCCGCCGCGCTGACCACCACCTTCACGCTGCTCGGCGAAGACGCGTTGGGGCGAGCGCGGGCCTCGCTGTTCGGCGCCGACATCCGCGCGGCCGAGCTGAAGGCGCGCGACCAGTTCACCCTCGCCTGGGGGTTTGGCGTGGGTACGGGCGTGGCGACGGTTGCCAGCGTGGTGTTCTTCGCCACATGGTGACCGGGTGATCGAAGAGACGCCCACGTTTGGGCGCTACGTGCTGGGTCCGCGCATCGCCCAGGGCGGCATGGGAGAAGTGTTTCTCGCCACCCAGACGGGCATGGGCGCGTTCGCAAAGCCACTGGTGCTCAAGCTGATGCTGCCGCACCTGGCGAGCCGGCCGAAGGCCATCGAGCTCTTCCTCGCCGAAGCGCGGCTGGCCTCGCGCATGAATCACCCGAACGTGGTGCAGATCTTCGACGTGGGGGTGATCGACGGCCGCTACTTCATCGCGATGGAGCTGGTGCGTGGGGTCTCGCTCGCTCGCCTTCTCTCCGGGCTTCGAGAGCATGGGGAGCACCTGCCCCTCGACCTCTTGATCTACGTGGCCCGGGCGTTGTGCGACGCGCTGCACCACGCGCATGAGCAGCGGGGCCCCGACGGCCTTCCGCTCAACCTCGTTCACCGTGATGTGACGCTCGAGAACGTGCTGGTGAGCACCGATGGCCAGGTCAAGCTGACCGACTTCGGCATCGCACGCGCGACGACCGCTCCCGGGCTGAACGTCGCCGGCAAAGACGGCTACATCGCACCCGAGGTGTTGCAGGGGGCCGAGGTCGATCGCCGCGCCGACATCTTCGGCGCCGCCATCACCCTGATGAGCCTCGCCGCCGTCGAGCGGCCTGACGAGCGCGGTCATCTCGCGGTGCCCGAGCAGACGAGAACGCCGCTGCCCCTTCAGTTCGTCGAGGCGCTCGATCTCGCTTCTTCCCCTGCTCCAGAGCGGCGCTACGCCTCAGCGCGCCAGTTTCGCGATGCCTTGCCGCCACTGACGCGCGCCGATGCAGCCGACGTGCTGGGGGCACTCGTTCAGCGCCTGTGTGCAGCGCAGATGACGCAGCTCGACGGCGACGTCCACCGCACGACCGCCTTCTCGCGCGCAGGCACCGATGCGCTCAGCAAGACGCGCAACGACCGGCCCGCTCGGCCCGTGAGCCGACGGGCCCCCTGGCTCATCGCACTCGCGCTGCCCATCGTCGCGCTGGCTGCCGGCGTCTTTGCGTGGTCCCAGCCGGACCCACTCGCGCCGCTCCCCGTGGTCGCGCTCACACCCAGGGACCAGAGCCCCGTCATCGATGCGGGAACCACGGCCGTTCTCCCGCTGGCCACCCCCGACGCGCCGAACGAAGAGCGCCCGCTCGATGCCGGGGTTCGCCTCGCCCTCAAGCCGCGGCCGACCCGCCGCAAGCCCGCTCCGCCGCAACCGAACGAAGCTGCCAACACGCCGGGGGTGCCGACCGGTGCGCTGGCCATCGACGCCACGCCCTGGGCGTTGGTGTCGATCGACGGGAAACCGGTGGGCGAGACACCCATCGGCCGCTACACGGTGCCCGCGGGGACGGTGATCATCGACTTCGTCAATCCCGAGAGCGGCACGCGCGCGCGCCGCACCGTGGTGGTGAAAGCAGGCGCGACGGTGAACGTGAACGAGACGCTGAAATGAACCGCACCGAAGGCATCACCGACGAAGGCACGCCCTCGCCCCGGCCGGTGCGCATCGAGGTGGTGGCCGGCCCGAGCCGGCCTGCAGCGGTCATTCGTGAAGCGGGCAGCCTCATCGCCGGCTCGCATCGCTCGTGTGACGTGGTGGTCGACGACGGCTCGGTGTCGCGACAGCACGCGCGCCTCGAGGTGTTGAACGACGGAGTGAGGGTGGTCGACCTCAACAGCACCAACGGGGTGCGTTACCTGGGTGCGCGCGTGCGCGAAGCCGTCGTGCCGCTGGGGGGTGAAGTGCACCTGGGCCGCTCCGTGCTGCGCTTCACGCTCGCCGAGGCCGCCGCGCCCGCTGCGCGCGCGCAGCTGGGGCTCTTGCAGGGGCGCTCTCCCGTGATGCAGGCCCTCTTTCGTCAGCTCGAGGTGCTCGCGCCCGGTGCGGCGAACGTGCTGGTGCTGGGAGAGACCGGCACGGGCAAGGGCGCGGTGGCGCAAACCATTCACCAGCTCTCTCGCGCAGCGAAGCGGCCGTTCGTGGTGTTCGACTGCGGCGGGGTCAACCCCAACCTCATCGAGAGCGCGCTGTTCGGTCACGCGCGAGGGGCCTTCACCGGCGCCGACGAAGCACGCGCGGGAGTCTTCGAGCAGGCCCTCGAGGGCACCGTCTTCCTCGACGAGGTGGGTGAGCTGCCGCTCGACCTGCAGCCCAAGCTGCTCCGAGCGCTCGACTCGCGCGACTTCCAGCGGGTGGGAGAAGGGCTACGCCGCAAGCTGACCTGCCGCTTCATCGCGGCGACGCACCGCGACCTCGAGGCGATGGCCAGCGCGGGTACCTTTCGCAGCGATCTCTTCTTCCGTCTGGCGCAAGCGGTGGTGCACGTCCCCCCGCTGCGCAACCGGAAGGAGGACGTGCCCTTGCTGGTGGAACACCTGCTGGCGCGGCGCGGTGCGCGGCCATCGGCGTTGAGCGCGCAGACCCTCGCAGCGCTGCAGACCGAGCGTTGGCCCGGGAACGTGCGGGAACTCGAGAACGCGCTCGAGCGGGCGATGACGTTGGGCGACTTTCGGCCGGGTTCGAACGCGGGCCCCGGCACACCTTCATTCGCGACGGCCCGGGACGCCGTGGTCGACGCCTTCGAGCGGCACTACCTCGAGTCGTTGATCGCCGAGCACGCCGGCAACCTCTCCGCAGTCGCGCGCGCGGCCAACCTCGCGCGCAGCCAGCTCTACCGGCTCATCGAGAAACACGGACTGCAGAAGGTGCCGTGAGCAGACGAGGCCACCGTTCTCGTCGAGCGCAAGGAGAGGTACTCCACACCGGTCCCCCCGAGAGGGTTGGCTGAAATCGGAATCGGGCTGCGTCACCGGTCTCCCCGAGCCCAGTCGAAGGGGCACTTGCAGCGCGAAGCGGAAGTGGCATCTCGACTGCGCTCGATGCGAACGGTGGGGCCCTGCTTGGGAGCAACGGTTCGGCTCAGAAGCAGAAGCCGCTGCCCTGGCGCACGGTGCCGGGCAGCAGTCGGCAGCCGTCGCTCCGTATTCACCGCTCGCAGCGCACGCCGCAGGTCACGCCCCTCGAGCCGCACACATCGTCATCCGCGCCCACGACGCAGGACACAGGACCATCGAACCGGCTACGTCAGGCGTCCATCGAGCCAGGCAAAGAAGTGCTTCGTGGTCGCCTCCCCTTCGGGGATCTCGTAGTCGCCCACGCCGAGCACCTTCGCGTACGCCCCGACCTCATCGAGATAGGCGCCGTATTCCTGCTTCGCGAAGGCATTACCGCGCTCGTTCAGATCTTCCTCCCACAGCTTGGCGTCACACTCCGAGAGGAAGTGCTCCGTGGGGTCGCGCCGCATCGACTCCAGCTCGTGAATGTCGGACGCAAGCCCGCGCTCGGCCGCCCACCACAGAAACATGCCCATGTGCCGGCACGCGCGCTGCCACGTCTTCGCGTCTGCCAGGTGTGCGTCCCCTCGATCGATCGACATGCCCCTGATCATGGGGGCGTGGAGCCCCGAGGTCACCCTCCTTTCCCGAGAGCCCGTGCGCCCGGGGGAGGGAGGTGGTATCGGCCTGACTGCTATGGGTCTCTCCATCGGAATCGTCGGGCTCCCCAACGTGGGCAAGTCCACCCTCTTCAACGCGCTGAGCAACGCCGGCGCGCTGGCTGCCAACTACCCCTTCGCCACCATCGAGCCGAACGTGGGCATCGTGCCGGTGCACGACGAGCGCCTCGCGGCGATCGCAGCCAAGGTGAAGCCCCTCAAGCTCATCTACACGACGCTCGAGTTCGTCGACATCGCGGGCCTCGTGCGCGGCGCCTCGAAGGGTGAAGGCCTGGGCAACCAGTTCCTCGCGAACATCCGCCAGGTCGACGCGGTGCTCTACGTGCTGCGCTGCTTCGTCGACGACAACGTCACCCACGTCGAAGGCAGCGTCGATCCCGAGCGTGACAAAGACGTGGTCGACACCGAGCTCTGCCTCAAGGATCTCGAGACGGTGGAGAAGCGCCTCGAGAAGACGGCGCGCAACGCCAAGGGCCCGGGCAAAGAAGGCGAAATCGCCAAGGCCGAGCTGGCCGTGCTGCTCAAGGTGAAGGCCAAGCTCGACCAGGGCATGCCGGTGCGTGGGCATGACCTGATGGACAACGAGCAGGAGATCATCAAGGACCTCTTTCTCCTCACCAACAAGCCGGTGCTCTACATCGCCAACGTGGCCGAGTCGCAGCTGGCCACGCAGGACAAAGAGCCGCTGGTGCAGAAGGTCAAAGCCATCGCCGCCCGCGAGAAGGCCGAAGTGGTGGTGCTCGCCGCTGCGCTGGAGGCCGAGATTCAGCAGCTGCCCGAAGAAGATCGCCCCTCTTTCCTGAAGGACTCAGGCCTCGACGAGCCGGGCCTCAACAAGGTGGTGCGCGCCGGGTACCGCATGCTCGGCCTGCAGACCTACTTCACGGTCGGCGAGAAGGAGTGCCGCGCCTGGACGATTCACAAGGGCTACACCGCGCCGCAAGCCGCCGGGGTCATTCACACCGACTTCGAGAAGGGCTTCATCAAGGCCGAGGTGATGTCCTGCAAGGACTTGCTGGATCTGGGGAGCGAAGCCGCCGTGAAAGAGAAAGGCCTGCTGCGTATCGAAGGAAAAGAATACGTGGTGCAGGATGGCGACTGCATGCACTTCCGGTTCAACGTGACCACCTGATGGCCCTCCGTCTCCACTTCCTCGCTCGTGCGCGGTTGTGGTCCGAGGTCGTCGTCTCCGGGGGAGAACGGGTCTTCGTACCCACCACCGTGGCGATGGCCATCGGGACTCGTGTGAGCGTGGAGATCGACGCTCCCGAGTTCGACGAGCCGATTCAGATCAACGCAGTGGTGCAGCAGGTGAGGCCCCTGGCCATCGGTCAGGCCGCCGGCGTGCTGGTGAAACTCGACGAGCCTTCTCTCGAGAAGGTGCGCGCGCTGGTGGCGGATCACGACGACGCTGCGCGGGTGGCAGGCCGGGCTGAACCCCGCGCCGATTGTGATCTGCCCGCGCGGGTGCTGCGGCCCGTGCCGATGAGTGGCTGCTCGACCAAGAGCCTGTCGGCGCACGGCGTCACCTTGAAGACGCCCCAGCCGCTGGTGAAAGACGGCCAGGTGGCGCTCGCGCTCCAGCTGCCCGATGGCACCGAAGCCGCGCTCTCCGCGACCGTGTTGTGGACGAGGGCCGACCTCTCGTTGGCCGGGCTCAAGCTGCTCGACGTCGACGCCACCATGGAGAAGCGGCTGCTCTTCGCGGTGGAGGTGCTGCTGGGCCAACGCACGCAGGGCCCGTCATTGGCGAGGACCGTGCTGGTCGCCGATGACGATCCGTCGATCCTCGACTTCACCTCGCGCGTGGTGACCAAGGCCGGGTATCGGGTGGTGCGCGCCGAGCGCGGTGACGTGGCGCTCGAGCTGATCCGCAAAGAGCGCCCCGACCTGGTGTTCCTCGACGTGTTGATGCCCGGGCTCGATGGCCTCGAGGTCTGCAAAGCGATTCGCAGTGACGCCACGCTGTCGCGCACGCCGGTGATTCTGTTGTCGGCGATGGGTGAAGATCGGCTGATCGCGGCGGCCAAGTCGGCGAAGGCCGATGGCTACCTCACCAAGCCGATGCGTCTGGATGCGATGCGCGCCGTGTTGGCTGAACGGCTGCGTCGCTGAGAAGAAACTTCAGCGCCAGGCGACGGCGGCACCACGCACCACACCGCGGGCGAGCTCGCTGCCTTTGACGTCGAGCAACACCACCTGCGCGCCACCGTGCTGAACCACCTGCGCCTGCCAGGTGCGGTGACCGTCGATGGTGCTCAGCGCAATTTCAGCGCGGCCTGCGTGCTGGTTGCGAAAGGTGTCGAAGGCCGCGCCGACGGGCGCAGGCAGGGTCTCGAGCTTCTGCACCACGAACGCCGTGGTGAGCTTCGGCGCCTGGTGAAGGTCGAGCAGGTCGGCGTAATCCTTCCGCGCCGCGCTGTTGAAGGCAGCGGTGCCGGGGGCGAGCTTCGAGGCGGGTGCCGCGCCGCCCTGGAGCCGGGTGAAGAGCGCCATCTCCCTGGAAAGACGGGTCGCTTTCTCGTGGTCGGAGGGGCTCAGCGCTCGCTGCGAAGGGCTGCTGGTGCGCTGAACGAGAGGAGAAAGGCGCAATTGAGAGCTCTGCCTTCATTCTCGGAAGCAGCGCGTCAGAGGTTGCGTCTTTGTTCTCCCTCGCCCTGCGCCAGCGGGGAGAGAGCAGCCGGTCCAGCGGAACGCTGGGCGTGGCGCCGAGGCGTAGCGACCCAGGAAAAGAAGATGAGGGCCGGCTACAGCTCCCGCCGGTACCCCCGGTTGCACCGGGACGCCCGCCGCTGGCTGTCATCGCGCACGAACCCATTGCGCTCGTAGAAGGCGATGGCGGCGCTCATCTTCTCGGTGGTGTCCAGCACGACACGTCGTCCACCCTGGGCCCTCGCGAAGGCCAGGCACGCGTCGAAGAGCTGCTGGCCCAGGCCCTGCCCGCGCACCGATGGATCCAGAAACATCTTTCGCAGCTCGAAGAGCCCCGGACCCAGCAAGGCGACGCCCGCGGTGCCGATCACCCGCTGTTCATCGAGCGCCACGAAGAAGGCGCCGCCGTGGTCGGTGTAGCTGCCAGGCAACTGGAGCAGCTGCTCATCGGTGGCTGCGCCTTCACCAAAACCGATGCCGAACTCGCCCAGGGTGGTGCGCACGAGCGCGATGACCTCATTCACGTCCTTCGGCTCCACTGCGCGCACGGTGGTCATGGAGAACGTCATATACGCTCGCCGCATGCGGATCAGGGGTTGGGTGGTGGTGCTCTTGTCGTCGTGTACCGAAGCACCGCCAGTCGTGGTGGCCGCAACTGCGCCCATCGTCATGCCGAAGCCGGCCGAGCCCGAACTGGAGCTCCCCGCGCCCGCACCCGACTTGATCGCCGGTTTCCCCGACGAGCGGCCGTTGCCCTCCGACGTGGAGACCGACGAACGGCTGCTCGAGCTGATGATGACGGACCCCGCGAGGGCGGAAGCGGCGCTCCAGCTGCTGGGCTCTCCCGAGCCGTGGCAGACCTCGGTCATCGCGCAGTTCGCCACCCGGCGCGGTGAGAAGAGCTTCGAGCTCGAGCCGGAGCCGCCGCTCCCGCTCGATGAACCCGATGCGGGTCTGTCGAGCACGCCGGGCCCGGCCTGGGTCCGTGAAGATGCGGCGACGCTCGTCTCCTCCGGCGGCAAGAAGACGGCGCTGCCGCTCGACACGCAGGTCGAGGTGAAGACGGTCACGGGCGAATGGGCCGAGGTGAGCGTCGCCTTCGCGCAGGTGGCGATCTACGCAGAGACGGAGCGCGAGCCCTTGCGCGTGGTCTCATCGCCCGTGACGGGACGCGTGCGGCGGACACATCTGGCCCCGACGCCGCTGAAGCCGGAGCGCTTGATGCTGCAGGCGATGCAGCAGCCCGCTTCGCTCGAGGGGAAGCTGAAGGCGGTGGTGTTCTGGCAGCAGGCCTGGCGCATCGAACGAAGTGAGCGCACCCGGAAAGGCCTGCTGCGTGCGGCGTGGGCCGTTCAGCGCGCGTCGTCGATGGTTCAGGCGGCGCTCGCGAAGAACCTCGCGCCGGTGAGCGGACTGCGCTTCGCATGGGCGTGCACGACGGAGGATCCGCCTTCGGCGAGCTGGTTCGATTTGACGAAAGCGCGGCCGAAGTCGCTGGCGAAGTCCGTCTGCGTGAGCGGGCTCGATGCGCGCGCGCGGTGTCAGACCGACAGCCCGGCTGAGTTGAAACGTGCAGCCGCCACCAGGACGTGGCTCGAGCACATCAAGCTCGCACCGCGTCCGTGGCTGCGCTTCACGGTCGATGCGAGAGATCCAGGCGAGGTCTTCCTGGTCACCACGCCGTTGGCGGTCGCCGATGCGTGCAGTGAGTTCGAGGAATTCACGATCGAGGCCAACAGCGGGCAGGTGCATCGGCTGGCGCTGCCGCTGGGCGGCCAGAGCCTGGTCGTGTGGGTGCCGGTGCCGCTGCACGCGGGCGTGGAGTATTCGGTGATCAGCGCGGCCTCTGAGAGTCAGGCGGTGTCGTGGCTGCGCAGCCGCGAGAAGTACCGGTGGACGTTGGGGGCGCGCGGCGAGCTGGAGCCTTCACTGGGCTTGAACGCGCGCCAGTTCAGCATTCCGACGGGGGTCGTCGCAGAGACGTTCGCCCTCGCGCCGGAGCGTGATTGTTCGTGTGAATGACGGGCTTGACGGTGTCGGCGGCGGGAAATACCGTCCTGTCAGCTTCGAATTACGGAGAGCCCATGGAATCCATGTCCATCAAGCTGCCGAGAACGCTGAGCGCCAAGGTGTCACGTCTCGCGAAGCGACGAAATGTGAGCCGAACCGAGGTCGTGCGCGACGCGCTCGAGGCCTACACGGCGGCTGACAGGTCAGCGGGGAGCGCGGTCAGCGACCTCAAGGGCTGCCTCAAGGGCTTGCCTCGTGACCTGTCGGCGAACCAGAAGCACCTCAAGGGCTACGGCGAGTGACTCGCACGACCTTGATCGACACCGGACCTCTGGTGGCGTTCTTGTCGGCTGGAGATCGGAATCACGAGTGGGCGGCGGACGCCTTTGACGCGCTGACCGGACGATTGGTCAGCTGCGAGTCGATCGTGAGCGAAGCGAGCTTCGTCTTGGCGCGCAATCGTCATCGCCGGTCGGTGGTGCTCGAGCTGGCCGAACGCATGGGAATCGAACTCCAGCCGCTCGGGTCAGAGCTGCCCACCTTGCGTCAGCTGATGGACAAGTACGCCTCAGTGCCGATGTCCTTCGCCGACGCGTGCCTGGTGAGACTCGCCGACCTTCACCCAGGCGCCATCGTCATGACCTGCGATGGCGACTTCCGCACCTACCGCCGGAGCAACCGCAAGGTCATCAACACGGTGATGCCTCCGTAAGTCATTCGCCGAAGCGCGTGCGGTTGTTTGCTCACGACTGCGCAGCTTCCTGCGCACGCCGCCACTTGCTCTCCAGCGACTTGCACCCGGCACGCTCCGTGCTCAGCCCGGCGCCCATGCTCCGCACCCTTCTTCTCACCGCCGCCGTCACCCTCGCCTGCTCAGGCTGTGTGGCGGGCAACGCCGCGGCGGGCGCGCTCCTGCTGCCCATGCGAGTGCCGGTCGTGGGCGACCCCGACCTCGCGCACGACGCGTTCTCCGTCACCACCCGTGACGGCATCGCACTCGACGGCTGGCTCTTCACGCCCCCGCAGCCGCCCACCGCCGTGCTCGTGTTCGTGCACGGCAAAGACATCAACCGTCAACACTTCGTGGCCGCCGCGCAGCGCTTCGTCGAGCGGGGGATCGCGGTGGTCGCGTTCGATCAACGCGCACACGGCCGCTCGACGGGCGAGTTCGTCACCTACGGCGCGAAAGAAGTCGGAGACCTCCGCCTGGTGATCGACGTGGCGCTCCAGAAGTGGGGCCGCGAGCTGCCCGTGGTGCTGGTGGGCGAGTCGCTGGGCGCGGCCGTGGCGCTGCAGACGGCCGCGGTCGATCAACGCGTGCGCGTGGTGGTGGCCGGCGCCGCTTTCGCCGATCTCACCACCGTCATCGACGATCACGCGCCCGCCATCCTCGGCAAGGCAGGCAAGCAGAAGGCGATCGACGTCGCGGAGAAGGCCGCCGATTTCCACGTGGCCGACATCTCCCCCGAGCGTTCGGCACGGCAGATCACCGTGCCCACCCTGCTGTTGCACGGCTCGGAAGACACCTACCTGCCGCTGCGCCACTCGCTGCGCATCTACGAAGCGCTCGCCGGGCCAAGGGAGCTGGTGCGCCTCGAAGGCGTCGACCACATCGGCATCCTGCTGTCGGATGAAGCGTGGCGGCAGATCGACCGCTTCGTCGGCAAGGCCCTGGCGCAAGAGGCGATCGCCCGCCGCAGCCGCACCGAGGCACCGGGCAGCTTCACCCGGCGCTGAAGGCGCGACTACACTGCGTCCATGGCTTCCGAGTACCGCCACGACCGCCGCATCGAAGGCATTCGGCCGCTGTCGGCGGTCACCAAGAACGAAGCCACCGAAGCGACCGACCTCCGGCGCGACAAGGTGGTCGAGGCAGAGCGTGAACGGCTGGCCGATGAGCTGCGCCGCAACCCTCCGAAACGGTCGTTCGCCGAGCTGCTCAAGAAGAAGTGACCTTGCGCGCACGCAGCCACTCCTGCGTGCTCCACACCACACGGACCACCGCATCGACGAAAGACCCTGCGAAGGCGGCGAGCACCAGCCAGCCCACGCCCCGCACCACCCGGTCGGCGAACAGGGTGAAGAACATGCCGAAGAACGCGACGTAGCCTGCCATCCCGGCAGCCACCAGGCCCACCACGTGGATCCACACCCGGTAGCCGAGGTGCGAAACCTTCGCGGCGAGGTACGGGGTGATCAACGCCGCGAGCATCACCGCCGCCACCAGCAGCCAGCCCTCGACGTCGAAACGGCCGAACACCATCAGGCCGGTGATCTCCTTCTCCAGCGGCACCGCGTGACCGCAGGAGTCGAGCTCCAGCACCCAGACGAACGGGAGCAGCAGCGGCACCAACCCCATCAAGCCTGAACGAATCCACGGGCGGCGGGTACTGCGCGGCTCCGACGACATCAGCGGAGTGTGGCAGATTGCGCGCGATGCGGTGGCTCCTCCTGCTCCTGGCGATGATCGGCGGGAGCGGCTGCTTCACCACCGGCTACCTGCTCCAGGCCGCCAGCGGTCAGTACGAATTGCTGCACGTGGCGAGGCCGTTGTCGGCGGTGAAGGAGGATCCCTCCGTGCCTCCGCGCATTCGGGCGCTGCTCTCGAAGGTGCCGGCCATCAAACGCTATGGGCAGCTCAACGGGCTGACGCCCACGGGCAACTACGAGCGCTACGCGGATCTCCATCGGCCCGCGGCGGTGTGGGTGGTGCAGGGTTGCAAGAGCCTCTCGTTCGAGCCGAAACGCTGGGCGTTCCCCATCGTGGGCACGGTGCCGTATCTGGGCTTCTTCAACCCCGAAGCGGCGCGTTCGTTCGCTGCTGACCTGGCGAAAGAGGAGCGCGATCTCGACGTCACCGTGCGCACCGCGTCGGCGTACTCGACGCTCGGCTGGTTCAAGGATCCAGTGCTCTCCACCATGATTCCCGAGGGGCCCGAGGCGTTCGGCGAGCTGGCCAACGTCATCCTTCACGAGAGCGTGCACGCGACGATCTACGTGAAGAACCAGTCGGCCTTCGACGAGAGCCTCGCCAGCTTCGTGGCCGACGAGCTGACGTGGTTGTTGGTGGTGGGCCGCTCGGGGCTGCAGTCGGAGGAAGCGAAGGCGATGATCGCCGGCGATGAACGGGCCGCACGTTTCGTGAAGGAAATGCACCTGGCGTACGAGGAGCTGGATGCGATCTATCGCTCGGCTCGCAGTGACTCGGAGAAGTTCGCGTTGAAAGAAGCCCGGCTCACGGTGTTGCAGCAGACGCTGGGGTTGAGGCGGCGGTTCAACAATGCGGACCTCGCGGGCAGCCGGACTTACGACACGGGACGGCCGGCGTTCGAGCGGCTGCGGCGGGCGTGTGGTGGGTTGCCGAAGTTTCTCGCGGCGGTGCGTTCACTGAAGGAAAAGGATTTTCAGACTCCGCAACAGCAGGACTTCGATCAGGTGATCGACGGGTTGAGGACACGGGTTTGTGCAGATTGATTTGGCCCTCACCCTGACCCTCTCCCGAAGGGAGAGGGGATCATTCTGGCCCGATGATGTCGACCTGCTCTCCGCCCTCGGATGTGCGGATCACCCGCAGCTCACGGCGTTCGCCACCCGGCCCCGCAGGCAACATCATCATCATGCGATCCGGCCCGGGCATCTCGGCCTGCAGCTTCTCCCAGGACTCCGGCCCCACCGTCTTGCGGATGCGCACCATCAACCCCATGCGATTCTTCCGCACCGCCAGCTCAGCCCGGCTGACGACCTCCAGCTTGTTCATCACCGTCGGCTCATCCACCTGAGGCTGCGCGAGGGTCTTCTCGAGATCGAGCTGCGCGCGCTTCAAGTCAGCCTCGAGCGTGATGAGTGAGTCGTTCGCTTCGAACGACAAGTCGCGCACCTTCTTCTGGGTCTCCGAGCTGATGCCGGCCTTCTGCGCCGCCTGCGCCGGAATGCCGGGCGCGCCTCCGTAGCCCATGCCCATCGGAGGCAGCGGCGGAAGGGGCGGCATCGGCGCCATGGGAGGACTCGGCGCCTTCGGTGGAGCCGACGGCCTCGGCGTGGCCTGCGCGAAACAGACGGCCGCCGTGAGCAGCGGCAACAACAGCAACGAGCGTGACTTCATGGTGAATCCTCCGAAGTGAAGACGACAGGTGAAGCCGACCGCCCCAGGGAGCGCATCGGCCGGGTTCGGGTGGGCGCGGTCCAACTCGGCAACGCGCCGAACACACGCACGGCCGCGGCGTCATTCCGGGGGTCGCGCCGGCTGTCTGCCGAGACCGAGGCCTGCAGCTGCGCGAGCGCGAAGAAGTCGGCCTCATCGGCTTCGACGGCCATCACGGGAAGCTCACGTTGGGAGCGGCCGGGCGTCTGCTGCGCGAGCCCGGGTCGATCGCCGAACTGCAGCGCGAGCAGCCCACCACCGCCACCGAGCGCCAACACCAGCCCCGCCACGATGCCCACCCGGCGCCGCACCTCGGGCATCGGGCGTACGCGCGTGCGTGACCAGGTCTCGCCCCTCAACCGCAACGCTGCGCGGTGGGCAGACGCCACTTCGCCACACTCGGTGCACGAGGCGAGGTGGGCTTCGAAGTTGCCGGGCCGCGGCAACGATTCATCGAGCACGGCCTGCTGCATCAAGTCACATGGGTTCATGATTCACCTCGAGCTTCGAGCACGCCTGCCGCCCTCAACGCAGCGACCGCGCACTGCACGTGAATGCGCACCGTGCCGCGATCGATGGCCATCGACTCCGCCACCTCGTCGAGGCTCCAGCTCTCGAGGTAGCGCAGGGTGAAGGCCATCGACTGCCGCGCCGGCAACTTCTCCAACACCGCCAGCAGCCGCGCCTGGTGCTCGCGTTTCTCGGCGGCGTCTTCGGGTGAAGGCGCCACGTCGACCTCCGCCACCTGCAGCAACGCACCCACCGCGTTCCAGAAACGCCGCCGCCTCAGGTGCGAGTACGCCCGATTCACCACGATGCGCCGCAGCCACCCCGCGCGCGCATTCGCGTCACGCACCGTGTCCCAGCGGTCGAGCGCTTCGAGCAGCGCACCCTGCACCACATCGCGAGCCTCTTCCCTGTCCCACACCAGCCGACGTGCAAGGGCCTCGAGCCCCGGACGGGCAGCTGTCAGGGCCGCATCGCGGCTTACAATCGCAGCGGCCGGTGGTGACACGCTGATGGAATTCAGCATGAATTCCCCTGCCCCTTTCGCCACTTCGGCGTATTGGTGAGCTGCGTCGTCATCGTCACTGAGTAGAGACGAACGACAGGAGAGTTCGGCATACCGCCCATGATGGACACCGCCATCAGTCGCAAGGTCGAGCCCCCGGCCATCCCCGGGTACGAGCTCAAACAGCTCGTCGGCAAA
Source organism: Archangium sp. (assembly GCA_031412555.1). Taxonomy (GTDB): domain Bacteria; phylum Myxococcota; class Myxococcia; order Myxococcales; family Myxococcaceae; genus Archangium_A. Next base: position 7,100 of record JANODF010000289.1, on the reverse strand, counting down.
GGCGGCATGGGCGAGGTGCACATGGCGACGCAGCTGTCGCTCCAGCGCACCGTCGCGGTCAAGCTGCTCAAGCAGGAGCTGGCCAAAGACGACCAGTTCATCGGGCGGTTCGAGAAAGAAGGCGCGGCGCTGGCCACGCTGCGGCACCCGCAGATCGTCTCGATCGTCGATCGCGGCAAGACCGGTGACACCTATTACCTGGTGATGGAGTTCGTCGACGGGCCGTCGTTGCGCGAGAAGATGCGCGACCCCGACTTCGACACCAACCGCGCGCTGGTCACCATGCTGCTGGTGGCGCGGGCCATCGACTACGCGCACGGGCGCGGCGTCATCCACCGCGATCTCAAGCCCGAGAACATTCTGTTCGACGAGCAGGCCGGCGGCATTCCCAAGGTGACCGACTTCGGGCTCGCGGGTCTCGACGAGTCGCACGGCCCCGCGCAACGGCACCTCACCCAGACGCACGTGTCGATGGGCACCGCCTCGTACATGGCGCCCGAGCAATCGGTCGACGCGAAGAGCGCAGGCCCGCGCGCCGATCTCTATTCGTTGGGCGTGATGCTCTACGAGACGCTCACCGGTGAGCTGCCCATCGGGCAGTTCGATCCACCGTCGACGAAGAAGCCCGATCTCGACAAGCGCCTCGACGGCATCATCTCGCGCTGCCTCAAGCCGAACCCCGACGATCGGTACCCCACGGCGGCCGCGTTGATCGCGGACCTCGAGCGGGTGGTGCAGGTCAGCTCGTTCTTGAGCAAGTCGAAGGAGACGCCGCCGCAGCGCCTGCTTCGCCGCGCGCAGGAGATCGGCCGCCGGGTCGGTCGCACCGCGTCGATCGTGGTGGTGATGCTGGCGTTGATCATCATCGGCGCCGTCTTCCTGCGCAGCCGGTCAGACAGCAAACGCGTGCTGGCCGGGGTCGAGCTGATGACGGACTTCGGGGCCAAGTTCCCGCTCACCAGCCCCGGCCGGGTGGACAAGTCGACCCGCGAAGTGACCATCGGTGATGGCCCCGACACAGTGGGGTTGATGGCCCTGGGCCGCAAGCCGGTGATCGATCGCGGGGTGATCGACTTCGGCGAGGTCGATGACGAAGCCACCGGCCGCGTGGTGATCGACGCCGAGGTGATGGGCTCGGGCGTCGACTTCTCGGCGGTGGTCGACACGCAAGAGACCCCCGCGGGAAGGCTGGAGCCGCTCTGGGAGCTCTTCCGCGGCCGGAGGCCTGATGCCCGCAGCGCGCTGATGCTGCTGGGTGAACATGGGCGGTACGTGGCGTTGGTGGTCTCAGGGGGAGACACCGAGCCGACGCTGGAGTGGGCCCTGGGTCCCGACAAACGCGGCTTCATGCAGGCCCCGCTGCCGGTCAAGCGCGTGGGCCAGCGGCTCGCGCTGAGGATGGATCCCGAGACGGGTGAGCTGTTCGCCGTCGCAGGTGAAGGGCGCGACGCGCGGGTGCTCGGTGATGGCTTGTGGCTGGGGCCGTACTGGCGGCAGCTGCTGGGTGATTCACCGCGGCTGGCGGTCGGGTGCCTGGAGGGCCGCTGCGTGTTTCACCAGGTGCTGGTGCATGGGCTCGAGTTGCCCAGCGGGCTCTCAGCGCCCCCGCTGCCACGCACGGATGGCTTGCAGGATTCTGATCAGGCAGAGCTCAAGGTTCCGAAGAAGCCGGTGCCGGGCAAGCAAGTCGCGGTGAAGCCGCCTGCGCCGAAGCAGAAGGTCGCGCCCAAGCCGGTGCCCAAGTCGACCCGCCGGCGCTGACCAGCCGCGCTCCCTCGCCCTGCGAAGGAGCCGCACCGGGAGTCCCGTCCTAGAACACCGCGCGCATCGCGGCTTCGATCAACGGCACCTGCGCAGGGTTGATCAGCAGCCTGGCCCGCTCCCGCGTCGCCCACTCGGCGCGATCCACTTCGGGAATGCGGATGGTCTTCCCCGAGCGCGGCGGGAACTCGAGGTCGATCTCATTCGAACGGATGGCGGCGGCATCGAGCTCGCCGCGCGCGGCGAACGCGATCACCTTCTTGCCGCTCTTGAGCGTGACCTCACCGAGCGCGACGTAGGGCCCTGCTGGAGCGGGGTGACCCACCTCTTCAGAGAACTCGCGCTTCGCAGCCGCGAGCGGCTCTTCACCCGGATCGAGCAGCCCCTTGGGCAGGCTCCACGCGCCTTCGTTCTTCGTCGCCCAGAACGGCCCCCCGGGGTGCACCAGCAGCACCTCGCGTGCAGGGCCATCACCCCGAATCAACGCCAGTCCCGCCGAGCGGTTCGCCGTCGCCATGCCCTTCTCTACACCCGGACCGCCGTTAAAGTTGTCGTAACGTGACTTGTCAAAACATATTGCGACAAGTTACGTTACGACGATGAGCCACTTCGTCGGGCGCCTCCACGAACTCGCCGCACTGCAGCGCCAGTGGGCGGCGCCAAGTGGCAGCTTCGTGCCAGTCTACGGGCGGCGGCGCATCGGCAAGACCGAACTGCTGCGCCACTTCAGCCAGAAGCACCAGGGCGTCTTTCACGTCGGGAAGGTCGCCCCTGCCGCGCTTCAGCTCAAAGAGTTCATGCTCGAGGCCTCCACCGCGTTCGGTGAACCACTGCTGGCTCAGATCGCAGTCGACTCGTGGAAAAAGGCCCTCGAGTTGGTGGTGGGCCGATGGAAAGGCCCCGGTAAGCTGGTGCTGATCCTCGACGAGTTTCAATGGACCGTCGAAGCCAGCCCTGAGTTGCCCTCGGTGTTGCAGGAACTGTGGGACCACTCCTGGAAACGCAGTGGCAAGGTGATGTTGATCGTCTGTGGCTCGTTCATCGGCTTCATGGAGCGCGAGGTGCTGGGCGAAAAGAGCCCGCTCTTCGGGCGACGAACCGCACAGCTCCACCTCAAGCCGTTCTCGTTCGTCGAGTCGCGCCAGTTTCATCCGGGCGCATCGATCGAACAGCAGGCGTTGACCTGGTTCGTCTGCGGGGGCGTGGCGCAGTACCTGGCCAGCTTCGAGGGGCGCGCTTCGTTCAGGCAGAACGTCGAACGGACCCTGCTCGATGAGTTCGCCCCGCTCTTCCGTGAACCAGAGTTCCTGCTCCGCGAAGAGCTTCGCGACGTGGCCCCGTTTCATGCCGTGCTGATGGCCATTGCCACGGGCGCGCACACGCCCAAGAGCATCGCGCTGGCGTCAGGCGTGCCTGAGCGCAACCTGCACTACACCTTCGAGCAACTGGTCTCACTCGGGTACGTCTCCAGGCGATACCCGGTGACGGGCACCAAGCCCCGGCGCACCGACGTGCGCTTCGTGCTCGACGACGCGCTGTTGCGCTTCTGGTTCCGATTCGTGTTTCCGCATCGCAGTCAGCTGGCTCAGCTCGACCCGCACCGGGCCTGGGAACGATTGGTCGAGCCACAGCTCGACGCCTGGGCGGGCGGCTGCTTCGAGCGCCTCTGCCGCGAAGCGCTCCCCCGGATTCTCGAAGCGGAAGGGGTGAAGGCCGGGGTCGAGGTCGGCGCCTACTGGTCGCGCGACGTCGAGATCGATCTGGTGGGCGTGCGCGGCGACGGCGTCACAGAACTCGGCGAGTGTAAGTGGGGCCCGGTGACCGCTGCCCAGCTCAAGTCAGAGCTGGAGCAGAAGGTGCTTCGCTACCCCAACCCGAAGAATCACACGCTGCGCCGGCACGCCTTCGTGCGGACTTTTCGGGGGCGAGCCCCGGAAGGCGTGCGGCTCCACCGGCTGGCAGAACTCGGCTGATCAGGGCTTCTGACAGCCGTACTTCGCCTCGTACTTCGTGGTGCCCGCCTTGATGGCGTCATCGATCGCGATGCGGGGCAGCCACACCTCGGCGTCGCCACCCACCGCGTTCGCCTGCAGCGGCAGACCGAGCATGCCACGCAGTGCATTGGCGCCGTTGTTCGAGGCCTTCGCCTTCGCGTCGACGGCCGCGCGGCTGATCTCCTTGCGGCCCGCGTAGAGCGTGGCGAACGCTTCGCCCACGGGCACCTTGATCTCCGCGGTCATGTTGCCGGTGGAGGCCTCGAGCTGATCGGCTTCGTCTTCGAACTCGGAGACCTTCACGCTCGTGTTGAACTCGCGGTAGTCGTACAGCCGGTTGCCGGTGAAGAGGTTGTCCTTGAGGGTGATCTTCTTGGCGAGCTTGATGTTGTCCACCCCGCCGTAGTCGGAGAACGCGAAGACGTTGTTCGAGGCGGAGAGACGGATCTCCGCGTCGATCTTGAGCGCGTTGCCGCCGTAGCTGGCGATGGGGTCGTGCTTCCACGAGAACAGGATGGTGTTGTTCTCGATGATGAACTGGGGCTGGTCCTTGTCCGACTTCCACTTGCTGTAGGCGAAGATGCCCTCACCGGTGTTGTTGATGACGAGGTTGTTCTTGATGGTGAGCGTGCCGGCCTGGTGACCCCAGGCCGAGATCGCGCCGCCGGTGGGCGCCGTGTTCATCACCACGTTGTTCGAGATGGTGCCCGCGCACTTCTTGGGCAGCTCGAGCTTGATGGCGCCTGACTCAGGCGTCGGGTTCCTGTTCTTGGTCGCGCTCGCCATGCGGTTGATCACGAGCTCCTTCTCGCCCTGGTAATAATTGCGAGGGCCGTTGTCGAAGACGATGCCGTCGATGAGGATCTCGGCGCAGTTGGTGGGAGAGACGTTGAGCCGGTACTGCGTCGAGCCTCCCATCGCGTTGGTGCCCGCGAAGACGGTCTTGTGCGCACCCCAGGGATCACGCTTGCTGAAGTCATCTGCCCAACCGCCGAGGATCTTCACGGCCACCGGCACCTGATCGCTGCCCGACTCGTCCCGGCCCAGGTACACGCCTTCGGCGATGTTGATGGTGTCGCCGTCTTTGAGCTTCGCCACGATGTTGCCGAGATCCTTCGCCGGCTTCTCTTTCGTGGCGTCCTTGCCTTTGCCGCGCCCGATGGAGACGAAGTACTCCTCGGCGAACGCACCACTCGAAACCAAGACGAAGACCGACACCATGAGGCGTGTGACGTGACCGTGCATGTGAACCCCTCCCGAAACCAGCGTGTGCCTGAATGCTAGCGGGCTTTGGACGAAGCTGGCGTTGGAAGACAGCCTCTGCTCCGTTTCGGGGCGGTGGATGGAACAGGCAACGTTCCTGCTCAATCGCGAAGGCATCGAGGTGCTCGACGCGAAGGCGGCGGTGAAGGCCAAGGTCGGTGGCGTGCACGGGCGATCGCTGGTGTTCGACGGCAAGGGGCACGTGTTCGTGGGAACGGGCTCGAGCGTCGAGGTGCTCAGCACGGAGGGCACGAAGGTGATCAGCCTGCCGGTGCACGCGGGCGAGATCGCGCTCGACCGCACGCGCAAGCTGTACGCCCTCGAGGGAAGTGGCGTGTCGGTCTACGAAGTCACGCTCCCTTGATCCCCCTCGCCCTGCGAAGCGGGGAGAGGGTCGGGGTGAGGGGCCGCTGCGATCAACAAGCAGTTCGAAGGCGCGGGTGAATGACGTTCATCGTTCCTGCTCGAAGCGGGCTGGCCGCCCTGCACGAAGCTTCGGACCTCAGCCCAGGAGCCTTTGAACGCCACTCCGACAAAATGTCGGTCAGGGCGGTTTGAACCCGAAATCTCGGCTCTGTGGCCCCACTTTTCTCTGGAGACGAGCGCCCGTGGCGCGAAATTGGAGTGCCCGTGCGCCACAAAAGGGCGAGGTTCACGTGCAAATGTCGGTCAGCAGGCGAACGACCGACATTTGGTCGGAGTGACTGAAAACACGCGCCCCGGACGAAGCCGCGTGCAGCAGGAGAAATCAGCGCCGTGCAGAGAGGCCAGCCCGCCTCGAGCACGAACGAGGACCTTCACAACCTCCCCTTGCCTGCAGGCAAAGTCAGGAGTGCACCCGCGTGGATTCGCAAGAAACGGTCGCGAGTTGCACGTAAGCGCGAAGTCGGGTGTACCGCCTTCATGCGGCTTCTGTTCTGTGCATCCGTCGTCTTCCTCGTCGCCTGCGGCGCGACCCAGTTCAACACCAACGATCCGTACGCCGACGGTGGCGCTGGCGCGATGGATGCGGGCGCCATGGGCGGCGGCACTGCGACAGGCGGTGGCACTGCGACGGGCGGCGGTACTGCGACGGGCGGCGGTACTGCGACGGGCGGCGGCACCGCGACAGGCGGCGGCACTGCGACGGGCGGCGGCACTGCGACGGGCGGCGGTACTGCGACGGGCGGCGGCACCGCGACAGGCGGCGGTACTGCGACGGGTGGCGGCGGCGGCGCGACTTGCTCCGCGGCGAACTGCCAGGGCTGCTGCGCCGCCGGACTCTGCGTGACCGGCAACACCGCCGCTCAATGCGGAGCCATGGGCGTCGCCTGCGCCGCGTGCCCGAGCACCGACGTCTGCAAGGCTGATCAGACCTGTGGTCTCGACCCCGCAGGCACGTGGCGCGTGATGCCGACGGACGCCGAGATCGCTGCGACCAAAGCGAGCGGCGCCGGCTGGGATCTCGCCAGCGGTCCCGACACGGCGATCCGTCTGTGGTGCCCAGCGACGGCCACCAGCATCTCCGCGACCATGCCGGAGGTGACCGACGACTACTTCCCCACCTGGACCACCGGTGGATGCACCACCACCGCGGCCCAGCTTCTTGCGGCAGGTTTTGCCTTCGAAGCCCTCGAGAAAGACGGCACCGGCGACGACGCGATCACGCCGCGTACGATCAGCACCGTGACCGAGGCCCAGCTTCGGGCAGGAACGAAGACGCTCGGCCCGGTCGCCGAGCTCGACTCGATGACCGTGCGCTTCACCAAACTGTAGGGTTACTCATTGCCCTCACCCCGACCCTCTCCCGATGGGAGAGGGAGAGACTTGGAGAACACTGTGAACAAGTGGCTCGTGGTCGCACTGGTCGTGAGTTCAGGGTCAGCCTTCGCTCGTGACACCAAGTACATGCTGAAGATCGCCGACGTGCTGGCGATGCCCGAAGCGTCGGGTCGCCTCGACCCGAAGATCGCCCTCTCCTTCGGCAAACAGCCCTTCCCCCCGGGCGAGAACCGCGGCGAGGTGGTGGCCAACCCCAAGACCAACTCGGCCAACAAGAGCGACGAAGACGCCTGCCGCTGGGTGATGCTCAGCGCGCTGATG
>JANODF010000288.1:0-3438 GCA_031412555.1 Archangium sp. | reverse complement strand
CCAGTCTTCCTGAATGATGGAGCGCGCCTTGAGGCCCTTCTCCTTGAGCTCGCTGCCTTCGCGGGCGAACGAGTCGACGGTGTCCCACATGATGTCGATGTCGCCCTTGATGAAGGCGGCCAGCTTGGCGCTGGGGTCCTCCAGGAGGATGAACTCGACGTCGAGGCCGTACTTCTTCTTGTAGAGCGAGCTGGCGCCGCCGGGCTTCATGCCGCCGTTGGCCACGATGCCGGGCGCGTGACCTGCCCAGGTGTTGATGCCCACCTTCAAGGGGCGGTTGAGCATCGTGGTGCCGGGCGTGGCGCCGCCGACGACCTTGAGGCCGCCTTCGCGGGGCGCGTCGCTGATGCCGTTGTTGAGGCTGGCGAAGTCGTCCTTGGTGACTTCAGCGCCTTCGGGCTTCTTGCCGGTGTCGTCTTTCTTCGTCGCGCCCGACCAGGCGCGCAGTTGATCGCCGTACTTTCTGAACGCCACGAAGCCGAGCACGCCGACAGCCACCAAAACGATGAACAATTTTCCGAACGGAGTCAGTTTCATGAAGGCCCCTGAAGTACTGATGAACGAAGAAGTTACGGTTTGGCAGCAGGCGCTGCCGGAGCGTTGAAGAACTCGAGCACCCGGTGCACCTGGCCCTTGCGGCCTTCGGCTGCAGCGGTGAGCGAGGCGAGCTGATCGGTGCGCTTGGTGATGTCGGCCTTGAGCGAGATGACCTTGTCCTCGAGCTGCGCGATCTGGGTTTGCGCATCGGTGATGCCCTTGACCGTCTGCTGCTCGTTGAGCCGCACCCAGGTGTCGAGCGCCTTGAGTTGCTGCTGCGCGGCGCCGACGATCTTGGCGATGTCGAAGCCGAAGGCCTTCAACGAGGCCTCGACGATCTGGCGCTTCACGTCGACGGGGGTCGATTCGGGCAACCCCTTGAGCAGCTCTTCGGCCTTCCGCACCCGGTCGAGATCGCTTGCGTCGAGGCCGGTGGTCTTGAAGACCGCGTCGAAGTCGACGGTGGCGGCCGTCACCGGGCCACTGGGCGCGGGCATGGCAGGGCGGGGGGCGGGCGCGGGGGCAGGGCCGGGTGAGGCGGCCGGCCCTCTTTTCGGCGCGGACTGACCGGCCAGCTCGGCGACCAGCTCCGCGGGTGTCTTCTCCTTGTCGGAGCGCTCGACCGCCTCGGTACCCTCTTCGGGGGTGCCATCTTTCGACTCGACGAACAGGCCGAGGAACTTCGACCCCAGTCCTTTTTCTTCGGGCATGTGCACCTCCTTAGCAGACACAAATTCCGCATCAGCGCGAAATATGGTGAGGTTTTGGGCATGTCCAAGTTCGAGGTGCACATCCCCGCCACCGACGGGAACGGGTTCAACGTCACGTTGAAAGTGGGCGCCGATAACTGGATGTCCGCGCTCAAGGCCGGGCTCCAGAAACTCGGGGAGCAGGGGACCATCAGTCAGAACGTGATGGTCGACATTCAGGAGGACAACTCGATCCACGTGACCGAGGCCGCGTCAGGCCGGGTGTTCCGGATCCGCGAGTTGACCGACGAAGAAGCGGCCAAGGCGCAGGTCAAACGGCCCTCGCAGATTCGCCCGGCCGTCGCGCCCGCGCGTGCGGAGACGAAGACCGAGCCCAGCCTCGCCGCGGTGAAGCGGCCCGAGGACAACAAGACCCAGCCGCTGCCTCCGGCGCCCGCGTCACGGGGTGCCAGCGCGAACGACGTGACAGCGCGGGGCGGCGATGCGCTCAAGCTGCCGGGCGACGACATGAGCAAGACGCTGCCGGGCGGCGTGCTCTCGGCGATCCCCGCGTCGGTGCCCAACGCCGTGCCGCGCAACGCCACGCCGGCGCCCCGTCAGCACAAGCCGTCGGCGCGCCTCGAGCTGAAGGACGTGGAAGAGCTGGTGCAGCCGATTCGCCCGAGCACCGGGAGCATCGGCCGGGTGAAGTCGAGCCCGAACCTCGCCAAGTCGCAGCGCCAGGAGACCGAAGACATCCTCGCGGACATCTTCCTGCGCGTGGTCGAGCTCGGCTCGAAGAAGGAGATCGAAGAGGCGATGGAGTTCGTGCTCGATCTGGTGATGGAGAAGGTGCCGTGTGAGGCGGGCTCGGTGCTGCGCGCCGACGGCGCCACGGGCGATCTCACCTTCGTCGCGGCGCGTGGGCCCAAGGCGAAGGAGATCATGAAGTCGAAGCTCATCGTTCCCGCGGGTACGGGCATCGCCGGGTTCTGCGCGTCGGAAGGTGTCTCGGTCGCGGTGTCGGACGTGGAGAAGGACCCCCGGTTCTACGCCGAGGTCGGTGAGCGCATTGGGTACGCCACGCGTTCGATGTTGTGCGCGCCGATGATGACGCACGGCCGCTCGTTCGGTTGCGTGCAGGTGATCAACCGCAAGGGCGGGCCGCAGTTCCTCGAGCACGAAGTGGGCGTGATGGCCTACCTCGCGCACCAGGCGGCGCTGTTCATGAATCAGAAGCTCCTGGAGTAGCCCGTGGAGTTCCCCTCTCCCGCTGGGAGAGGGTCAGGGTGAGGGCCTCGGTCACGCCTCGAAAAACGTGACGGCTGCGTCCTCGATGCCAGAGCCAAGCGACTCAGCGATCAGTCCCTCTGGGCCGAGAGTCCGGGACCAGATCGCTGCGATGGTCCGTGCAGTTTCTGTCGCCACTGCATCGCTCGCCCCCTGCTGCAGAAGCGTTGAGATGTGCAGGTGGTTCATCACGCGCTGAATCTCCTTCGGCGCAGTGCCCTGCGTTACCCACTGCTCGTACGTCTTCACGGAGAATCCGGACGCGAGGAATCGCAAGCCTTCGTGAACGACGAGGTCGGGGCTGAAGAGTGAGGCGAACCCAAATAAAAGGTCAGGAGTGGCAACGAACCCGACGTAGTCGATCAGGGTGATCGCGCCGGGTTGAACTCCCGTCTGCGACCAGGCCGCAAAGTCTTTCAGTTCGCTCATCACCACGTCGTTTGGACGCATCACTCGCCCCTCACCCCAAGCTCTCTCCCCGGAGGGGAGAGGGCGCCTCAGTTCTTCAACAACTCGCGCAACAGCACCGTGGCGTAGCTGCCCGCGGGCAGCGAGAACTTGAGCTCCAGCGAGTCGCCCTGTGGCACAGCGCTCTCGAGCTGCATCGCGATTCGCAGCAGTCGTCGGGCGCGCATCGTCTCGTTGCCGCCGTCGCGAAGGAGCCCATCTTCGACCAGCATCAGCAGCGATACCGGCCGAGTCGCGCCAGGCCGGTACTCAAACTCGTATTGGCTGCGCCGACGGAGCTGCCCGCAGGGCTCGTCACCCGCGTCGACGTCGAGGTCAGCTACCTTCTGCGTGAGGTCGATCACGAGTCGTCCTCGTGGACTTCCGGGAAGAGCCGCCTCATGTCGGCCGCGCGCAGGGCAGGCTTTTGCTCGAAGCTGATGCGCCGCCCCATCGCGTTCAACAGACGTGTGAG
>JANODF010000287.1:0-6813 GCA_031412555.1 Archangium sp. | reverse complement strand
TCCCTCTCCCTACGAAGTGGGGAGAGGGTTGGGGTGAGGGGCTATTGCGGGGCGACGGAGAGCCCCTCACCCCGACCCTCTCCCCGCTTCGCGAGGAGAGGGAGTCAGTTCTCTCAAGAGTTTTTCGAGCATCGCGCGGCTGTAGGGCTTGGCCAACGCGCGCACACCCGGCGGCAACGGGCCCGCATCATCCGCCGCCGAGTACCCACTCGACAGCACCACCGGCAACGCCGGCGCCAGCACCCCCAAGCGCCGCGCCGCCTCGTAGCCATCCATCTCGGGCATGGTGAGATCCATCACCACCACATCGAAGCGCGACGGATCCCGGCTCACCGCCACCACCGCTTCGGCCCCGGTTCCGGCTTCCTCCACCGTGCAGCCGATCGCCTCGAGCAGCCTCCGCGCCGAGCGCCTGATCATCGCTTCGTCATCGACCAGCAACACCCGCGCGCGCAGCGGCACGCTCGAATCGAGCTTCAGCACCGGCACCGGCGCAGGCGCCATCGCCTCGAGCGCCGGCAAATAGACGCTGAAGGTCGACCCGCGGCCCAGCTCACTGGTCAGCCCGATCGCCCCGCCATGCGTGCGCATGATGCCCGCGAGCGCCGCCAGACCGAGCCCACGCCCTGAGCCCTTGGTGCTGAAGAACGGATCGAACAGCCGCGCCCGCACCTCGGGGCTCATGCCCTTGCCGGTATCGCTCACCATCAACCGCACCACGCGCCCCAGCGGGCACGCCCCCACCACGTCTGCCGGAGGCGCGGCGAGCTCGATCAAATCGGTGCGCAGCGTCACGGTGCCGTCACCTTCACCGATGGCCTCCGACGCGTTGGTGATCAGGTTCATCACCACCTGCTGCAGCTGCCCGTCATCTGCCATCACCGCCGGCAGCCCCGGAGCGAGCGCGCGCTCGAGCTTCACCTTGCGCGAGACGGACACGTTGAGCAGCTCGCCCATGGTGTCGACCAGCCGGTTCAAGTCGATCGGCGCGTGGGCCAACTTGCTGCGCCCCGCGTACGCCAGCAGCTGCCGGGTGAGCGTGGCCGCGCGCGTCACCGCCGTCGACGCCATGCTCAGCGTCTCCTGCACCGGCTCACCTGCAGCGAGCTGAATCTCGGCAAGCGACAGGCTGCCGGAGAGCACGGTCAGCAGGTTGTTGAAGTCGTGCGCGATGCCGCCGGCCAGGAGCCCGAGGCTCTCCAGCTTCTGCGATTGCACACGGCTGGCTTCGGCGGCGACCTCCTGCGTGACGTCACGGATGAAGCCGAGAAACCGGGTCGCTTTGCCGCTCGCGTCACGCACCACCGTGCCCAGGGCGTGCAGGTGCACCACCTGGCCCGCCTTGTTCACGGCGCGATGGCGCTGCTCGTAGCGGGTGCCGCTCTCCAACACCGCGCGCACGGCCGCTTGCACTGCTTGCCGATCGTCGGGGTGAAGCACGCTCACCCAGGGCACCGCGTTGGGCGGCCCTTCCTCCAGGGGCAACCCGAGCAGCTCGGCGAAACGCGGCGACATGTAGCTCTGCCTCTTGATCAGATCGGAGTCCCACACGAAGTCGCGGCTGGCCGAAGCGGCGAGGCGAAAACGTTCTTCACTCTCGCGCGCGGCCCGCAGGCTGGCCTCGAGCTCTTCCCGTTGCGCGGCGCGTTCTTTGAGCTCGGTGGGCACCCAGCGGCGCACCAGCCAGAAGAGCACCACCACCGCGACCACCACGTTGAGCAACTTCACCAGCGTCAAGAACACCGGTTCGCCCAGCACCTTGAAGGATGAATGGAGCAGCCCATAGTTCGCGCCCCAGACCAGGCCGAAGTACGCGCTCTCCACCATCGTCTTGAAGGCGTCGAGGATCAACACGGCCAGCAGCAGCCTGATCAACGCGTCGGCTTTCGCCGCGCGCCGGTGCCGCACGTAGAGCACCAGGATGGTGCCCCACAGCAGCGTCAACAGCGCATATGTGACGACCGCACCCATTCCGCTGGTCACGACGAATCCCCCGCCGCTGACTGAACCATGGCGAGGCACCCACGTCACGGACGCAAGCGGGCTGAAGGAACAGTGGGTCGAACTGCGGCGTTGATGCGCGCGGGTCAGAAACACGCCACGTTCCCGCCCGGTTCCACTGCCTTCGGGGAAATTCCCATATGCGTCACGTGCTGCTCGCCTTCGCTCTCGTCTCCAGCTTTGCCTCCGCCGCGGGGCAAAGGCCCGAAGCCATTCCCCCCGGCTTGTGGGAGTGGGCCCCCTGGGTGCTGCACCACGAGAAGGACGCGCTGTGTCCGTTCCTGCAGGGCGGCGAAGGCAAGGCCTGTGCGTGGCCGGGCCGGTTGGCGTTGACGCTCGACGACAAAGGCGGCCGCTTCACCCAGTCGTTCAAGGTCTTCGGCAGAGACGCGTGGTTGTCCTTGCCGGGTGAAACGAAGCGCTGGCCGCCGCACGTGCAGGTCGATGGCCGGCCGGCGGTGGTGGTGAGCGACGGCGAACAGAGCCCTTCGGTGCTGCTGAGTGCGGGTGAACACGCGGTCACTGGAGACTTCGAGTGGGATGCGTTGCCCGAGGCGTTGGAGATTCCGCCCGACACCGGCCTGCTCACGCTGTCCGTGAAGGGCCAGACCGTGGCGATCCCCAACCGTGATGGTGAAGGGCGGGTCTTTCTGCAGCGCGAGTCGACGCAGGAAGAGACCGATCGGGTGGAGCTCGACGTGCACCGCCTGGTGACCGACGAGATTCCCCTCACGTTGATCACCCAGCTCACCTTGAAGGTCTCGGGTCACAGCCGCGAGGTGCTCTTCGGCCGCGCGTTGCCCGACGGTTTCGTACCGATGGAGCTCACCAGCGGCCTGCCCGTGCGTGTCGAGCCCGATGGCCACCTGCGCGTGCAAGTGCGGCCGGGCACGTGGGTGCTGCGGCTCACCGCGCGGGGTGAAGGCCCGGTGGCTTCCCTGACGCGGCCTGATCCACAAGGCACCTGGGTCGATGGAGAAGAAGTGTGGGTGTTCGACGCGCGGCCTTCGTTGCGCCAGGTGTTGGTGGAGGGCGTGAACGCGGTCGACCCCACGCAGACCACGCTCCCCAACGAGTGGAAGGGCTTCCCGGCGTACGCGATGGGCGCGAAAGACGTGCTCAAACTGACCGAACGCCGCCGCGGTGACAGCGAGCCCGCGCCTGACGTGCTCAACCTCTCGCGCACGTTGTGGCTCGACTTCGACGGCACCGGCTACACCGCGAGCGACAAGATGAGCGGCCAGCTGCACCGGTCGTGGCGCCTCGACGTGTTGCCGGGCACCGAGCTGGGCCGGGTGGTCACCTCGGGGGCTGATCAGTCGATCACCCGCCTCGACGCGAACGCCAAGTCGGGCGTGGAGCTGCGCCAGGGTGGTCTCGCGCTGGAGGCCGATTCGCGGTTGGTGGGCGACATCAGCCGTCTCTCCGCCGTCTCGTGGGACGCAGACTTCAACTCGGTGCAGACCACGCTGCAGCTTCCTCCGGGCTGGCGGTTGATCAGCGCGAGCGGGGCCGACAGCGTGCCGGGCACCTGGGTGGATCAGTGGACGCTGTTCGATCTCTTCCTGGTGTTGATCATCGCGGTGGCCACCGGGCGGCTGTTCGGTTTGCCGTGGGGTGGGCTCGCGCTGGTGACGCTGGGGCTGGGCTGGCTCGAATCAGACGTGCCGCAGTACTCGTGGTTGGTGGTGCTGGTGCTCGAGGGTCTCTACCGGGTGTTGCCGAAGGGCAGCCTCAAGTCGCTCTTCAAGGCCGGCCGCTTCGCTGCGTGGGCGGGGCTGGTGGTGATCACCTTGATGTTCGCGGTGCAGCACGTGCGTGAAGGCATGTACCCCGCGCTGTCTCAGAACAACCGCTCGTTGGGCGGCGTGAAGACCTGGAGCGAATACAACCTCGACAACGAGCAGCAATACGCGCGCAGCTCGAGCCTCGAGGCGTTCGGGCAAGCGCAGAACGCGTACGGCGGCAACGACTACGACGGCGCGCCGCAGTTGCAGCAGTTTCAGGATCAGACCCGCAACATGAAGTCGCCGCCGCAGAAGGAGTCGTCCGGCAAGAAGCAGCGCAGCTTCAACGTGCGCGACTACGACAAGAACGCGACGGTGCAGACGGGCCCGGGTTTGCCGCGGTGGGATTGGCGCCCGATGCAGATCAAGTTCTCCGGGCCGGTGCAGCGTGATCAACAGCTCTCGTTCATTTTCCTCGGGCCGACGGCGAACCTGGTGCTCGCCTTCTTGCGCGTCATCCTCCTGGGGCTGCTCACCTTGTGCGTGCTCGGTTTCCCCGGTGGCTTCTGGCCGCCAGCGTTGAAGCGCCTGGTGAAGACCGCACCGCCGGAAGACGACGAGCCGAAGGTCGATCCGCGTGGCAGCGCTGCGTCGGGAATGGCGGTGATGCTCATCCTGCTCGGTGGACTCAACGCCCGGGCTGAAGAGGTCGACGCGCCCGACACTGGGATGCTGGAGCAACTGCGTCAGCGCCTGCTGGAGAAGCCCGACTGCGCGCCGTCATGCGCGTCGATTCCCCGGCTGCAACTGGAGGCCACCGCGAAGGTGCTGCGGCTGCGCCTCGAGGTGCTCTCCGGTGCGGAGACCGCCGTTCCGCTCCCTGGCAGCGCGGCACAGTGGTCGCCTGAGACGGTGATGCTCGATGGAAAGGCCGCCAGTGGCCTGCGCCGCGAGAAGGATGGAACCCTCTGGCTGCAGGTGCCGCCGGGCGCGCATCAGGTGCAGATCGAAGGCGCGCTGCCTCCGCGTGACACGGTGCAGATCGCGTTGCCTCTGCGCGCCTACCGGGTCGAAGCGAAGTTGGATGGCTGGACGCTCGACGGCCTGCACGAAGACGGCGTGGCTGACGAGAACCTGCAGCTGACCCGCAAGGCCACCAACGACAAGGGCCAGGGCGCGGCGTTGCAGATGGGCACGCTGCCTCCGTTCGTTCGGGTGGAGCGCACGCTGGTGCTGGGTCTGCAGTGGACGGTGGAGACGCGCGTCTCTCGCGTGACGCCGGTGGGCAACGCGGTGGTGCTGGAGGTGCCCCTGCTCGCGGGAGAGTCGGTGACCTCGAGTGACGTGCGCGTGCAGGGTGGCAAGGCGCTGGTGAACATGGGCGCGAACGCCACGGAGGTTTCGTGGTCGTCGGTGCTGGAGGCGAAAGCGCCGCTCGAGCTGACGGCGCCCAAAGGCCTGCCGTGGGTCGAGGTGTGGCGGCTCGACGTGAGCCCGGTGTGGCACGTCGCGCTCAACGGCATTCCCGTGGTGCATCAGCAAGACGCGAGCGGCGTGCGCATGCCGGAGTGGCGGCCGTGGCCGGGTGAGAAGGTGACGGTCGAGGTGGTCCGCCCCGAGGCGCAGCAGGGTCAGACGCTCACCATCGATCAGTCGTCGCTCACCATCAGCGCAGGTGCGCGCGCGACGGATGTGAAGTTCACCGCGAACTTCCGCTCGTCACGCGGTGGGCTGCACGCGTTCACGTTGCCTTCGGGCGCGACGATGCAGAACGTGACCATCAATGGTGCGCAGCAGCCGATCCGGCAAGAGGGCCAGGTGGTGAACATTCCGCTCGTGCCCGGCTCGCAGTCGGTGGTGCTGACGTGGCGTGAAGGCAGCAGCATGGGCACCACCTGGACCACGCCGGCCATCGACGTCGGCACGCCCACGGTGAACGCGGACATCGAAGTGAACGTGCCGCAGGATCGCTGGGTGCTGCTGGTGCGCGGTCCGGGGCTGGGGCCGGCGGTGTTGTTCTGGAGCTTCTTGCTGGTGCTGCTGGTGGTGAGCGTGGGGCTGTCGCGCACGAAGCTCACGCCGCTCTCCACGCTGAAGTGGGTGCTGCTTGCGCTGGGGCTCAGCCAGGTTCCGATTCCGGCGATCGTCTTCGTGTTCGGGTGGCTGCTGTTCATGGGCTGGCGCGAGAAGACGCCGGAGCTCACCTCAGGGTGGTTCAACCTGCGTCAGCTCGCGTTGGTGGGCGTGACGTTCATCGCGCTGATCATCCTGGGCACGTCGGTCTACGAGGGCCTGCTCGGTCAGCCGGAGATGCAGGTGCGGGGCAACGGCTCGAGCGCGTCGATGCTGCGCTGGTTCATGGATCGCACGGCGACGCAGTATCCGACCGCATGGGTGCTCTCGGTGCCGATGCTGGTGTACCGGGGCGCGATGCTGGCGTGGAGCTTGTGGATGGCGCTCTCACTGATGTCGTGGCTGCGCTGGGGGTGGAAGTCGTTCTCCACCGGTGGGCTCTGGCGTACGCCGCCGAGGCCGCCGCCCGCCATGCCGGCCAAATAGGTACTCCCTCTCCCTGCGAAGCGGGGAGAGGGTCGGGGTGAGGGGCTCACGTGTTCACCCTGAAGCCACGACCTACGTGCCTGCTCGAGCGTGGCCGCTCAGTTGCATTCTCGACTCGGGCGGCGATTCACGCCGCATAACCACCCGGGAGACCACGGTCATGACGAGCACGATGGTGTTTGGATCCGTTTCGAGGCGATCCGAAAAGTGGCGGGTGTACCGAATTCGCACGGCCAACAGCACCTACGAGCTCGAGGTTCAGGGTGAAGCGGCCACACAGTCACGTCGCTGCGCGGTGCTGACGTGCGTCGAGCCGAAGGCCCGTGCGGGAGCGGCCTTCGAAGACTCCATGCCGCTGATCGGCGGCGCCCCCCTGTACGACTCGTCGCCGCTGGAGTGGATCGGCCGCACGCTCTCGGTCGGCACCGCGCGCACGTCGGAGATTCAAGCGGTCGACTTCGTCGCCACCACGTCGGGCCCAACCCGCACCCACACCAATCACACCACCGTCGGCGCACCACCTTCG
>JANODF010000286.1:0-2545 GCA_031412555.1 Archangium sp. | reverse complement strand
TGCGCTCGATTAGTGGTTCGAAAGGCAATCAGTGCGGCCGCAGGTCGTCGGCGAGTTCGAAGACAGCGCCCTGCTCAAGGCGTTCGGCGCAGACGGGGTCGGCGTGTTCCCCGCGCCGACGGTGGTCGAAAAGGAGATCCTCTCGCAGTACCGGGTGGAGCTGTTGGGGCGCGCCCCAGAGCTCAAAGAGCGATTCTACGCCCTCTCGGTCGAGCGGCGGCTCAAGAACCCCGCGGTGCTCGCCATCACAGGCGCGGCGCGGGCCGAAATGTTCGCCGACACCCCTTGAGAGCCCCCCCTAGAACCGAAAGAGAATCAGGCCCTCTGGAGGAGGCGGCTTTTCTTTCGATGGCGCAGGGTCGCCGTAGGGGTCGAGCGGAAACAAGCTGGACTCCCGAGGGACCAGCGAGGGTCTGGCCCCTGCATCGGCCGTGGGTGCCTCGTTGGCCTCATTCTTCCCCAAAAGCGCCACCAGCGCGGGGTCGATGTTGCGAACGCGCAGGCCGGTCTCACGGGAGGCGGTCCATGCGCGGCGAGCGGCCACGGCGTCCCCTCGCCGGGTCTCAGCCAAGGCTCGAAGGTAGTGCGCACGGCCTCGCGTGCGCCACTCGCCACGCCCCGCAGACCGGCTCACAGCCTTTTCGAACAACTCGACGGAGGCCTCGACGTCGCCGTTCAGAGAGTGAGCGAACCCCAACCTGAGGAGATGCTCACCCCGAGCGTCAGGGTCTTCGGCCAGCACCTGCAGCGTCTCAATCGCCTGTTGCGGCCTTCCGAGGTCCAACTCTCGATTCGCGACCTGCAACCGCGCCTCCTTGCTCTTCGGTGCGAGGAAGAGCGCTCGTTTCGCGTGCGCAAGGGCCTCCTCGAGCCGTCCCTCCTTTGCCTCAGACTGGCTGAGGTGACCCAAGGCGACCGGAGAGTTCGGGGCGAGTGCCAGCAGCGCCTTCCACGCTTGGCTCGCCTGCGCGTCGTCATGGAGCGACGCGTAGTCCTCGGCCAGCGTCGACAACAGAATGAGCTCCGCGGGGTGTTTGCCGACCGCGGCACGAAGTGAGGCGATCCCCGCTTCGTTCGACTGGTAGCGCGTCAGCAGCCAGAAGCGCGCAAGCGTGAAAGCCTCGACCATGTCGTCTGCAGCCTCGAGGCCGGTCAGAGAGGCCACCGCACCACGGTCATCGCCCGCAATGGCTTGCAGCAACGCCCGGGTCGCCAAGCCAAAATGCAACGAGGGATCCAACTCGACAGCCTTTCGACACGCCTCGATCGCGAACTCGAGCTCTGCGGTATCGATGACGACCGGCTCCTCGACGCCCAGCGGCTGTCGCAGAGCCACTGCCCAGCAGTCGGCCAAAGCAACCAGCGCTGGCTCCGACTTCGATTCGGGCTGCACCGACGCTCTGGCCACCTTGCCGATCAGCGCGCTCGCGATGCCGTCGCTGCCTGCGACGAGCGCCGAGGGCCAGTCACTCGGCAGCACCATCGAGAAGGAGGTCTTCTTGCGTGCCTCGACGACGAGGCCCTCGAGCACCAGCCCCTTCGTGTCACGCCGCAGCACCGTCGTGAGCACCTTGTCCGCGCCGAGGGCCTCCCGCGCCAGCTCCGCGGTGTTCGGCTGACTCAAGGTCTCGGACCGCAGACCCTCTGTCCTGGCCATCGCGAGCACTTGCCGCAAGTGCAGCTCGTGCGTCTTGCCTGCAGCTTCCAGGACTTCAGAGGCGCGCGCTTCCATGAGCAGGCCCAACTTCACCAGGTCGGGAGATGAAGCAGACGGAGGCATCAGCGCAATGACCGGCTTGCGCGCGGGGGCGCCCATCGCGAAGAACGGAACGATGAGCGCAACGAAGACAAGTTTCACAGGGCTCCAGATTCTGAAGGGATTGAAGCAGCCGGGGTGAAGCACTCACGTCTTCCAGGGGCAGGCGAGCGCAACCTCTTTCCACAGCGCCGCGAAGGTGCTCCACGTGTGCCCCCCCTCCAACCGCACGACGTCCTGGGGGTCGAGGCCTGCGCCCACCACCCGGTGCTTCCACGAAAAGCCGTCGGCGGCCCCCCAGGCGATGACCAGCCTGGGGCCGTCCTCGCCCCGGGCGCGCCCGGCGAGCCACGACCACAAGGGCTCGGCCTCCATGAAATGACGTTTGGGGTTGGTCCTGCTCGCGAAGGGGCCCTGGTAGTCACTCAAGCCACCGGCTGCTTCGACCCGTTCAACGAATGGGCGCACCGCGCGTGGCACTCCGAGGAACGGACTGATCAACACCACGCCGTCGACGAGATCGGGGCGCGCGTCGGCGATGAGTGCAGCGCCATAGCCACCGAGCGAAACTCCGACGAGCCACGTCTGTTGATAGCGAGCCCGGAAAGGCGTGAGCACCTCATGGGCCACCCGCTCCACCAACACTGAATCGCGGTAGTAGCCGAAATGAGAGTCGAGGGCGACGACGTCACACGGGGTGGAGCTCTGCCTGACTGCGTCATCGAACGCATGCTCACGAAAGCGCTCGGGCGAATCGCCCAGACCGGGCAGAAGCACCAGCACGCAGCC
>JANODF010000285.1:0-8286 GCA_031412555.1 Archangium sp. | reverse complement strand
AGTTCGGCGATCGCCTCATCAGGGTGGCCTGTACCAAAACCAATCCGCTCCACCCGGGCCCCACTCACCCAGGAGAGCGCGAGCAGATAGCCGAGCGACGACCAGTCGCCGGGAACAGCAGGGAACTCCCTCTCCCTTCGGGAGAGGGTCGGGGTGAGGGCCGAACATCGTTCAACCCAGGAACGAGTCAGCTCAAAATACCCGCCACTGGTCATCTCACCGGAAACCTCGACGGTCGCGGCAACACCAGCCGCCTTCAACCGGGCCACACCCAGCAACAGACTCGAAGCGAACTGAGAACTCTCGACGCCGGTGACGTTGAACGAGACCGGGCCGCGAATCTCGGAAGGGGACTCGACGATCACCGGCCATGGACTTCCGGCGGCAATCCGCAAACCCGGGATCACCCGCAGCGCCTCCACCAACGGCCCATGAGGCCGCTCGCCCAACCGCTGAGTGCCCACGAACTCCACGCGCCGGCCCGGCAACACCGCCGCCTGCGTGAGCAGAAACCGAAACGGAGCACCGCCATCGTGACAATCGATGCGCGCCGTCGGCTGCCGCAGCGCAATCAACCCATCCCGAAGCACCTCGACATCGCGAGGCAGCGCTTCACCCTCCGGCAGCACCTCACTGAACGGCACGTTCAAGATGTCCGCGAGCACCAGGGCCCGCTGCGCATCCGACTTGGAGATCGGCGGCTTCACCAGGGCAGTCCTTCGTTCATCACCCAGCGTCCGGGGCGACGCAGCAGGATCATCGCGCCCTTCTTGTCGGCGCGCATGACCTCCTTCAGGGCTGCGCGGTTCTTGAGCCACTGCGCGAGCTGCTCCCGTGCGCCGTGAGCCAGAGGGAGCGAACGCTCGACCGACTCAGCGACGACACGTGGGGTCACGCCCCGCTCCACCCCGACATCGAGCGCGAAGAGCATGCCCAACCCCACCGCTTCACCATGACGAACGCGATACCTGCTGATCGACTCGATGGCGTGACCCAACGTATGCCCGAAGTTGAGAACCACCCGCAGGCCCCTGGTCTCGTACGGATCCTTCGCCACCAACGCATGCTTCAGCTCGCGAGAGACCCGCACGAGTTCATCGTCCGACGGAGCGCTCTTGGTCCACCGGGCCCAGCGTTTCGCGTCGAGGGTGACCACCATCTTCCACGCTTCGATGCGGCCTTCGCGGCGTTGTGATTCGGAGAGCGTGGTGAACACCTCCGCGCAGAGCCAGGCTTCGTCTGCGGCGTGGAAGACGCCGAGCACGTTCTTGGTGCCTGCGACGTTGACGGCGCCCTTGCCTCCGACGCTGCTGTCGACCGCGGCGAGCAGCGTGGTGGGCACGTGGATCAACCTGCCCACGCCGCGTTTGAAGGTGTGCGCGAAGACCGTCGCGACGTCGCCGATGGTGCCGCCGCCGATCGCCAGCAACGTCAGCTTCCGGGGCAACGTCAGCGCATGCTTCGTCAGCCGCTCGAGCGTGCGCAGCGACTTGACGCCCTCTCCGGCCTTCAGCGCGACGAGGGTGATGTTCTTCCGCGCCAGCGCTCGGTGCACGTGCGGGTGAAGCCGCAGCACCTTCTCGTCTGCGACGGCGAGCACGGGCCCCTCGAGCCCGGGCACGAGGTTCTCGAAGCGCCCCTCGACGTCACGGCACTTCTTGTACTCACCCGGCATGGTGTGGCCTTGCGAGCAGGTGCAGCCAGAGATCGGCGAGCACCATCGACACCATCGCTTCGACCACCGGCACCGCGCGCGGAAGAATGCAGGGATCGTGACGGCCGGCCTTCGCGTGATCAGTCAACGTGGCCGGCGGCTTGAACAACGCACGCAACACGAGCGGCTCGCCATTGGAGAGCCCACCCTGGATACCGCCGTACACGTCGCTGGGCCGTCCATCCGCGCGGGCCGCGTGAAACTGGGTTCCGGGAAGGCGAAGCCTCGCCTCGAGGTCCTCGGGGCCCCAGACGATGCCGCTCACTGCGCCAATGCTGCCGACCGCGTGCGCGAGCAGCGCCTTCAACTTTCCGAACACCGGTTCACCCAGACCCACCGGCAACCCATCGACACGCACCGTCACCACGCCGCCCAGACTGTCACCCTTGCCCTTCGCGTCGAGAATGAGCGCCTCCATCTGCGCGGCGAGCGCGGCATCAGGGCACCGCGTCGACGTGGCATCCACCTGAGCGCGGGTCACGGGCGCATCCATCAAGGGAAGCACCAACGGGCCCACCTGCGACACCCAACCCACGGTGCTGAGCGCCGGCACTTCGCGCTTCAGGAGCGCCTCGGCCACCGCGCCGCCGATGACCCGGGAGAGCGTCTCACGCCCGCTGGTTCGGCCGCCCCCGCGGGGATCACGATGTTTGAAACGTTCGCGCCAGACCCGATCTGCGTGGCCGGGCCGATCCTCCTTCGCCAACTTCGCGTAGTCCGCGCTGCGTTGATCGACGTTGCGCACCAGCGCTGCGATCGGAGTGCCGAGCGTCTTGTCCTCGTAGACGCCCGACAACAACTCCACCACGTCGCCTTCAGCGCGCGCGGTGGTCACCTTCGACTGGCCCGGCCGCCTGCGATCGAGCGCACGCTGCACGTCGGCGGTGGTCAACGAGACACCCGCGGGGCACCCGTCGATGACCGCGCCGAGGCCGGGGCCGTGGCTCTCGCCGAAGGTGGTGACCCGAAAGAGTTCTCCGAAAGTATTCATGTCGCTGACTCCCAGAGACTGCGTTGCCGCCTTGCTTGCGCGATGAACCAGCGGGGCCCGAAGCGGAGCGGCGTGCCACCTCGCGCGGAGATCTCGGCGGCGATCTTTCGAGCGGGCGCGCCGTAGGCGATCACCGCCACCTGCGCGTCTTCGAACCGCAGCGCCGCGGGGATCTCGACGAGCGCAGGCCAGGTCCACACCAGGGGCCCTCGCAGCGGAGCAGCGGTGATCTGCGCGCGCGTGAGCACCTCGAGCTCCAGCCGAAGATTCGTCGCCGCGATGCGCAGCGCGGCCGTGACCCCACCATCACCCAGCACCGTCACCTTCATCGCCGCCCGGAACGGTTCCAGCGTCGCCTCTGCACCCGCCACATCGGAGTTCTCTGCGTGCCATCCGCCCCCGGCGCGAATGAGCGTGTTCACCGCGGCCATCGGCGCCTGGGAGAGTACGGCGATGCGCTTCTTGAACGGGTTGGTGACGGCGAACCCACGGAAGTACGGGTGGAGCGCGTCGAGCAGCTCATCGAGCGGTGCATCGGGGCTCAGGTCGATGCGATCGAACGGCTGTTGATGCAGCCGCGGGCTGCGGGAGTGCGCCAGGCCGTGGCCCAGAATGCCCAGGCGGCGCGTCTTGCCATCGACCTGCCCCTTGAGCGCCTCGCGCACCGCATCGCCGAGCAGACGTTGGCCTTCTGCCGCGCTCCAGCTCGCGTCGAGCGTGAGGTAGTCGAGCGCGTTGCGCTGGGCGAGCACCGCGCGGAACGGCAAGGCCCACGGCCCGGTCGCCAGCACCGTCACGTGCTCCACACCGAACCGTTCGATCAACGCGGCCTGCGTCTCGAGCAGCCGGGGGAAATCACGTGGACTGCCCAATGGCTCGACGTGCTTCACCCGCGCGCCCGCCGTCACGCCGTCCCACACGGCGAGGGCTTCTTGCGTGCGCAGCGGCCGCTCGGCGTGAAACGAACGAAGCACCGAGGGGTCGACCAGCCCGTCGAGCGGCTCGTCGATCAACGTCGCGCGCGTGCGCCAGGCATCGGGCAGGTGTCCCGCACGCCGGGCGATCAGCAGCGGCAGCGCCCGAGACGCCGGCAGCAGATCGATCTCGGGCGGGTGGAGATCGCTGCGGATCTCCAGCAGATCGGCGCCTGCGTGACGCGCTCGCCACGCGAACACTTCGATGGGCTCGTGCGGCGGCAAGGTCACCACGCGCCGGGGCCTGCGCCCACGCACCAGGCGCAACATGAAGTCGATCAACGAGAGCGGCCGCGCCGCCGCGTGACGGAACTCGCGCTCCGAGTAGACCTCGCGCAGCTCTTCGTCGAGCGTCAGCTCAGGGCGAAGCCGGGGGCGGGTGGTGTCCTGGGTGAGGCGCTCGACGTAGGTCTCGAAGCTGATCGGCACCTCGACCGTCAGGCCGCCGCGCAACAACTCCGCGTGCAGTGAGAGAAAGCCACCGCCCACCGCCACCACCAGCCCCGAGGGCAACGAACGGAAGGTGTCGCGTTCGGCCGCCCGAAAACCGCGCTCGTCGGTCTCCAGCCACTCACGCAACGGGCGCTGATGACGGCGGACCAGCTCGGCATCGAGATCGACCCCATGCCGGCCCAGCGCCTTCGCCACCCGGGGGAGCAGCAGGGTCTTCCCAGCAGCGCGATGGCCCGCGAGCACCACCGTCACGTCACAAGGCAACGCTTCGGCGCGCTCATGGCGACGGCGCTCCCACTCGGAGCGGAGCAGCGGCTGCAGCCGGGGATCGACCTGGTCGAGCAACGTCACGACACGTGTTTAGCCACCACCCGGCGACGCGGCGCGTGTTTTCGCCACTCCGTCAGCTAACCTGTGCGCCATGCGCTGGATGGTTTTCTGCTTGCTGCTTCTGGGATGTCCGGCACCGCCTGCGCCGACCGAGGGCTCGCCGTGCACCGCGGAGAACATCGGGCGGTGTGACGCGGAGTTCGAACGGCTGCTCCAGTGCACCAATGGCAGCTTCCGCGTGTATGCCGACTGTCATGGACCGAAGGGCTGCACGCTCGAGGCCGATACGGCGGACTGCGACACCTCGGGGAACTCGGTGGGCGATCGGTGCGCGCCGACCTCGGAGGGCAAGGTGCGCTGCGATCCCGACGGGGGGCTCAATATTCTGCGGTGTGTCGAGGGGTCGCTCTCGGTGATTTTCGAGTGCGAGGCGCCCACCAGCTGCGGCATCAATGATGCGGGGCTCACCTGCATTCAGTGAGGCCCTCACCCTGACCCTCTCCCGAAGGGCCCGAAGGGAGAGGGGACCTCGTTGCTACTTGGCCAATCGCTTCTGCATCACCTTGCCGGTCTCGTTGCCCATCACGCCGCCATCGGCCTGCTGAAGCATCCAGTCGAAGAGCTCGGCTTCTTCCACCACCACCTCAGAGCCGCTCACCAGCTCAGGCACGTCGTCGGGATCGTTCGCCAGCAGGCCTTCGATCTTCCCGCCCGCTCCGAGCCTGGTGACCTCGACCCACATCCACTCGTTGCCGCCCGCGCTCGTCTCGAAGGGCGCCTTCACCAACAACACCTCGCCGTACTGCAGGCCCTTGCGGAAACGTTTCTTGATGCTGCTCTTGTAGATCTCCAGCTGCGCCTTGCTCAATGCGGTGAGCTCTTCGTCGTGATTGACCTGATCGACGCGGTCGGCTGAGCCGAAGAACTCGGCGATGCCCGCCTCCACCAACTCGGTCGGAGCGCCCAGGCCCGGAAAGGTGATGGTGAGCCGCGGGACCTTTTGATCGCCGCTGGGCGCGAGCACCACGTCGACCACGCCCTTGGCGCTCTCGAAGCGTTTCTCTTCGAGGTTCTTGCGGTGCTGCGCGTGACGCATCGACGCGAGCGAGACCTGCAGCGGCCCGGGGCCGATCTCCTCGTGCTGCTCCGCGAGGATCTGCGCGGTGGCGTTGAGCAGCGAGACCGCCGCGTCGCGCGACGAACGCGCCACGTTGTCGAGCTGGAGCTCGGGCAACCCGAAGTGCTTCATGCCGGCGCTCTTGAGCGTGACGCCCTTCTCCACCGTGCTGACGAACACCGTGAAGTTCATCGAGACGTGCGGCACCGTCTTCTCCCACGAGTCGATGCGGCGGGTCTTCCACGCGTCTTGCGAGAGGTACTCCTGGGCCTCTTCGTCCCACAGCACGCCGCCCGTCGTCTTGGCGAAGGCGGCCATCACCTTCGAGACCTCCAGCATCGACGCGCCCTGCCGCGGCAAGACGAAGTCGACCACGGTGACCCGCTTCGCGTTCGGCAGCGCCTTCTTCACGGCGGGCGTCAGGCCCCGGCCGTTCTCCAGCGTCTCACCGGCGATCACCGCGTAGTCGTCGGTGAGCAGATCCTTGAACTCGAGGTACGGCGGCTCGGCGGTCGCGGGCGCAGCGCCCTTGAACACCTTCAGCCGGGTGCCCTTCGCCGCCTTCTGCAGCGCACCCCACGGGTCGACCTTCGACTTCTCCACGTGAAAGACGGCCAGCTCTCCGCTGCCGAAGAACGGGGGCTCGAACTCGGCGGCCTCTTCATCATCGGGGGGCAACAGCTCTTCGTCTTGCGAAGGCTCGGCGGTGGCGAGCTCTTCGTCGGGCTCGGGCGTGACGGCCGGAGGGGCCGTGTCTTCGTCGGGCTCAGGACTCGAGGTGATGGGCTCGGGCTTGCTACGACCGCCCTCCACCACCCTGCCCACGAGCGCGAGCGTCGCGACGGCCCCGCTGCCCACGAAGCAGGTCGCGAACAACGCGACGAGGACGATCACGACCACACGTTGGTTCATAGGGCGCGCATCGTCGTCTTCAGCGCCCGCGATGCCCAGCAGAATTCAGGTCAGCAGCGGGACCCAATCGTCGGCCGTCTCCACCATCACCGCGCCCAGGCCTTTGAGCGCCGTGCTGATGCGCTCGGCGCCTGCACCGCCCACCAGCATTTTGCCGCCCGCGGGCAGCGCGGCCTTCACCTCTTTGATCATCGCGCGCAGCCCTTCGGCGCCTTCCACGATCGAGGAGATGGCCACCACCTCGGGCCCCACCGTGCGCACCACCCGCACCAGGTGTTCGGTGGGCGTGCGCGCCCCGAGGAAGGTGACCCGCCAGCCGGCGTGACGGAACTTGAGCGCCACGCCCAACAGGCCCAGCTCGTGTTCGTCTTCGGGCACGCACGCGCAGACCACGTGATGACGCGCTCGTTTGGGCGCCTGCTGCAGCAGCGTGTAACCCCGCTGCCGAACGGCCTGGGTGACCAGGTGTTCTTCGGCGACGGTGGCCGTGCCGGCGTGCCACCGTTCGCCCATCTCCCGCTGCAGTGGCATCAAGAAATCTTCGAAGTAGGCCACCGGGGGCAACGAGGCCATCGCGTCATCGAGCGCGACCTCGACCGCCTGCTGGTCGATGCGCTGCGCGGCCAGGAGCACCTCGTTGCGCCAATGCGCGAACTGGTTGGCCCGGGGCGCCTTGCGCGGAGCGGTCATGGCCACCACGTGCTCCTTCGCCTCCTTCTTGATGCGCGGGAGCAGGCGCACCGCTTCGGCGATCGCCACGCCTTCTTCGGTGAGCCTCTTGAGGCGCTTGAGCACCTCGATGTCGGCCTGGGTGTACGCGCGGTAGCCCGAGGCGGTGCGGCGGGGCTTGAGCACGCCGTAGCGACGCTCCCACGCGCGGATGAGCGCCTCGCTCACGCCGGTCATCTCGGATGCGATGTGGATGCGATAGGTGCGGTCCATCAGCTCGGCGCTTGAGTTACCACCGACGGCCCGCGCCGCGTCGATGACATTGGGTTGTAAAGGTTTAGAGTCCGGTGCCATGCCTTCCCGATCCCCCGCCAAACGCGCCATCAAGCAGGACCGCGCGGTCAAGACGCGACAAGACATCCTCAACTCGGCGATCACCCTCTTTGCCCGCAGAGGCATTCTGGCCACCACCATGGCCGAGCTGGCCCGCGCGATTCACATGACGCCCGGCGCGCTCTACTGGCACTTCCCCACCAAGGAAGATCTGCTGCTGGCGGCGATCGAAGAGCTGCACCAGCGTTTCGTGGCGAGCTTCGAGCCGCTGCTGATCGACATGGTGAAGTGGCCGGCCGCCAAACAGCTCGAGGCGTTCTGCAAACACGTGGCGCAGTTCCTCCAGGACAACCGCGAGCACGGCATCTTCTACGGCATGGTGGGCGCCGAGGCCGCGGAGAACACCGAAGACGTGGCCAGCGCCCTGCGCACCGCGCTGCAGGTCTACGTGACCGCCATTCAGCAGATCATCCGGTACGGCCAGGAGAAGACGAAGGAGTTCCGCACCGACGTCGATGCCCAGACGTTGGCGAACTCGATCATCTTCGGGAACATCGGCCTCGTGGTGCAGCACAACCTCTTCCGCGAGACGCTCTCGTACGCGCCCATCGTGCAGTCGCTGCACCAGGTCGTGCTCAAGGGCATCCTCAAGTAGGCAAGTGGCAGCTGGACTGTGCGGCGAGCTCGACGCGCCTCAGAATTGCAGCCACCCGGAGTGGGCGAACACCACGTTCATGAACAGCACGGGGTTGAGCAGCAGCCCGAATCCCACGAAGTGAACGACGCCCTGCTC
>JANODF010000284.1:0-2144 GCA_031412555.1 Archangium sp. | reverse complement strand
GACGACTACCGCGAGTACCTGAAGAAGCAGGCCGAGCAGAGCAAGGCTCGCCTGGGCGACGTGATGGGCAAGTTCAAGAAGTAAGACTGCGCATCAAGTCGTGAACGAGGTGGGGTGCTCTTCGGAGTGCCTCACCTCTTTTTTTGTGCGCGCTTTGCGGGGTCACCCTGTCTCGACCTGCATGAACGACTTTGGCGTGAAGCAGTGGGTGGCAGTGGTGGCTGCGGTGTTGATGAGCTGCGGTGGTGAGCCGGAAGGCAATACGGGCGGTGGCAACGGCGCGACGGGAGGCGGGAGTGGTGGTGGGGGCGGGGGCAGCGCGAGCGCCGTCAAGGCTTCGGACTGCACCCTGAGCGCGACGATCGAAGAATTCGGAACGGCGGGCACCAGGGCCGGCCGCGCGGGGGGCTCGCTCTCGTGTCCGGCGAGCGCCACCCTCGAGATCTCCGTGTGCATCCAGTCATCGATGACGATGTCGTTCACCGATGGACCGTGCGCCTCAGGCATGGGCACCAACACCGTCATCGCCCGCAGCGCCGAGGCCTCCTTCGCGGGGACCCGCAACGTGCGCTCGTTCGTGCGCGGCCGGGTCAACGGGGTCGACCTGCCCGACATGCCCTCGGCTGTGATCTCCATCGTGCGCTGACCCGGCCAAAGGGCCGGCTGAGAAGCAGATACCGGGCTCCCCAAAGCAAGTGAGGCAACCTCGTGCCCGCGCGACCACGCATGGGGTGCACGCAGGACGCCTCATGGGAGCACGCAATGACTCCAGACAGAGCGAAGCTGCTCATCGTCGACGACAGCCGGATGATCAGGAAAGTGATCCGCAGCCTGATGCAGGGCCTGGGGTTCAACAGCATCGACGAGGCGCCCGATGGGGCGTCTGCGCTCGACCTGTTCCACATGGGCTCGTACGACCTGGTGATCTCCGATTGGAACATGCCGCAGATCAGCGGCATTCAGCTGCTGCGCACCATCCGCCATGGGCAGGATCGACGCGAGACGCCGGTGCTGCTGGTCTCGGGTGACGTGACCGCCAAGCGCATGGTGGAGGCGGCCGCTTCCGGAGCGAACGGCTTCGTGGCCAAACCGTTCGCCGCCAGCGCGTTGTGCGAGCAGGTGCTGCGCATCATCTCGGAGCTGCCCCCGCCTTCCGACACGAAGCCGATGCGGGTGCCCGAGCCGCAGCACGCCCTGCTCTGATTTTTGGGCGCGGCGGCGTGTAAGCTCCCGCGCCATGATCAAACAGGTGCTGGTGGCGGTGCTTTCGATGGCGTCTCCGGCGTTCGCGCAGGCCATCTCGGGAACGGTGAGCGCGACCTTCACGGGGTTCAACGAGTTCGGGCAACCCAACACGCACGTCGAGATGAACCTGGCATGCGGGCTCAGCTGTCCGGTGTCTGCGCCTGAGCTCACCTACAACGCCGGCATCGTCGACGGCTTCTTCGCCATCGAGACCATGCAGGAGTGCGCGAACCTGAGCTTCGGCTTCACCTCGGCCGTGAGGACCACGGGCACCGCGGTGACCGACACCACCAACTTCCCCGCAGGCTCGAACTGCTTCATCAAGGCCCGGAGCGTGACCTGTCAGTGCGGAAACCGGACGGGCGAGGGTGGGTTCATCGAGATCCTCTCGAGCACGGTGAGCATCCCGCCGTGGATCTCCGTGCCGTCGCCGTCTCCGAAGCCGGGCGAGTTCTACGTCTTGTTGGTCAGCGCGACCCCCCGGCTCTCCGAGACGGTGACGGTCACGGTGCGCGGCGCGGGCGCCGACTTCAACGCCACCTTTCCCGCCTCTGACTTCCGCTCGACCAGCACCATTCCTACTGCCGTACCCAAACGCATCGACGTGCCCTTCACCCAGGCGGGCACGGTGACGGTGACCGCGGTGGTGACGGGCGGGCCGATGGCCACCAAGACCTTCGAGGTGCTCGCGGGCGGCGCGGGTGGTGGTTCGGGCGGAGGCTCGGCCACGGGCGGTGGTTCGGGTGGCGGCGGTGAAGAAGCCGAGCCGGAGGGCTGCACCTCGGTGCCCACGCTGGCGCCGTTGACGCTGGCGCTGCTGGCTCTGATTCGCCGTCGCCAAGCCTGGGTGAATCGGTGAATTCACGCGCTCTGGATGCATTTGCGAAGTCACTCGTCTT
>JANODF010000283.1:0-3756 GCA_031412555.1 Archangium sp. | reverse complement strand
TGCCGATCTCCTCCTTGGAGAACACGCCCTTCGTCTCTTCGACGATCTGCACGTTGCGAATGGGTTTGAGCGCGCGATCGATGCCCAGGGGCAGGGTGAACGCTTCACCGGGCGAGACGAGCTTGAGCCGCGCGGTGCCGGCGGGGTCGGCGCCCACGAAGAGCTGCGCGGGACCACCGGGCAGCACCTGGCTGGAGGGGTTCTTGAGCTCGGCCACCAGGAACGCGTCGGTGGTGAGGGCAGGGAAGAGCTTGCGCTCGACCGAGACCGGCCACTGCGCCGACCAGAGCGCCACCCGGCGAGATCCTCTCTCCGACGGCACGGTCTCCTTCTGCAGTGAAGTGAACGAGAGATCGTAGCCAGCGGCCAGGGTCACCGGGCTGTCGGCCCCGAAGTGCGGCGGCCTCCACGCGGGCGGCGGTGAGAGCGAGAACGTCGAGACCGGAGGCGCGTCGTCTTCCCCGTCGCTGTCCATCGAGGCAGAGAAAGCGGTGGCCGACACATCTTGCGCCACCCGAACCGACTCTCGACGGGGGGCCTGCGAGGCGGGTGCCGGAGGGGGCGGCGGGGCCATCGGACGCTCCGCCTGTGCGGAGCCCGCCTTGTCCTTCCTCTTGAAGTCTCGCGAGCGCGTCTCTTCGGCCTCGGACTCGCTCTCGAGGGCATCGATTTCGTCACCGATCAGACCGCCGGCCACGCCGCCCATCAGCTCGGTCGAGCCGGTGGCGGTGGAGATGCCGAGGCGAGCCAACCGCGAACGCACCAGGTCTTCTTCGGAGCGCGCCACCGTCATGGGCCTGAACGGCGGGGCGGGCGCGATGGGCGAGTACACCGGCGTGGGCGTGGGAATGAACCGGTCGGTCACGCCGATTTTCCAGGTGGTCAGCCGGGGCACCTTCACCGCGCGCGAAGGAATGGCCGTCGAGAGAAACAGCGTCGCGTTGGTCCAGTCTTCGCCCGAGCTCTGCGCCACCAGCCCCGCCAGCGAGAGGTTGACGGTGTTCGTATCGGGCTGCAGCTGCAGATCCCACGTGGGGGTCCACTGCGCGCCGGCCACCAGGTACGTGAGCGTCAACGTCGCGGGGCCGGAGCCGCTCACCTGGGCGACCACCTTCCACCCCGAGGTCGTCTGCGGGTTGCCCAGCTTGCGCGCCTGGTCGAGCAACAGCTCGCGGCGCTCCACCAGCTTCTTCTGCGCGCGTTCGCCTTCACGCAGCTTGCCCTGCACTTTGCTCAGCTGGTCCGCGGAGAACGCAGCGCCCTGCGACCAGCCACTGGCGTTGAGCCGGGGCGGCGGCTTGAGCGGGTCGCCTGGCGGCAAGGTGGGTGAGAGGCGCAAGAGGCCGTCACGCACGCCGGTCAACGCGCTGCGTTCCTGGTTGAGGCGATCGATCTCCACGTCGACCTTCTCGATCTCAGCGAGCACCTGCTTCGCCTCTTCGGTGCGCAGCTTCTCGGGCTCGATGCGTTCGATGTCGACCCGCCTGACCTGGGCGCCGGTGGCCTCCACCCGCATCGAGGCGACGTCGGCGGTGTCGCGCAGCGGGGGGAACTCGAGGCTCTGGTTGCCGGTGATGGTGAGGTTGGCTGTCCGAACGACCCGGGCCTGGTCGGTGAAGACGGTGACCTGGGTGACGGGGGCTTCGATCGCTGCGAGGACCAGAAAGATGAGTGAAGTCACTGAAGTAAGGCCTCCAAAGGTCCTGAGACGCCGGTTCTGCCCTGCGCAGTTCCGGACCCTAGCTGTCGCCCGAGCCCCGTTCGGTGGGTAATGCGCCCTGCAGCGGCCTCCGGGGGCGTTATCGGAGGGCTGGTTTCAGAGGCGGGCGCAGGTTGCATCTGACCCCTGATTCGCCTAAGCGCGCGGGCATCACCCGTCATTTCGACGCGTGTTCCAGCGTCGCGCGATTACCCCACGCGCGACGAAGGGCCTTCTTTTTTCAACCCGGGGTGGCAGCACCTTTCCGTAGCACCAGGACAACCCATCACATGCAGCAGAACCTGAACCAGTCGGTCGGCTTTGAAGGTGAAGAAGATTTCGCGGCGATGTTCGAAGCCTCCATCAAGGAGGGCGGACGTACCGGCCTCGTGAAGGAAGGCGAAGTCATCAAGGGCACCGTCATTCGCGTGACCGCTGAATTCGCCATCGTCGACATCGGCTACAAGTCTGAAGGCCAGGTCGCGATCTCCGAGTTCACCAGCGCCAAGGGCGAACTCGCCGTCAAGCCGGGCGACACCGTGCAGGTCTTCCTCGAGTCACGGGAAAACGACACGGGCATGGTGGTCCTCTCCAAGGAGAAGGCCGACAAGATGCGGATCTGGGACGAGATCTCAGCCGCCGTGAAGGGCGACGAAATCATCAAGGGCATCATCGTCGGTCGCGTGAAGGGCGGCCTGCAGGTCGACATCGGCGTCAAGGCGTTCCTGCCCGGCAGCCAGGTCGACATCCGCCCGGTGCGCAACCTCGACCAGTACCTCGCGAAGGAATTCGAGTTCAAGGTCATCAAGTTCAACCAGAAGCGCGGCAACATCGTTTTGTCGCGCCGCGTGCTGCTCGAGAAGCAGCGCGAAGAGCAGAAGAAGCTGACGCTCCTGAACCTCAAGGAGGGCGCGATCATGAAGGGCCAGGTGAAGAACCTCACCGACTACGGCGCCTTCATCGACCTCGGCGGCATCGACGGCCTGCTCCACATCACCGACATGTCGTGGGGCCGCGTCGGCCACCCGAGCGAGATGTTCGGCGTGGGTGACGAGGTCAAGGTCGTCGTCCTCAAGTTCGACCCCGCGCAGGAGCGCGTCAGCCTGGGTCTCAAGCAGATCCAGGAAGACCCGTGGCACCGCGCCGACGAGAAGTACCCGGTCGGCACGCGCGTCAAGGGCAAGGTCGTCAGCCTCACGGACTACGGCGCATTCATCGAGCTCGAGCAGGGCGTCGAGGGCCTGGTGCACGTCAGCGAGATGACCTGGAACAAGCGGGTCAAGCACCCCAGCAAGCTGCTGGAAGTCGCTCAGGAGGTCGAGGCCGTCGTTCTCGACATCGATCCCAAGGCCAAGCGCATCGCGCTGGGCATGAAGCAGATCGAGCAGAACCCCTGGACCGTGCTCGAGGACAAGTACCCGATCGGGTCCGTCATCAAGGGCATCGTGCGCAACGTCACCGACTTCGGCGTGTTCGTCGGTGTCGAGGATGGTGTCGACGGTCTCGTGCACGTCTCGGACATCTCGTGGACGCAGCGCGTGAAGCACCCGGGCGAGCTGTTCAAGAAGGGCGACGTGGTCGAAGCCTGCGTCTTGAACATCGACGTCGAGAACGAGCGCTTCAGCCTCGGCATCAAGCAGCTGCAGCAGGATCCGTGGGACACGCTCGCTGAGCGTCACCCGGTCTCCAGCCGCGTCAAGGGCAAGGTCACCAAGGTCACCGACTTCGGCGCGTTCGTCGAGATCGAGCCGGGCATCGAAGGCCTCGTGCACGTGTCGGAAATCCGCGAAGAGCGCACGGAGAACCCGCGCGACGTTCTGGCCGAGGGCCAGGAGTTCGAGGTCAAGATCATCGACATCAACACCAGCGACCGCAAGATCGCGCTCTCGATGAAGGCGCTGCTCAACGATGGTGGCGACGACTACCGCGAGTACCTGAAGAAGCAGGCCGAGCAGAGCAAGGCTCGCCTGGGCGACGTGATGGGCAAGTTCAAGAAGTAAGACTGCGCATCAAGTCGTGAACGAGGTGGGGTGCTCTTCGGAGTGCCTCACCTCTTT
>JANODF010000282.1:0-9174 GCA_031412555.1 Archangium sp. | reverse complement strand
CGGGCCGGCCAGCGCCAGCACGCCGAAGATCACCACCAGCTTGGGAGCGAACGAGAGCGTCTGCTCCTGGATCTGCGTGGCCGCCTGGAACACCGAGACCATGAAGCCGATCACCAGCGACAGGAGAATCGGCGGCCCGGAGACCACCAGCACGAGGATCAGCGCCTGCTGAATGACGTTGTTGAGCTGGTGCATGTCAGAGGTACCCGATGACGAGGCCCTTCGCGATCAGGTACCAACCGTCGACCATCACGAAGAGTAATAACTTGAAGGGCATCGAGATGGTCGTCGGCGAGAGCATCTGCATGCCTAAGGCGAGCAAGATGTTCGCGACCACCATGTCGATCACCAGAAACGGGAGAAACAACATGAACCCGATCTGGAACGCCTCCTTGAGCTCAGAGACCACGAAAGACGGGACCAACACGAGGAAGTCGGTCTCGCCGATGCCCACGCGGTCTTCGGGTTTTCGCAGCTTGAGAGCCAGCGAATAGAAGAGCGTGCGGTCTTTGAGCGTGACCTTCTTCAGGAGGAAGTCACGCATGGGCTCCTTGGCGCGGTTGGCGGCCTGGATGAGCGTGTCGACGGTCTTCGCGCTCATGAGCCCTCCTTCCTGGGTGACGCCCGTCGCGTCGGCCGCCCGGAACATCGCCTGGCCCACCGGCGACATGATGTAGACCGTGAGGATCGTCGCCAGCCCGGTGATCACCTGGGTGGGGGGAATCTGCTGCGTGCCGAGCGCCGAACGCACGATGGAGAGCACCACCGAGATCTTCACGAAGCTGGTCACCATCAACAGCACGAACGGCGCGAGGCTCATCGCCGCCAGCGCCATCATCAGCACCAACGGCTTGTTGGCGAACGAGTCGCCGCCCGAGAGCGGCACGTCGCCCACGTCGACCGCCGAAGGTGCAGCACCGCGGCCCTTCTTCTGCGCGAAGGCGAGAGCGGGCTGGAGCAGGAGCGCAGCCGAGAACAGGAACAGCTTCGCGCGCAGGGGGGTGGAGAGACGTGTCGTCACGATTTTCCGTCCAGGTCAGGCGCAGTCGGGGGAGTTGCCGGCTCTTTGCGGCCCAGCAGCTTGCGAAGAAACGGGCTCAGCTGCACCGCAGATGACGACGGAGCGCTGCGCGCCTTGTCGATGGCGGCGCGATCGAGCTTGGAGATCAACGAGAGCCCGCTGTCACCGCCGCCGATGAGCAGAAACTCGCCGCCCGCTTCGACCACGAACAACGAGCGCTTCTGATCGAGGGTGACCCGCTCGAGCACCGTGACCACCGAGGTGCCCAGCGGCGCCCGAATGCCCAGCAGCTTCCGCAGGCCGATGTTGAGGGTGAGGTAGGCGAGCGCCACCACGATCGCGAGCACGATCATGGTGCGAATGAGCGTCCACCCGAGGCTGAAGTCTTCTGCCGCGAGCTCCGGCGGTTCAGACCGGGGGATCTCGGGTTCAGCCAGGCGGTTCGCTTCGTCGCGAGGCACTGGGCTGGGCGCCACGTTGGGCGGCGCGGGCGCGACGGCGGGCGGCGCCGCCACGGTCTCTTCGGCCCACACCACAGGGGCAGCCGTCAGAGCGAAGAAAAGAAGGGAGACCGGCAACCGAAGCACGGGCGCACGGTACCTGACGCGTGACGCGAGGTCACCCTGCCAGCGAGAGGATCCGGATGCCGAGGTTTCCGTCGATCTCGACGAGTTCTCCCCGCGCCACGACCTTGCTGTTGACGGAGAGATCGAGCGGTTCTCCCGCGACGCGGTTCAAGTCGAACACGTGCCCCACCTTGAGCGCCACTAGCTCTTCGGCGGTGGTGGACACGCGGCCCAGCTCGATCGAGATCTGCAGGGGGATGTCGTTCATCAGGTCGGCGCCACCGGCGCCCTGTGCGTCGTCCACGTCGTTTCTCCCTCGAATTGAACCAGGTGTGGTCGATTCATCTTCGTCATCACCTGCTGACTCTTCTTCGCCCGGCGCCTCGCGCAGAGGTTGGTCACCCCCGGGCGGCGGCGGCCCACCGATGCTGACGCCCGTGATCTTCGCCTTGTAGCGGCCCTTCTCGACCACGATCTCCGCGTCGAAGTGCCCTGCCCGCCCGTGCCCCACCCGGAGCTTCGCGGTGCCGCCCTCTCCCTGATCGGGCCGGCAGCTGAGCGAGTCGACCAGCACGACGTCGCGTTCACGCAGCTGGGAGAGCTCGCCACCGGTGATCTCGACGTTGCCGATCTCGGCGCGCAGCGAGGTCTTCACGTGGCGAAGGCGGGTGAGGTGCGCTTCGGCATCAGAGGCCCTGCGCGCGCGGCGAACCGCGGCGTCGGCGGGCGGGTTGGCCGTCGCCAGCACATCTTCGGGGATCACCAGGCGCAGGTAGCCCGCGTGGTTTCCGAAGACGGCCTTGAGCTGCACCACGGCCAGGTTCTCGTTCTCGGGAATCAGGCCCTGGATCTCTTCGAAGCCCCGCACCACGCCTTCGATGCGCAGCTTGGGCAACGAGGGATCGAGCGCGGGCGAGAGCGCCTTGAGCGTCTCGATGATGACGTAGGTCATCACGCCCTCTTCGATGTCGGTCAGCGGGCGCAACGCCACGGCTTCACCGGCGCCGCCCAGCAGCATGTCGATCGCGTGGTGGGCGAGGCCCAGCTCGACCTCCAGCAGCCCGCGCGTCTTGTTGGGCTGGGGCGCGAGCACCGCGAGAAAAGTGGTCTCACCGATGTAGTGCTGCAGCTGCGACATCGGCACCACGTGCACGTACTCGGCTTGCACCGAGACGGGCTCTTCCAGCATCTCCTCGAGGCGCTTGCGCACCGAGCTCGACACCTCACCGGTCGAGCGCACGTTGGGCAACATCCACTCGAGGTTCTTCACCAGCTGCGCGTGACGCTTGCTGACCTTCTCGAGGTTGCTGAAGACGAAGGGCCGCCACGCTCGCCCCGATTTGGAGAACGTGGGTGCCTTGATCATCATCGTCTGCTCGGGCGACTTGCCCGTCGTCCGAGAGCTCACCGCGCCTCGGTCTTGAAGTCTTCGAGGGTCAGGCCACGCGCGCCCAGGGCCGCCTTGAGGGCCTCACCCTGCTCTTCGATGAGCTTGAGCACGTCTTTGTCGGAGCCAGAGAACACCGCCGAGATCTTTCCGTTCTTCGCCGACACCTTCACGGACAAACCGGAGAGCACGTCGCCTTTCAAGTCGATCTGGAACTCGGTCTTGCCCATCGCGTT
This sequence comes from Archangium sp., assembly GCA_031412555.1. Lineage (GTDB taxonomy): Bacteria > Myxococcota > Myxococcia > Myxococcales > Myxococcaceae > Archangium_A. The sequence continues at coordinate 5,964 of JANODF010000282.1, read as the reverse complement.
GGTGCCGATGCGCACCTTCTCGACGATCTTCTGCGCGAGCTCGTTGGCCACCTTGCGCAGGCGCTCGGAGCCCGTGGCTTCTTTGGGCTTGGCCACCGACATGGGGGCCATCAACGCGGGGTTGAAACGGAAACCCGGGTTGGCCGCGGCCGCCCCGTCTTTGCCGTCTTTGTTCCCGCCACCCTGCTGACCGCCGCCCTTGTCGGAGTCGGTCTTGATGTCGCCCTTCTCACCCTTGGCCGACACCCCGCCCGTGGCGCCCGAACTGCCGCTGCTCTCGCCGGCTTCTTTGCGCTCTTCCAACCGCTCGCGGCCCACCTTCGCGTCGCCGCTGCGGCCCTGGGCTGCTTTGGCGTTGCCTGACTGATCGGCCTGCCGGCTGTTCGCGGTCTGGGAGAGGCCTTGATCGCCCTGCTCTTTGACCTGCGCGGTCTGCTGGCCGTCGGAGCGCGAGTTCTGCTGAACCTTCTGCTCCTGGCCCTTGCTGCCCAGCTTCGACTTGAAGGCCGATTCCTGCTGCGTGCCCTGGGCGCCCTGCTCGAGGTGTTTGGCTTCGTCAGCGTGGCCCGCTTCAGCGGCCTCCAGCATCTGAGCGATGGCGCTGCGCGCGAGGTTGCCCTCCTGCTTGACCTGGGCTTCCTGCTTCTGGCCCGCCACCAGCTTGGAGAACGCGTTGTTCTCGGCGGCCTTCTTGGTCTTCTGGCCCTCCTGCGTGCGCTTGGCCTCGGCGAGCCGGGCTGCGACGCGGGCGGCATCTCGATCGTCGTCGACGCGGCTCATGAGTTTTCCCGGCGGGTGCGAGCGAGGTGAAGCACTGCCCCGATCTCTTCCTGGTTGGCTTCTTCCTTCGTCTGGCGCTCTTTTTTGACCTCTTTGGCCCAGTTCTCTTTGTTCTTCTCGATCGCCTTCTTCTCTTTGGCGGCCTCGGCCATCTCGGCGCGGCGCTGTTCGACCAGCGCGTCGGCCTGAATGACGACCTCTTTCTGCCGCTCGATGTCGAGCATGAACTGGGCTTCTTCGTCCTTCAGGCGCTGCTCGAAGCGGCCCATCTGCTGGAAGGCGGTGATGCCGCCGCCCTTGGCCGTCATCTCTTGCAGAAAGGCCTGCACCTTGGCCTTGCGCTCGACCTTCATGCGCTCGAGCTGCTGGGTCATGCTGGCCAGCTGCTTCTTCTCTTTGTCGGCCGCCTTGAGCGCCTCGGCGAACGCATCTTTCGCGGCCTCTTCAGCCTTGGTGCGGATGTCGAGCAGGACCTGCAGTCGATACGGAGGCATGGCGAGCCGGAGCTTACACCGGCCCCACCGCCGTGGTGCGACATCAAGTCAGGCCGACACCTACATCACTCGGCAGCGTCAGCGAACATGTCGACCAGGCGCTGCACGGTCTCTTCGAAGGGACAGTTCTCGTGTGTGTCCTGCTTCAGGAAGCCGATGATCTGGTCGTACTTGTCGATGGCGTAGTCGGTGCGCGGGTCGGTGCCGTACTGGTAGGCGCCCAGCAGAATCAGGTCGCGCTGCTTCTCGTAGGTCGACAGCGTCTCGCGGAGCTTCCCGCCGGCCTTCTTGTGCTCCTTGCTGACGATCTGGCTCATCACGCGGGAGAGCGAGGCCAGCACGTCCATCGCGGGCCACTGGTTTCGTTCACCGATGGCGCGGTTCAAGATGAAGTGACCATCGAGAATGCCGCGCACTTCGTCGGCGATGGGCTCTTCCATGTCTCCGCCGGCCACCAGGCAGGTGTAGATGGCGGTGCACTTGCCCTTCTCCGAGTTGCCCGTGCGCTCCATCATGCGCGGGAGCATCGAGAAGACCGACGGTGGGTACCCCTGGCGCGCAGGCGGCTCACCGATGGCCAGGCCGATGTCACGCTGGGCGCGCGCGAGACGGGTCACCGTGTCGAGCATGAAGAGCACGTTGCCGCCGCGTTCGCGGAAGTACTCGGCGATGGCGGTGGCCACGTAGCCGGCGCGCAGACGCACCAACGCGGGCTGATCGGAGGTCGCGCAGACCACCACGGAGCGCTTCATGCCCTCTTCACCCAGCGCGTCTTCCATGAACTCCAGAACTTCGCGGCCACGTTCACCGATGAGCGCGATCACCGAAAGTTCAGCGGAAGTCTGCCGGGCGATCTGGCCCATCAGGGTCGACTTACCGACGCCGGAGCCTGCGAAGAGCCCGATGCGTTGGCCTTCGCCCACGGTGAGCAGGCCGTCGATGCAGCGCACGCCCAGCGACAGCGGCCGGGTGATGCGCTGGCGCTTGAAGGGGTCGGGGCAGTCGCGGTCCACCGCCCAGGGGATCATCGTCTCGGTGGGCAACGGCCGGCCATCGATGGGTTCGCCCAGCCCGTTGAGCACGCGCCCGAGCAAGCCATCACCCGCCCAGACCATCAGCGGCCTGCCGGTGGGCACCACCTCGGAGTCGGGACCGATGCCGGACAGCTCGCCCAGCGGCATGAGCATCACCGTCTCGCCCTGAAACCCGACCACCTCGGCGCGCACTTCAGAGCGGCCGCTGCGAATCAGGCAGACCTCGCCGATGCGCACGTTGGGCACCGCGGCTTTGATCACCAGGCCCGTCAGCTCGGTCACCCGGCCGCGCACGCGCACGGTCTGGGTGGTCTTCACGAGATCGGCATAGCGGCGGAGATCGATCGCCATCACTTCACTTCTCTTTTGGCGTCTGCCGGCATCAGCACGTTGCGGAGCATTTCGAACTGCGTGCGGATCTGGCCGTCGATGGTGCCGTACTCCGTTTGAATGATGCAGCCACCGCGTTCGACCTCCGAGTCGTCGCGAATGGAGATGTCCACCGCGCGCCCGATGAGCTCGATGAGGCGCGGCTTCTTCTCGCGCAGGAGCTTCCCGTCTTCGGGGTGCACCTTCATGATCATCGCCTTCGAGCTGCGGGCGGCCTCGGTGCAGCTGGCCACGATCTCCATCACCAGCTCGGGGTCGCGCTCGAGATCGCGGCTGATGATCTTCGCGGCCACCTTCAGGGCGAGATCCAGCACGTCTTTTTCACTGTCGGCGATGATCTGCCCGGCTTGCATCTTGGCGCGCGCGAGCTCTTCGGCCTGGCGGGCCTGCACGTCGGCTTTGGCCTCGTCACGCGCCTTGGCGAAGACCTCTTCTTTGAAGCGCAGGGCTTCGGCCTTGATCTCTTCGGCGCGGGCCTGGGCCTCGGCGATGATCTGCTTGCCGACCGTCTTGGCTTCGTACTCCTCGGCGTTGACCACGCCGCGGCGGGGAGGCGGACCACCACCACCCGCGGGCGCAGCGGGAACCAGCGGAGAGATCTCTCCACTGTCACCCTTGATGACCTTACCGATCACTCGAGGTGCACCACCTGAAGGTCTTCGTTCGTCGCGCGGCCCGTCATCCATCGACCACTACTCTAACGCGAACCACCGGCCGGTCCACGACCAGGACCCTTGAGCACCGGGGATCGCTGGGGGTTGGTGGTGCTCCCGGTCGACCCGGGCGGCTCACGGCGTTTCGGAATGGCCGACACCGACGACGACTGAGAGCGCTGGGGTGGGCGCGTGTCGAGCTGATCGTTGGGCAACGGTTTGCCGTCACGCAGCACACGTTGCGCTCGCACTTGCGAGTCGGTGGGCCGAGCGCCGGGCTTCGAGTTCGGCACCACGCCCGAGCCGGCGGCACCCGCGCGGCGGGCCTCCCGATCGGCCATCAGATCACGCCGCGGAGGGGCGCCAGGCGCGGCGGCGATCGGCCGGCTGCGGGGCGCGGAAGGCAACGCGGGGGCCTGGGCCACCGACCCGGTCGAACGGCGAGCTGGGGGCGCCACCAACACCTTCGACTGCGGGTTCTGCGGGTTCGAAGGCGCGGTGCTGCCCGGCGGCGGGCGGAGCATGGGCGGCGCGGCCGGGGCTTTCTGAGGGGGCGGCAGGCGCATGGGGCGATCCACGATGCCCTTCTGCGCGAGCCGCTCGAGCTGCTCCACGATGTCGAGCCGGCCGCCGTCACCCTTGATGGGTTTGCCCTTCTCTTCGCGCAGCCAGCGGTGGAGCAGCTTGCCGATCTCGCCCTGGTGCCGCTCGGCGAACCGCTGCGCGAACTCGGGCGACTGCGCGTAGCAGGCGCGAATGATTCGCTGAATGCCGGCGCTGCGCATGCCCAACGAGGGGTTCTCCAGCGCGCCGTGCATCTCCAGCACGAGCTTGGCGTCTTTTTCGGTCAGCCTTCGGGTGGCGCCCGCTTCGGCCGCCCGCGCCGCCAGCACGCGCTGATCAGGGGGCAGCTTGCCGAAGAAGGCCTGGCGATCTTCTTCGGGCAGGCCGGCCACCGCGGTCGCCAGCACCCGCGCGCCCATGCGATCGGCCACCGCGAGGATCTCGCGTTGCTGCATCATCGACAGATCGGTGAAGCGGAAGCTGCCCACCTGCGGCGCGTTGGAGCGCATCGCGTCTTCCAGCTTCCAACGCACGATCGAGAGCACCTCGGGGTTCACGTCGCGCAGCAGCTTCACCGGCGCGGGGTTGCCCATCTCGGCGCGCACCGCATTGGCGAGATCGGAAGCCAGGGCGCCCAGCACCACCTCGACCACGGTGGAGCGTTCTTTCTTGAGCAACACGGCGAGGCGTTTGGGGTCGGCCGCGGCCAGCTGGCGGCGGCGCTGGGTGACCAGGCGTTTGATCTCCTGCACCAGGAGCGGGATGCGCTTCTCGCGGGGGATCTGCAGCACACCGGCAGCGCGATGTTTGAGCAGCTCCTCTTCACCCTGATCGAGATGTTCGTATGCCCCGACGGCCTCCGAGCCGCCGAAGGCCAGAGAGGTCAACAGGAGCATCGTCTGCCGCTTGGACAGCGACGTGAAGAATTGCTCCACAGCTCACCACCTGAGGCAGCCCCCGGCCGGGAGCCGCTCAGCCTTCCGTAGTGTTCTTGCGGGGGGCCGGCCGTGACGCAGGCTTGCGGATCACCATGAAGCCGGTGAGGCCGGCCATCGAGATGAACAGCAGCGCGAACACGCCGATGATGGTCTTGAAGGTGCCAGCGCTCGACTTCTCGACCTTCACGCCGAGGATGAACACGGTGCGCTCGGTGGTGTCGGTGGTCTTCTCGAACTTGGCCTCCGTCATCAGCACCTTGACGTTCTCCTTCTTCAGCTCGGGCACGGCGTTGGCCACGAAGCTCTGCACGTCGTCGACGGCCACCGGCGCCTTGTCGTCTTTGTTGACCATGTACTTGATCAACACCGAGGCAGACGGGAGCGGCTTCTTCTCGGGCTGGGTGAGATCGTTGACCTCGGGCAGCATCACGATGGTCCTCGCCTCGAGCACGCCGGGAATGCGGTTGAGCGCGTTGCTCACCTCACCACCGAGCGCTTCGATGAACATCGCGCGCTCTTCGGTCTGGGTGGGGATCATGCCCTTGGTCATCTTGAAGATGGCGAGGCCGTCGGAGCGCGGCCGGGGCAACGAGTACTCGCGCAGCAGCTTGGCGGCGTTGGCCACGTCGGCCTTGGGCACCGAGATGTTGTAGCGGGCCTCTTTGCCTTCGCCTTCTTTGTGCTTGGTGGCGTCGATGTTTTCGCCCTGGAGCAGCACGTAGATGTCGTTCGCGTCGTCCTCCGTCAGATCGTGCTGCACCTCGAGGGTGCACGCAGAAGCGAGGAAGATCACACCGAAGAAAAGAGTGGAGCGCACGAAACGGCTCATGAGGGCGCAGACCATACCAAAGAAACGAAAAAAGGCGGCCTCCGCAAAGGAGACCGCCTCTTGAAGTACTGGGAACCGGCTGCCGCTCAGACCTGGGTCTTGAGCGTGTCTTTCAGGCCGCTGGTGGCCTTCTCGACGACCTTCGAAACGAGGTCGAGCTCCTGCGTGTACTTGTACATGCCCGCCTGCATCGAGAGCAGCTCCTGGTTCGACATCGACTTGCCGTTCGAGATGCCGCCGTTGATGAGCTTGTCGATGTGCGCCTGACCCTTCTCGAGGTTG
>JANODF010000281.1:0-32502 GCA_031412555.1 Archangium sp. | reverse complement strand
TGGTGCTGCGCTCGAACAGCGCGAGCACTTCGTCTTCGGGGAACGCGCTGGTCGGGAGCGTCGCCCTGACCAGCACCACCACGTTGCCCTGGCCGTCGGTCACCACCGTGCCTGACTGCTGGACGATTCCGAAGAGCACTTTGCCCAGGCCCACGTCGCGGTGGGCCTCGCTGCCCGACACCACGGGGAAGGGCGCCTTGAGCGAGGACGCCACCTCCGCGGCGCCGGCGGCATCGGGCACCACCACCACGACGGTAAAGCCCGCTGCTTCGGCCTTCGGCGCGAGCTGCACCAGGCGAAGGACGTGGGCGCGGCAGACGGCGCAATCGGCCGAGCGCATGAAGTAGAGCAGCGTGCGCCCGGGCACGACCCGGAAGGGCGAGCCTCGGTGAGCGAGCGCGAGCTTCGGCAGAGAGTCACCGACCTTGATGAGGTTGGGCATGGGCGAGATTGCTAATACCGAGCGCCTCCGACTTCACGCCGTACACAGTTCTTAACGGTGCGACCCGTGGGTCGGTCGCTATCCATGCGACATGAACGAACGACTCGGCGCGAAGACCACCGCACAGCAGGCACTTCAGGGGCAGTCCCTCACCGGCAAGCAGGCGATCGTCACCGGCGCCTCTTCGGGCCTGGGCATCGAGACCACCCGCGTGCTGGCGCTCGCGGGAGCCGACGTGGTGATGGCCGTGCGAAATCTGAAAGCAGGTGAGGACGTGGCTGCCACGCTGCGCGTGAGTCTCCCCGCTGGGAGCGGCAAGCTCGAGGTCAAGCCGCTCGACTTGACGGATCTCGCCTCGGTCGCCCGCTTCACCGAGGAGTGGATCGCCAGCGGGCGCGCGCTGAATGTGCTCATCAACAACGCGGGTGTGATGGCCACGCCCGAGGGCAAGACGCTGCAAGGCTTTGAGCTGCAGCTGGGCACCAATCACCTCGGTCATTTCGCGCTCACCACGGGGTTGCTGCCGGCGCTGGAGCGGTCTGCTCCAGCCCGCATCGTGGTGGTGTCGAGCGATCTCCACAAACGGGGCAAGGGTGAGCGGCTGCTCGCGACGCTGGAGGGTAAGCCGGTGCCGTACTCGGCGTATGGCGCGTATGGCGACTCGAAGCTGGCCAACGTGTTGTTCGCGAAGGCGCTGGCCAAGCGGTTGCCCGCCGGCGTCGAGGTGTTCTCGTTGCACCCGGGTGTGATTCCCACGCCGCTGAGTCGAAGCATGGGCGCGCTGGGCGCGGTGTTCCGCACGGTGGGCAAGCTCTTCATGAAGACGGTGGAGCAGGGCGCAGCGACTTCGATCTTCGCGGCGACCGCGCCGCAGCTCGCCGGACAGTCGGGCGCGTATCTGTCGGACTGCCGGGTGGCTCAGCCCACGAAGGAAGCGCTCGATCCTTCGTTGATCGACAAGGTGTGGGCTCAGAGCGAGAAGGCCATCAGGGCTTGAGCCTCGGGGGCCCTCTCGGTCTCCCAGCGCGGCCCCTCACCCCGACCCTCTCCCCGCTTTCGCAGGGAGAGGGAGCACGGCGTTGGCGGCGGCGAGCACGGTTTCACGCAGCCAACGATGCGCTGGTTGTTGCTGACGATGCGGGTGCCACATCTGCTGAATGCGCAGCGGCTCGTGGGCCAGCGGAACCGGCGCCAGTTGAAGGGGAAACGCTTCGGCGAAGCGGTGCGCGATTCGTTGCGGAAGTGCGGCAATGAGATCCGTGCTCGCCAACACCCAGGGCGCGACCAGGTAGTGCGGCGTGTAGAGCACCACGTTGCGTTTGAGCTTCGCCTTGCGATCGAAGCTGCCTTCCGTGCCACCGCGCGGTGAGACGTGCAGTTGGGGCAAGGAGAGGTCGAGCCGCTCGGGGTGACGCAGGGCGGGGTGGTTCTTGCGCCCCGCCAGCACGAAGTGCTCCTTCACCAGCACCTGCCGTTTGAGTCCCCGCGGCGCGCGATCGCCCGGTGCGAGATCGAACACGCCGATCACCAGGTCGAGCTCACCCGATTCCAGTTCGGTGCTGGGGAAGTCGCGCGGCAACGGCACCACGCGCAGCTTGAGGCCCGCATGCCGCCTGAACTCCATCGCCAGCTGCGGCAACACGATCAACTGCGCGTGGTCACTCGCGGCGATGACGAAGGTCTGCTGCGCCGTCTCCGGAGTGAACGGTGCGGGTGGGTTGAGCGCTTCCTGCAGTTGCCGCAGCGCCAGGGTGAGCGGCCCTCGCAGCTCGAGTGCGCGCGCCGTGGGCACCATGCCGGTCTTGCCCCTCACGAAGAGTGGATCTTTCAGCGCGTCACGCAGCCTCGCCAGCGCGTTGCTCGTCGCTGGCTGAGACAACCGCAGCCGCGCCGCCGCCCGCCCCACGCTCTGCTCCAGGAACAACGCGTCGAGCACGCGCAGCAGGTTGAGGTCGAAGTTCGCAAGATTCATGTGGTGAATCTTCATCATTTCTTCATCGGTGCGGTCAATGGCGGCTTCCAGGAGCACTTTGGGTGCAGTCGTTCCACCGAAACGAGGCCCGCCATGAAGAAGCTGCTCCCGATGTTGTTGCTCACCGCCTGTTCTACGTTGCCTTCCGCCGCACCCCACACATTCGTACCGCTCCCGAAAGCGACCACCCCTCTCGAGGTCTGCTGGATCGACACCGGCGGGGTCTCCGTCTCGGGCGGCCATGGCTCGGGAGGCAGCTCTCAGGCCGCGACCTGGGAAGCCACCAGCGCCGCGATCGTCATTCGCCACCCCCAAGGCGACCTCGTGCTCGACACCGGTATCTCCACCCAGCCTCGAGAGGAGCAGCGCGAGCTCGGCGCGTGGAGGTCATTCATCTTCGGCCAGACCGCGGGCCGCAACGTGCCCCACCGCAACCTGGCCGACTCGCTCACCTCGCTCGGGGTGACCCGGCCGATGGCGTTGCTGCTGTCGCATGCGCACGCGGATCACGCAGGCGGTGTCTCGGCGGTTCCCGGGGTGCCGGTGTGGCTCGCTGCCGAAGAGAAGACGTGGGTTGAATCGAAGACCAGCGCGGTGCTCCCTGCCCAGGCGCGCGCGATGACCGGGCGGATGGTGCCCATTCCGTTCTCCGAGAAGCCCTTCGCGAACTACGACGCCAGCTTCGACGTGTTCGGCGATGGCAGCGTGGTGGTGGTGCCGGCCTTCGGCCACACGCCCGGCAGCGTGGCCACCTTCGTCACCGTCTCAGCGACGAAGCGTTTCGTGCACGTGGGCGACTTGATCAACCTGGGCGAGTCGATCGACCGCAAGGTGGGCAAGTCGTGGCTGATGAGCACGCTGACCGACGAAGACGACGCCGCCACCAGGGCGCAGGTTGCGAAGTTGGTGCAGTTGCGGGAGGCCGATCCGGCGCTCACCATTCTGGCTGCTCACGATCGCCCCGCTTTCATCGCGCTGTTTGGGAACGACGATGCCTCGTTGCCTCCGTGCATCGGCGCGCGCTGAGGCCCTCACCCCGACCCTCTCCCAGAGGGAGAGGGAGCACTGAGGAGTGCGCTGAGCGCAGCTCGCAGCTTGCCGGGCAGTGCGGGCTTGAAGAGCACCGGGTGTCCCGATTGTTTCAGTTCGCGAATGCGCCCCGCGGCCGTGTCACCGGTGACCAGCAAGGTGGGCAGCCTCTTCCCCACCTGCTGCTCGAGCCGCTCGATGGCCATCACGCCGTTCATGTTGTCCGGCAGGCGGTAGTCGCAGATCACCGCATCCGGCACCTGGCTCGTGTTCAGCAACGCGCTCGCTTCAGCGAACGAGCCCGCGCAGAGCGGCTTGCAGTTCCAGCTCTCCAACAGCGCGCTCATGCCGTCGCGCACGTCTTTCTCGTCGTCGAGCACCAGCACGCAGCGCCCCTGAAAGCCGGGGTCGGCCGCTGGCCTCATGGGCACGGGCTCGATCACCTTCGTCGCATCGCCCGGTGGCACCTCGACCCGCAGCTCCGTGCCCAGCTCACGTTGCGGCTCGGAGACGAGGGTGAGCCGATAGTTCAACGTGCGGCAGATGCCGCGCACGATGCTCAGGCCGAGACCCAGACCCTGCTCGCGATCCCGCTCCGGGTTGCCCACCTGGAAGAACTCTTCGAACACCTTCTCCTGCGCCTCGGGGGGAATGCCCAGGCCCGTGTCGGCGACTGAGAGCAGCACCTTGCCCCCTTCGAGGCGGGCCTCCACCGTCACCGTGCCCGCGGGCGTGTAGCGCAGCGCGTTCGCCAGCAGGTTGCGCAGCACACGGCCGAGCAGCTCACGATCGCTCTCCACCACCAACGTGGTCGGCTTGAACACCAACGCCAGGTTCTTCCGCTCAGCGGCGCCGGCCACTTCGCCTTCCAGCTCGTGCAGCAGCTCCGACACGGGGAAGTGGGTGAGGTTGGGCTTGAGCGCGCCCGCATCGACCCTCGAGAGATCGAGCAGCGCGTTGAGCAACCCGCCCAGCGCGCGGCTGGAGAGATCGATGCGATCGACGAAGGCCCGCTGCGTGGGATCCGTCACCCGCGCGGCCAACAGCTCGACGAAGAGACTCAACGCATGGAGCGGCTGCCGCAAGTCGTGGCTGGCCGCCGCGAGGAACCGCGCCTTCGAACGATACGCGTCTTCCACGCGCGCCTTCTCCACCTGCAGCGTCTGCGCGAAGTCTTCGCTCTCGAAACGCAGCTCGACGGAGCGGGTGAGCATGCGGTTGAGCCGCAGCGTCAACACGATGCACAGCGCCATGTAGATGAGCAGCCCCGAGGCCATCACGAAGTGCAGCAGATCGCGGGTGAGGAACATCACGATCGCCTGGGGAATGGCGGTCAACGCGGCCATGCGCAGAAAGCTGAAGTCGTTGGCGAAGGCCACCACGCTCACCACGCCCATGCCTGCGAAGAAGACCAGGCGCAGCGCGGTCCACAACGGGTCGTCTACGTCGAAGAAGTAGAGCGTCTCGAGGCCCCACATCACCGCCGAGAGCGCGTAGCTGACCTGCCACCAGCGCGACCACGAGGCGAGGTCGGGGTGGGGCTGCCTGCGCACCCACGCCTCGCGCACCAGGTATGGCACCCACAACGCGATGTGGAGCAGCACCCACGCAGCGACGGGCGGGCCGGGGTGGCGGATCCACTCCAGCGCGCCGAGCAGGGCGATGCTGATGGCGTTGGCCACCGCCATCATCAAAGGCGCGGTCTGTGCGTGTTGGGCCCGCTGCAGCTCGAGGCGAACGCGTTCGACGTCAGCGGTCACGCACGAGCCCCAGCTCCTGCGCGCGCAGCAGCGCCGTGGTGCGGCTGCTCACTCCGAGGATCCGGTAGATGGTCGCGAGGTGCACCTTGACGGTGTTCTCCGCCACGTTGAGGGCGACTGCGATGTCTTTGTTCGACAACCCGCGCGCCAGCATGCTCAGCACCTCGAGCTGCCGGGCGGTGAGCTCAGGCGCGGCTGCCCCTGCGGCGCTCTCCCTCCGCTCGGGGAACGCCAGCTCGCCGTTCATCACCCGCCGCAACGCCGCGAGCAGCAGGTGGCCCGGCGCCGACTTGAACACGTAGCCCTGCGCGCCCAACGCCATCGCACGTTCGATCTCGAACTGACTCTCGTTGGCTGAGATGACCACCGCCGGCACCTGGGGCTGCAGCTTGCGCCCCAGCTCGAGCACGTCGAAGGGCTTCGAGTCAGGCAGCCCGAGATCGACCAGGAAGAGATCGAGATCGTCCTGCTCCTCCAGCACCTTCTTCGCAGCGCTCGCGTTCGCGGCTTCGATCACCTCCACGCCAGTGGCCAGCCCCGCCAACACGTGCACCAGCCCCTCGCGGAAGAGGGGATGATCTTCGACCAGGAGGATCTTCACGGCAGCTCAGGCGCCATTGGTGCGGGCGGGCCGGAGCTGATGCCGTTGCAGCAGCTCGGTCAAGTGAGTGCGATCCATGCGCGCGTGACGGGCGGCCGCGGAGACGTTGCCCTTCTTCTTCTCCAGCAGCTGGCCCAGATAGTGGCGCTCGAAATGTTCCAACACCTGCGCGCGTGCTTCGGCGTAGCCGTGTTCGATGCCGGGCAACGCGACCGTGGCTCCCAGCGGCTCGCTTTCGCCCGCGCCATCGACGAACGAAGGCACCTCGCTCATGGCCACCGTCGACTCGACCAGGTTGCGCAGCTCGCGCACGTTGCCCGGCCAGCGATACGCGCGGAGCTGATCGAAGACCGCGTCAGAAAAATGATCGACGCGACGGGTCGCGCCCAGGAAGTGTTCGACCAACTGCTCGAGATCGTCAGGCCGCGCGCGCAGGGGCGGGGCGGCGAGGGTGATGGTGCTCAGCCGGTAGAGCAGATCGAGCCGGAAGGCGCCGGTGCGCACGGCCTCGGGCAACTCACGGTGCGTGGCCGCCATCACCCGCACGTTCACCGAGATCTCCCGCGAACCGCCCACCCGGCGAAAGCGGCGGCGCTCGATGGCCCCCAGCAGCACCGACTGCAGCTGGGTGGGCAGCTCGCCCACCTCGTCGAGCAGCAGCGTCCCCCCATCGGCGCGCTCGAAGGCCCCGATGTGCGAGGTCTCTGCCCCGGTGAACGCGCCGCGCTCGTGACCGAACAGCTCGCTGGCCACCAGCTCCGACGAGAGCGAGCCGCAGTCGACGATGATGAAGGGCGCCGTCGCACGAGCCCCCCGCTCGTGCAGCTCGCGCGCGATCAGCTCCTTGCCGGTGCCTGATTCACCCTGGAGCAGCACCGTGCTGGTCACCGCCGCTGCGCGTTCGACCCGCCCCCTCAACGCGCGCATCACCAGGGAATCGCCGACCAACGAGCTGCGGTTCTGCACCACCGCCATCTGGGGCCGGCCCGTCGCTCCCCCCTCCGTCAACGCCGCGACTCGAACCATGGGTCACTTCGTAGTCACCTGGGCCGACGCCGGGAATACTTCGAAAGTGTTACGTCGATGCGGTTTGATGCCCAGGCGATGCAAGGACCCGGCGGTATCGTCGAAGAGCTCGTTCACCAGTTCACCGATCCCTTCGCGTTCTACCGCGAGCTGATTCAGAACAGCATCGACGCGGGCTCCACGCGCATCGAGGTCAGCCTCTCGTATCGGCCGTCAGCGAAGCAGGGGTTGTTGCTGGTCTCGGTCTGCGACTGGGGCGAAGGCATGAACCGCGACGTGATCGAGAACTACCTGGTCACCAAGTTCCGCTCGACCAAGGAGAACGACCTCACGAAGATCGGCAAGTTCGGCATCGGCTTCGTGAGCATCTTCGCGTGCAAACCCGACGTGGTGACGGTGGATACCGGGCGTGATGGTGAGTTCTGGCGGGTGTTGTTCCGCGCGGACACCACGTGGGATCTGCTCAAGCTCAGCGAACCGCTCGAGGGCACGCGCGTCACCCTGCACAAAGAGATGCCTGCGCCGGACTACGAGCTGTTCGTGGAGAAATCGCGCGCGTCGTTGTCGCGGTGGTGCCGGCACTCGGATGTCGACGTGACGTTCGCTGCGGGCGCGGTGGATGGCAGTGCGCCGCCGGTACCCAGGCCGGTGAAGGAGCCGCTCACCGTCGATGCGCCGTTTCAGGTCGAGCACGTGGAGGACGGCACCCACATCATCGCGGGCCCTTCGCGCGTGTCTCCTCCCGTCACCGGCATGTACAACCGCGGCCTCACGCTGCTGGAGACCACCGAGCTGTTGGAGCCCGGCGTGACGATGAAGATCGTCTCGAGGTATCTCGAGCACACGCTGACGCGCGACAACGTGCGGCGCGATCGGCACTTCTCTCGCGCGATGTCGCTGGCGAAGGATCTGGTGAACGAGAAGTTGCTCGTTCAGTTGCCTGCGGAGTTGAAGGCCGCTGCGGAGCGGAAGGACGGCGCCGCGGATTTTCAGACCTTGTTTCAGTTCGCGATGTCGCGGCTCAAGCCGAAGCAGCTCAGCTTCCGGCTCACCGGCGGCGGGTGCGTGTCGCACGAGGCGTTGATGAAGAACGTCGGTGAGGAGGGCTTTCTCACGGTGTCCACCCGGCGGACCGCGTTGGTCGATCGGCTGCTCGATGCGAAGTGGCCGGTGCTCGAGCTCGATGTGCATCAGGAGCTGGGGCGGGCGGTCGTGGCGTTGCTCAAGGTGAAGCGCACCGTGATCGCGGATGAACATTTTACGTATGCCGCGCCTCCGGAGGTGCCGACTCCGAAGGAGTTTGCGAGCGCCTTGGTGACGTTGCTGCAGGAGGCAGGGGCGGCGGTGAAGCAGGTCGAGGTGTCGGAGGTGCGGGGCGCGGCGGGGAAGTTGCCGTTCGTCTTGTTGGAGGCGTTGTCGCGGCCGGTTCCCGAGGAGGTGGCGACCGGCTCGGCCTTCGTGCGGAAGTCGCCGGGGCTGTTGTGCTTCAACTCGAGTCACGAGGCGATCGCGAAGGCGGCTCCGTTGTTCTCGCGGGCTCCGCGGTTGGCGGCGGTGTTGATGGCCCGGTTGGTGTTGGTGAAGGCGAGCAGACTCGATGCGGCTCGTGATGAGGCTCTGACCAATTGGGCGCTCACTTGAAGAGGACCTCGGCGACGAGGCCCTCACCCCGACCCTCTCCCAGAGGGAGAGGGAGACACGAATGAGTGCCAAAGATCTCGAGAGCTCGCTGCGTGAAGGCGGCGAGAAGGTCAGCGAAGGCCGCATCCGCATCGACTCGGCTCGCGCGCTTCAACGCCTGCGCGACTTCCGTTTCGCCGAGCCCTCTCACTGGGTGCTCGAAGTGCTGCGCGCCGCCACGTTGAGCCACGCGAAGAACGTCACCATCCGCACCGACGCCGACGACGTGGAGATCTCCTTCGACGGCCGCGCCTTTCCCGCCGACCTGATGAAGAGTCTGCTCGAGCAGGCCCTCAACGGCGGGCAGTCTGCTGACGAAAAGCGCACCCGCTTGCTCTCCCTCGGCGTCGCCGGTGCATTGGGCGTCGGTGCCCGCTTCGTGAAAGTGCAGAGCAGCGGCGTCACGTTGTCGCTCGAGAACGATCGAGTCCAGGTCACCGAAGAGCGCACCACCGGCACCCATCTTCACCTGCGCAAGGCGTTCGGCTGGCGGGTGACGGCGGCCTTCTTCCGCGGCTCGCCTGAAGCGCGTGCCATCACCGAACGCGCTCAGCGTCTTCCGCCCCGCCTCACCCTCAACGGAACCGTCATCCCCGCGCCTTCCCCCGCGAGCCTCGCGAAGAAAGAAGCGCAAGGCGAAGGTTGGCGGTTGGAGGCGTGGTTGCCCCCGGGCGCACCGTTGCCCGTCTCCACGCTCGAGCTCGACGTCGCCGGCGTGGTGGTGGCCGAGCGGCAAAAGCCACTGCCCGGGTTGCAGCTGCGTGCCTGGCTGCGCGCCGATGACCTGCGCCGCAATGCGTCCGGCTCCGATGTGGTCGATGACGACGTCATCCTCGAGCAGGCCCTCGTCGCGCTGCGGAAGATCTCGCGAGAGCTGCTCGAACAGCACGGCAAGCAGCTCGCGAAAGATCCCGCCTGGCGAACCGCCTTCCTCGACACGTTGCTCGCCCAGGAGACTCTCGACCCGCAGGTGAAGAAGCTGCTTTTCGACGTGCCCCTGTTGCCCAGCCCCGGCGATGAGTGGCTCTCGCTCGACGAGATCACCAGGGCCGCCAAGAGCAACGGCTGCGTCTACACCTCGAAGAGCACCTGGCCGCGCGGTTCCTTCCCGCCCGCGACGGTGATGGTGGTGGGTGAACCGCCCTTCGCCAAGCTGCTGCCGCCGGGCAAACGAGTCGACGTCGAAGCGGTGGTCAAACAGAAGCGGGTGATCGCCGAGAATCGGCAACGCCACGAGCAGACGGCCACCGAGTCGCCCACGCTCCCCGCTCGGACCTGGGTCGCGCGCACGAAGATCGACGCGACCGCGCTCATCGGCGAGGTCGGTTTCGAGAGCAGCGGCAACGGCGCCTTCGTCCGCATCCTCCACAAGGGCCGCTTGATGGAGTCGGGTGAGCTCACCGCGCTCGCCCCGCTCCGGTTGCGCGCCGTCATCGATTGGAACCGTCCGCTCGCCGACAGCTACTTCGCGGCGGAGGGCGGCACCAGGCTGCTGGGGCTGGTGCTCAAGTACGTCGAGAACGCCGCGACCAAGGCCATCTGCGAAGCGCTGCCCAACCCCGAGGTGTTGCCGCACGCGTTCGATCTGCTCACCCGGCTGGTGACCTTGCGCAGCGCGCCGCTGGAGGAGCTCCCCCCTGCGCTCCGGGCGGCCCCGCTCTTTCCGACGCAGACCGGCCTGCAACTCTCGCTGAATCAACTCGAAGCAGAGCCGCGCTGGTCGTTCGTCACCACGCACGTTCCCCGGGGGCCACTCGACGGGAGTCTGCTGCTGGTGCTCTCGCCTCCGCAGGTGCAGGTGCTCAAGAAGTTGGCGCACCAGAAGCTGGAGGACCTCACCACGCAGCTGCGCAACGAAGCCGAGGTGCGCCGCCGCATGGAGGGCCCCAGGACGGCCGCTGAAGTCTCGAACACGGTGGTGAAGGTGGCCGTGGAAGGCGAAGGCCTGCGCGGCGAGGTCGGCATTCCGAAGTTGCCCAGCACGAAGCTGGCGCTCACGCTGATCAAGTCGGGCCTGGCCCTCGAAACCACGGAGCTCTCCGCGCGCTACCACCACGCCATCGCCGCGGTGGATTGCGACAGGCTCTCGCCCAACGCACGGTGGACGGCGGCCACCCGCGACGGCGCCTTCAAGGCGGTCTCTGCGGCCGTGCACGACGCCCAACGCAAGCTGGCCCTGGCCCTGGTGAAGCTGCCTCGGGAGAAGTGGTTCATGGGCGCCGACCTCTTCTTCATCGCGTACCTGAAGAAGGAGCTCACCCCGCTCGATCGCGCGCGGCTCGACGAGATCAACACCACGATTGCCCAGACGCCTCTCTTCAGCGGCACTCGCGGCCCGCTCTCGTTGATGCAGCTCCAGGAGCGCGTGAAGCAGGAGAACCGCTTCTTCGTGGTCTCATCCAACCGGCCACAGGTGCCGCCGGACTTCGAGGTGCTGCTCGAGCCCGCTTCACTCGCTGAAGCGCTCGGCGAGTCGCTCGGGCGCGCTCCCGAAGATCCCACCGCGGTGCTCTCGGCATTGGAGGCGCGGCGACGGTTGCAGGCGCTCCCGCCCGCTGAGTTCAAGCTGCCTTCCGGGCTCTCGCTGGAGTGCCGGGTCACCGGGCCGAACTTCACCGCGCTCGCTGGCCTGCGCGACGGCGTGGGTGATCAGGCCTCGGGCCACGTGCATCTGGAGCGGCGGGTGTACTCGGCGCTCCTGATTCCCTGCGCGTTGCCGTTGGAGGTGGTGATCGACGCGCCGGAGTTCGAGCCCAACGCGTTCCGTGAGCTGACCGGCGATCAACGTCTCGCGCTCGGCAAGATGGTCGCTGCGGCCATGCACGAGGTCGTTCGGGTCGCGCTGTATCGCCCCGAAGACGACGTGAACGCGCGACGTGCGCTGTTGCTCTCGCTCAGTCACAACCTCGAGCTCTCGGTGCCCGCCCTCGACGCTGAGGCGCTGCGTGACCGTGCGCTGTTCCCCTGTACCGATGGCCGCACCCGCAGCGTCAAAGAGCTCGATGAACCATCACCGCAGTACGTCACCTCGCAGATGCAAGGTGAGCTGCCCAACGGTCGCCCGATCGTGGTCGCCGCCGATGCGCTGGTGCGTCTGGCGATGCGAAGGTGGCCGCGCGCACAACTGGTGGAGAGTGAACTCTCGGCTCAGCTGCATGCCATCAAACAACGCGAACGCGTCGCGAAGGTGACTGAGGTCGTCTCGAAGATCGCTTCACCCTGGCGGCAGCGCGTGTCCGAGCGCGACTTCACCGGTGAGGTGGTGGTGACCGACGTCGGTGCGGGCCGCGTCGAGGTGTTCATCGACAAGAAGCCGCTGTGTGTTCTCGAAGGCGTGTTGCCGGCGCCGTTGGCGGGCGCGATCGATTCACCGCGCCTGACTCCGATGCCGGGTTTTGCAGGCGTGGTGCAGGACGAGCGTTTTGAGGCAGCGCTCGAGGCGCTCAAGGGCTCGGCTGAACGCCTGGCGGCTCAGCTCGCCACCGCCCCCCGCGTTCACTCGATGGACGCCGTGCTGGTGGAGCTCTCGTTCTGGGTGGCTTCGTCGCTCGCCTGGCAGTGGAAGACGAAGAAGAAGGGCAAGAAGAAGAAGCAAGACGAAGCAGCGACCGGGCATCCGTTGCTGTCTGCTCCGTTGTTGCGCGCGACCGACGGCAGCGCGATTTCGTTGCAGAGCCTGGTCAACGCGCACCGTGAAGGCCGCGTCGACGTGGCGACCCACGGAGGGCAGTTTCTGGATCGAAGCCGGAAGGCCTGGTGGCCACGCCCTGGTGAAGATCGCTGGGCCGTGCCGCTCGGCTTCACCTTGAACGACGTCACTTCAGAGCTGCGGTTGGCTGACTCGATCCGGTCTCGGCAACGGTTCGCGAAGATCACCTCTCCGCTCGCCAGCACGTGGCGCGAGCCGGTGAGGGGACCATCGATCGAAGGTGAGATCGCCATCGGTGAAGCGCCCGACGGCAAGTTGGTGATCGAGGTGCTGCATGAGCGCATGTTGCTCGAGACCTGGTCGAGCGAGCACCCGGTCGGAGGCTTCGCGCGCGTCGACTCGTCTTCGCTGAACCCGAACGAGCTGTGGACGGGTGTGAAGCGTGACGCGGCGTTCAAGGCGTTGGTGACCAGCGCCGAGGCTGCGCTCGAGCGGTTGCTGGTGCGCCGGCTGGCGGATCTGCAGGGTCGCGGTTTTCGCGCGTGGGCGATCGCCGCGGTGCACTGGCGTTCGGGTCAGGCGGGGCCGCTCTCGGGTCTGGTGCCGGGGTTGCCGCTCTTCTCCGATTTGCGCGGGGAGCCAATGACCATCGGCGCCGTGCTCGAGCTCGCCACGCGCAAGGGCAGGGTGCCCATCGCGCAGGCGTCGGTGAAGCAAGACGTGAGCGACGTGGTGCTCGATGGAAAGGACACGCGCGAGCTGCTCCTGATGCTCGGGCTCGAGAGCGAAGACGTCACCGGTGAGCTGAAGCGCGCGAAGGATCTGCAGCAGACGCTCACCGCACGCCGACTCGCGTCGCTCACGTGGAAGGGCGAGGCGGTGGTCAAGGTGACCGTGGCGACCGCGATGCTCAGTGGTGAGCTGGCGCTGCGCAGGGGCGGGCTCGAAGACGGCGTGATGCTGGCGCGCGATGGCATCGCCGTCGCTCCGCTCGAAGATTCATGGCCCGGCGTGGTGGGCGTGATCGACGTGAAGGACCTGGTGGTCAATGACGACTGGACGGCGGCTCAGCCCACGCGAGCGCAACGCAGCGCCATTCGCGCGGAGGTCGAGCGGCTCTATGCAGAGGTCACCGCGACCTCCCTGGGTGATGGCGATCGAGAGGTCGCGCTGGCGTGGGTGCTGCGCTTCCTTCTCGACAACGTGGTGGCCACGGCCGGGCAGCTCGATCGTTTGAAGGACGTGGCGCAGGTGTTGGCGGATGCGCCGCTTTTCCTCACGGTGGAGGGCGAGCGGGTGAGCCTGCGCTCGGTGGCTGCCGAGGTGAACGCGCGCGAGAAGGTCGCGGTGCTTCGGCGTGATGCGGGCGTGCCGAAGGGCGTGGTGAGTTGCGTGCTGGCGGCTTCGTCGTTCACCGCGCCCTGGCTTTCGGCGCTCGAGGAGTTCTTCGGGAAGACGAAGGTCTGGCGCGTGACGGACCTGGAGGAATGGCAGCGCGCGGTTCGCGAGGCGGATCCACTCGAGGGCAGTGCCGAGCTGCAGGGGTTGTCGTTTCTGCGGCGTGAAGTGCGGTTGTTGCGCGCGGGAGCACTGGGCCGGTTGACGCCGGATGATCTCGAAGACGTGAAGCTCAGCCGGGCGGGTGGGGCGGTGGCCCTGCGCTACGACCGGAAGCGCAAGCTGGCCTTGCTCGATCCGGATCATCCGGGGATTGCGCGCACGTTGAAGGAAGCGGCGCAGCGGCCTGAGCGGATCTGGGTGTTGATCGCGGCGCTGTTCGGGTTGGTCAATCGTGAGCTGGAGCACGTGACCGATGCGCATGAGGCCCAACTGTTGATTGCGCTCGCGGGTCACCTGGCGGCGAACCCGAAGCTGCTGGCCTGAGACGATCAGGCCTGCATCGGGGACCGGGTGAACCGCACGCCTCTCACCCCGAGGGAGTACAGGGTGGGCATGACGAACTTTCGCCAGGCCACCGAAGCCGATCTCCCCTCGATCATCGAGCTGCTCGGAGATGACGACATCGCCCGCGCCCGCGAAGGGTTCGAGGCCGAGGTGACCCCTCAGACCCGCGACGCCTTCAGGGAGATCGCCGCCGATCCGAACAATGAACTCTGGGTCGGCGAGCTCGACGGCAAGGTCATCGCCACCCTGCAGCTCACCGTCATCCCCGGGCTCTCCCGCGGCGGCATGAAGCGCGCGCTGGTCGAAGCCGTGCGCGTGCACGGAGATCACCGCAGCCAGGGCATCGGGGAACTCTTCATGAACGCGGTGATCGAACGCGCGCGTGAACGGGGCTGCGGGCTCATTCAGCTTACCACCGACACCCGCCGCACGGCCGCGCAGCGCTTCTACACGCGGCTGGGGTTCGAGCCGTCACACGTGGGCATGAAGAAGAAGCTCTTGCAGGGGTGATCAGGCCATTCCATCGACGGAACAGACGCACACTGGGCTCGGGGAGACCGGTGGTGCGAACCGTCAGCCGGCGTCCCAGCCCAGGTCGCGCTGGAGCGGCATCATCAAGGTCGCCAGGATCGCCAGCAGCTCGATGTCACCCGAGGCCTTCACCTCGCCGCGCGAGATGGCCCCGGCGGGCTCGAGCGAGCCCTCGACGAACGCCTCGAACGCGGCCGGGGTGAACTTCAGCCGCAAGGCCGCACCCGCCGTGGCGCCCGAACGCACCGGCTCGTCGACGTCCGCGAAGGTCAGCGTCCACGCCTCGTCGCCGACCTGAAACGAGATGTCCCCCTGCACGGCCAGAAAGTCATCGAACCGGGAGATCAACAAGGCGGGCAGCTGCCGCTCGAACCACGTCTTTGCCTGCGTCACGCGTGGATAAGGCCACAAGGCGGCGCGTCGAACAATTGCTCCCCGCCGGTATTCCTTCACCCCTGGCCCTGAAATGGGGGCTGAACATCGCCGTCGTGCTTCCGTTCGAAGGCGGCTATAGGGCTCGCCTCGCTTTCCTGATTTTCCTGTTCGTTCCTTTCCGGAGGTCATCATGTCGTTCCGCACCAGCATCGCCGCGCTCGCGTTGATCAGCAGCGTCGCCCACGCCGAGTTCAAGGCCGCCTACGTCGACATCCAGCGCGCCGTGCAGGAGGTCGAGGAGGGCAAGGCCGCCAAGATCCGCCTTCAGGGCATGGCCGACACCAAGCAGAAGGCGTTCGAGAAAGAGCAGAACGCGCTCAAGGCTGAAGTCGAGGCGTACACCAAGCAGAAGGCCACCATGGACGACAAGGTCGCGGCCACCAAGGAAGGCGAGCTGCAGAAGAAGATGTTCGACTTCCAGCAGCGCGCCGAGAAGCTCCGCCTGGAACTCGCCGAGAGCGAGCGCAAGGAGCTGGGCACCATCTTCCCCAAGCTCGAGACCCTGCTCGGCCAGATCGCCCAGCGTGAAGGGCTCACCATGGTGTTCGATCGCTCCAGCTCGGGCCTGGCCTGGGCGCCGGCTTCGCTCGACCTGACCAACGAGCTCATCCGCATGTACAACTCGACGTACAAGAGCGGCTCCGCGGCGAAGACCCCGGGTACGCCTGCTCCCAAGACGCCCGCACCGGCGCCCGCTCCGCCCAAGTAAATGCTGAGCCTCGTTTCCCGGGTCGCGCTCCTCGCCTCGTTGGCGGGGTGCGTGCTCGCCGCGTTCTGGTTTCGCAGCAAACAGAACCGGGCCCACACCATGGGCGGAAAGATCAGCAACCCCAAGTTGCTGTGGCTGTTCTTCGCGATCTTCTTCTGGCTCTTCGAGGTGCGCCGTGTTGGCTTTCGAGCCTTCACTGCCTCAGGGCTACCGCATCATCCTCGGCGTGCACGCGGCCTCCATGTGGGCCCGCGGACTGCTCGAGATGGTGATGCTCTACGTCACCCGCAACTGGCGGCCGCCCATCGGCATCACCCACGACGTGCTGTGCATCGTGACGGTGCTGGTGTTGCTCGTCGCGCTGCCGCTCCCGCTCGACTCGGCGTGGGGGCTCTTCGCGCCCGCGTTGATCTTCATGCTGCTGTTCAGTCTGCTGGTCGAGGTGCTCTTCGCGGCGCTCTTCTTCAAGGCGGTCGAGGGCAAGACCACCGGCGAGAAGGGCATCTGGTTCGCGAGCGAAGACGAAGCGCGCTTCAAGCGAATCAATCGCATCACCACGGCCTTCAACGTGCCGCAGGTCGTCTTTCAGCTGCTGCTGCTGGGCGCCGCCTTCGTTCAGTAGACCGAGTCGGTCATCGCGACTTCGCGAGGCGTGTCGAGCTCGCGGATCCACTGAACCACTTCACGTTCGGCGGTCTTGCCCGCGTCGAGCAGCTCTTGAAACGCGTAGCGCGTGGCCTTCATGGCCTGGTTCTCGTCGCCCAGCTTCTTGAGGAAGTGGGAGAAGAGCACGGGGCCGAAGCGACGGTAGAGAGTGACGAGTTGCGTGGAGCTCATGCGGTGTTGTCGGATCTGCCCCTGATCCGTCCCGCCACGCGATGACACCCAAGGCGCCACCGCAAGCCCTCGATAGATGGGGTGAGGGGCCAATGAGCTACTCTCCGACCGGATGACTGCCCACGCTTCAGAAGCCGCCTCCGTTCACCAAAAGCCAGGTGAGCGCCCCGTGCCCAGCCTTCAGCGCAAAGCCGCCATCGCCTCAGGCGCCGCCGTCGATCACCGCGGGGCCGTGTTGATGGCCCCCATCGCTGGCTTCGACCTGGGTCGCACGATCTTCAAGACGCTGGAGGGTGTGCTTCCTCGCTTCGTCATGCGCACCCGAATCGCGAAGGAAGCTCACTGGACCGAGCGCGCCGCGCACGAGATTGAGTCGGCGTACAAGTTGGTCGAGGCGAAGGAGAAGCTCCCTGACATCAAGCCGGAGTTGCTGCGCTTCATGGTCGACGAGTGTGACTTCAACGTCGAGCACGCAGACGGCTCGTTCCTCGATCACCTCTACTTTTGCTTCGAGTACACCGCCGTGCATTACCCGGGGCGATCGCCGCTCGTGATGCTGCTCCACTCGATTCTCGGTACCGGCACGAACACCTTCGCGATGAAGGCCGAGAAGATCCCTCAGCTGCGCCAACTCCTGAACGAGCACGACTGGACCCACATCGAGTCGTTTCCTTCGGTGTTGCGCCTGCTCTACGACCTGCCGCTGCGCCGAGAGTTGCGCGAGAACCTGTCGCGACTTTCGTCATTGAAGTCGATCAGCTTTCGCCGAGTGATCGACAACGCGCCGATCACTCTGAGCGCCGACGACTTCTTCGTTCAGCTCAACTACCAGCTCATTCACCTGGTCGATTTTCTCCCGGCGGCGAACTGGTCTCGCAACGCCAATGACACGGCGTTCATCTTGTTCCGCGACTTGCATGAGCTGCTCGGACGAGCGGGAAAGCGGTACGCCGAGGTGAAGTACGCGCCCGTCACGGGGCGCTCGTTCGGCGAAAATCGACAGGGGCTCGGGGCGGCGCTCGTGACGATGATCCCCGTCGGCCTCAGCGAGAAGATGGCGTCGGGTGCGGTGCGCAATTTCTCCAAGCGCATCGGCCACGACATCACCTACTCACTGGCCTGGTAGGACGTCGACGGCGGGTGCTCGGGTTCCTCTTCGAGCTCGAGGCGGTGCTGCCGAATGCGCCACCGCACGTCATGGCAATGGCCTAGCGTTTCGCCATGTGGCTTTCCCTGGTGGTGCTGACGGCGGTGTCGGCCGCGGACAAACCGAAGCTCGCGGTGCTCGACGTACAACCCGTGGGCGTGGAGGCGGATCAGGCCGTCGCCCTTGGCGAGGCCATCACCCAGCAGCTGAGCCGGCGCGGCTTCTTCGAGGTGATCAGCTCGAGCGACATCCGCACGCTGCTCGGGGTCGAACGCCAACGGCAGTTGCTCGGCTGCAGCGACACCAACTGCACCGCCGAATTGTCGGGAGCACTCGGAGCCCGCTTCATCTTGCAGAGCACCCTCACCCGGCTGGGTGACTCGTTGCAGCTCTCGTTGCAGATGCTCGACTCGAACAAGGCGCAGACCGTGGCACGCAGCGTTCGGCTCGCCAGCAACGTGAAGCAGCTGGCCGAGGTGTTGCCCTGGGCGCTCGCGGAGGCCACCGCCACGCCACTGCCTCCGGCGCCCAGCAAGGCGCTCCCGTGGACGTTGATTGGCGTCGGCGCCGTGGCCTTCGCGGGCGGGGGCGTGGTGGCCATCGACGGCTTCAGCCGCGAGCGCGCGTTGCGAGCCGAGCTCGATCCTTCCACCGGCCTGTTCAAGACCCGCGCGGTCTACGTCGAAGAAATCGAGGTCATCGCGCGCAACAAGGCGATCGGCATTTCCCTGCTGGCGGGCGGCGCGGCGCTCATCGGCCTGGGCGTCATCCTCTTCCCCAAAGATCCCGGCGGCGGTTCACTCGCGCTCCTGCCCACCGGCAACGGGGCGATGCTCGCGGGAGGTTTCCCGTGAAGCGCCTGCTGCTGCTGAGCGGTTGCCTTTCGTTGCTGGCCTGCCGAGCCATCACCCTCGAAGACTTCGATCGCCCCTACGCCTGCGATCACGCCGGTGCAGACGGGGGCCAGCAGTGCTCCAGCGGCTGGTCGTGCGGCTTCGATGATCGGTGCTTCGATCGGATCACCGACGGAGGCCAGCTCGTCGACACCTGGCGCTGCACCCTCGACACGCACTGCCCCGATGGTTGGCAATGCGGCCAGGAGTTCGAGTCGGAACGGCGTTGCCAACAGCTCGGCGTCGGCGCCGCTTCTTTCTGTACGGATGACGATGGCTGCCAGGCCGCCTGGCGCTGCAGTGCGGCCAACCGTTGCTTCGATCCCGCCGACGTCACCGCCGGCACCGAGCGCGACTGCACCCTCGATGCACAGTGCCCGAATGCGTTTCGCTGCGGAGAGAGGGTCGACGGTCGACAGAACTGCCTCGCGCTCGGCGTGGCCGCGGAGTCACCGTGCAACACCGATCAAGGCTGCGAGGCCGCGTATCGCTGCGACACCTTCGCGCACCACTGCGTCGAGGTGAGCGACGAGATCTCCACCGGCAACACCTCGAGCCTTTCGGCCCTCGAGTTGAACCCGCGCGTGCACGAGCCTGCACCGCTCGCCTTCGCGATGACCCGGCTCACCTTCGTGCCCACGGGTTTCGCGGGTGGCGTGCGCGATGGCGCCGGCGTGATGTTCGCCAGTGCGTTGGCCGACGGCGGCCTGCGGGTGACCACGCAGTTGCGCGACGAAAGCTCGGCGCAGGTGCTCTTCGAGCGGGTCTACCCACTGCCCGGTTCCGTGACCGCGATCACCGATCTCGCGGTCACCTCCGAGGGGCCGGCGGTGCGTTTCGCGGATGGCGGCGCTTCCCGGCTGTCGATCACCGACGGAGGCGGGTGGCGGCCGCTGCCCGGCCCGGTGGACTTCTTGCGTCAGCGCGATCCCTTCGATCAACAGTCCAGCCTGGGTACGGGCCTGGTGAGCGTGAGTGGCCCGCTGATCAGCGTCGACGGCTTCGATGCGGGCTTCGTGTTTCCCTTCAGGGTGCGCGAGGTGGTGGCGGCGCGCGACGCCATCTACGGGCTGACCGAGACCGGCTTCTACAAGACCGGCGACGCAGGGCTGGTGCCGCTCACCGTCGGCCCCGGCATCTCGCTCATCAACCTCACCGCGACCTCCCGCGGGGTCACCGCCGGGTACTTCGGTGATCCTCCGGGTCCGGGGCCGTTGTTCGGGCTCTACGCCGAGGTGCGCCGGCCCAACGGCAGCTTCGGCATGATGAACGTCGTCGAGGCGGGGCAGGGCTGGGAGAGCCCGCCGCTCTCTTCCGCGTGCCCCGACGGCGGCAGCCCACTGCAGGTGAGCTTCGATGCAGACGAAGACGACCAGGGGCGCCCCCTGCTCATCTCGCGGTGCGCCACCGACACCGGCTCGAGCTTCCCCGTGCAGATCAGAGCGCGCAGCGTGACCGACTATCGCGGGCTCATCGAAGATCAGACGCCGTTTCGCACGGGCCTCGTCACGCAACGAAGCGCGCCGTTCGTGCGCGCGCACGCGGGAGCCGATGGCCGGGTGTGGCACGCGATCGATCCTGATCAGCGCTCGCGCCTGGGGCGGATCCCGCTGCGGCCGGTGCTGCTCGATCGGCAACCCGACACGATGATCAGCTTCGACGACGGGCCTTCGGCCGGCATCCGGGTGTACTGCCAGGCGGGCGGTGAGATCTTCACCTCTGATCCGACCGGTGGCTTCGTCTCGCAGATGTCGCCCGGGACGGTTCGGTTGATCTCCATCATCCCCGACAAGAATTGGATCGTCGCCAGCGCCGGCCTGCTCGCAGCCGAGAATGGTGCGCCCCGTTTGATCGCCACCGTGCCCGGCACCACCTTCACCGCGCCCGCCACCGGGGTCACCGCTCAGGTGCAGATCGGCACGCAGCTGCGCGACGTGGTGCTGGTCGCTTCGGGTGACACGGTCTGGTTCGCCGACGTCACCGACGCCCAGTCAGGCCCCTTCGCGCAGCCGGCCGTGTTCTCCCGCGTGCTGGTGCCCGTGCCCGGCGTGGCGTTGCGCTCCCTGACCTTGGTGCCCCCTCGGGCCGGCCTCATCGAAGGTTTCCTCACCACCAGCACCACCAACTTCCGCATCGACACGCAGGATCTGGTGCGCTGGTCGCTCACCCCGGTGGCCACGCCGCCCGAGCTGCTCTCGTTGCCGCTGGAGGTCTGGGCCGAACCCGACGCAGGCCAGGGCCGCACCGGGTTTGGCGACGGCCGCATCTGGTCGTTGCCCATCATGGTGCCGCTCACCACCGCGCTGATCGCACGCGATGGCGGGGCGCTGGTGGCCAGCGACTTCGGCCGCAAGTGTGGCGACCTCTTCGCAGCCACCACCGAAGGGCTCTTCCGCGCCGAGGCCGTCGCCGATGGTGGGTTGCCCGGCTGGGTGAAGGTCAGCCTGCCGGTGAACCTCGACTCCACCGAGTCGTTGCGGCTCTACGAGACCCGCGACGTGGCCGACCGGCTCTTCATCGGCACGAAGACGGGGCAGATCGTCGAGCTCACCTCCTCCTGCCGGTGATCCTCGAGTAGAAGGCGCTCCGCCATGCGCCTTCTGCTGCTGACCGTTCCCGCCGTGCTGTTCGCTTGTGGTCCCACCCCGGTCGTTCCCGACGCCGGGCCGCTCGGTTGCCGGGACACCTCGAAGAGCCCCTCCAACCTCATCGAGAACGGCGCCTTCGAGTGCGACAGCTCGCCGCTCGAGTGGAGCGCGGTCTACGGCACCTTCGAGACCGTCAGCGGAGGCCGCTCGGGCCGGGCCGGGCAGATCACCGTCAACCCGGCCGGCGGCCGCTTCGCCTACAGCAAGGACTTTGCCGTCGACGCGGGCAATAAGACGTTCTGCTTCAGCGCATACCTCAAGGGCACGGCGCCTTTCATGCGCATGCGGGTGCTGCGCGTGATGAGCGGCAGCGTGCAGGAGGTGGCCTTCTCCGAGCAGGTCTTTTCCGACTTCAGGAAGATCCCCACCCTCAAGGTCACCAACGACAACGCCCCGAAACTTCAGCTGGTCTTCGAAGCGCAGACCAACCGGAGCGACGGCATGAACGCCATGCCTGGCCAAACCCTGCAGATCGACGACGTCGACGTTTGGGAGAGCGCCGCCAACTGCACTGAGACGCGCTGAACGCTCTTCGACTGGGCTCAGGGTAGGCATCAGATTGGCTGCTCCAAACCCCTGCAATTCCCTTGGAACCCTCGGGTTGCTGTGACAGATGACGAGCTGATCGGACGCAGATTTTGGCGCGCGTCGTTGGAGTCACATCGCATGCACCGAATGAAGAAGTCTCACGCTGCTGCCCTCGGCTTGATGCTGCTCGTCGCGTCGAGCGGCTGTAAACCCGCTGGCGCGAAGCAGACGTTGCCGGGTCACGAACTCTACGCAGCGTGCAAGTCGTGCCACGGCGCGCAGGGGTACGGGCAGCAGAACATCGCCGCCCCCGCCATCGCGGGTTTGCCGGTCTGGTACGTCGAGGCGCAGCTGGTCAAGTACCGGTCGGGCATTCGCGGCGCGCACCCTGACGACTACGAGGGCCTGCGCATGCGCCCCATGTCACAGCAGATGATGGACACCGGCGAGGTGAAGGCCGTCGCCGCCTACGTCGCGGCGATGCCCCCGATGAAGCAGCCCTCCACGCTGCAGGGTGGCGACGCCACCGCGGGCAGCGGCGCCTACGCGGTGTGCACCGCGTGCCACGGCCCCGACGGCAAGGGCAACCAGGCGCTCAACGCGCCGCCCATCGCCGGCCAGCACGACTGGTACCTGGTCAGCCAGCTCAAGAAGTTCAAGTCGGGCATCCGCGGCACGCACCCCAAAGACATCACCGGCGCGCAGATGCGGCCGATGTCGATGACCCTGGCCGATGAGCAGGCGATGAAGAACGTCGTGGCCCACATCTCTACGTTGGCGAAGTGAGGCGGAATTTTATGGCCGATGAAACGAACCCCGAAGCCCTGTCGACGATCATCTTCCTCCTCACCGCGGGCGGCGCGATTGCCTTCGCCGCGGTGGTCGCCTTCTTCGTCCTGAGCTGAAATCATGATCAGCAAATACGTCCCCTCCGTTTCGAGCTTCTCCAACGACATCGACAGCCTGATCTGGCTCGTCACCGTCATCGTCGGCTTCTGGTTCCTGCTGGCCGAGGGCGTGCTCTTCTATTTGATCATTCGCTACACCGCCCAGGAGGGGGTGAAGGCGCAGTACATCGCCGGCGAAGATCCCAAGGAGAAGCGCTGGGTGGCGTGGCCGCACTACCTGACGCTCGGCTTCGACGTGTGGATCATCGTGGCCGCCATTCAGGTCTGGCAGAACGTGAAGCAGACCATGCCGCAGGCCGACGCCACGGTGCGGGTGATCGCGCAGCAGTGGGCGTGGACCTTCGTGCACCCCGGCGCTGACGGGAAGCTCGACACCACCGACGACATCCGCCTGGTCGACGAGCTCCACGTGGAGAAGGGCAAGACCTACCACTTCGAGCTGCAGAGCCGCGACGTGCTGCACAGCTTCTCGGTGCCCGTCTTCCGCCTCAAGCAGGACATCATTCCCGGCCGCACCATTCGCGGCTGGTTCAAGGCCACCCAGACCGGCCACTACGACATTCAGTGCACGGAGATCTGCGGCATCGGACATGCCCTGATGCCCGGGCGCATCATCATCGACTCCACGGAAGATCACGCTGCCTGGGTGATGTCGAAGACCCCGGCTTCGGCGTCTCTGACGGTGCCGTCGACCCAGGTTGGAGGAATGCCATGAGCAGCACCGCAACGGCCACGAAGCACGAGGACCACGGCCACGACGCTCACGGGCACGATGCGCACGCGCACCACCCCGAGCAGAACTTCTTCCTCAAGTACTTCTGGTCGACCGATCACAAGATCATCGGCATGCAGTACCTGTTCACCGGCATGTTCATGGCGCTCATCGGTGGTTTCACCGTGTACGCCTTCCGCATGCAGCAGGCCTTCCCGGGCATGTCGATCCCCGGGTACGGCCGGGTCACCGCCACCGACTACAACGCGTTGGTCACCACGCACGGCTCGGTGATGATCTTCTGGGTGGCGATGCCCGTGTTGATCGCCGCGTTGGGGAACTACCTCATTCCCCTGATGATCGGCTGCGACGACATGGTGTTCCCGCGGCTCAACCGCTTGAGCTACCAGATCTTCCTCGTCAGCGTGATCGTGCTCATCGCCTCGTTCTTCGTCGAAGGCGGCGCGTTCGGCGGCGCGTGGACGAGCTACCCCCCGCTGGCGGCCAAGGCGCAATACAACCTCACTCCGTTGGGAGCGCCGTTGTGGCTCTTCGCGGTGGCCCTGGAGTTCGCCGCCTTCCTGATGGGCGGCATCAACTTCGTCACCACCGTGATGAACAGCCGCGCGCCGGGCATGAAGATGTTCGACGTGCCCATCGTGATCTGGTCGATCATCATCGCCTCGATCCTCTTCATGGCCTCGGTCGGTCCGTTGATCGCAGGCGCGATCATGATGTTGTTCGACCAGACCCTGGGGACCGCGTTCTTCGACCCCAACAAGGGCGGAGACCCGGTGCTCTGGCAGCACCTGTTCTGGTTCTTCGGCCACCCTGAAGTGTACGTGGTGCTGTTGCCGGCGATGGGCATCGTGGCCGAGGTGATCTCCACCTTCAGCCGCAAGAAGCTCTTCGCCTACAAGACGGTGCTCTACACGATGATCGGCACCGGAGCGCTCTCGTTCTTCGTCTGGGCGCACCACCAGTTCATCGCCGGCATCGACCCGCGCATGGCGAACATCTTCAGCGTCACCACGCTGCTGATCTCCATCCCCGTCGCCGAGATGCTCTTCGTCTACATCGCCACGCTGTACGGCGGCTCGATTCGCCTCACCACGCCGATGCTCTGGGCGCTGGCGTTCATCGGCGAGTTCCTGCTCGGCGGCGTGACCGGCATCTTCCTGGGCTCATCGGGCGCCGACATCTACTTCCACGACACGTACTTCGTCCTGGCGCACTTCCACTACACGTTCTTCCCCATCGCCTTCATCGCGGTGTTCGCGGCGATGACCTACTGGTTCCCCAAGATGTTCGGCCGGTACATGAACGAAGCGTGGGGCAAGGTGCACTTCTGGGGCACCATCATCGCCTTCAACTTCATCTTCATTCCGCTCTTCCTGCTCGGAGCGCGCGGCGATCACCGCCGCATCTTCGACTACACGCACTTCCCCGACCTGATGAAGCCGGGCATGCAGGATCTGCGAATCCTCGCGACGCTCTCGTTGGTGGTGCTCCTGTCGTTCCAGGTCATCTTCCTGGTGAACTTCTTCCTGAGCATGGTGAAGGGCGAGAAGGCCCCCGCCAACCCGTGGAAGTCGAACACCCTGGAGTGGGTCGCGCCGTCGCCCCCGCCCCACGGCAACTTCCCCGAGGGTCTGCCCACCGTGCACCGTGGGCCGTACGAATACAGCCACCCCGATCGCCAGGATGACTACTGGCCGCAGAACGCGAGCTGACCGCCATGAGCTCTTTCCCCAGACCCATCGCGACGACCCGAAGTGTCACCGGCATCTCCACGGGCAAGCTGGCCGTGTGGTGGCTGATCGCTTCTGAAATCGTCATCTTCGGCGGCGTGCTCGGCAGCTACCTGATGCACCGCATCGGGCACCCGGAGTGGGCCAGCCAGGCCGCGCACACCAACACCGTGTTCGGCGCGGTGAACACCTTCGTGCTGCTGACCTCGTCGCTGTTCGCCGTGTTGGCGCACCAGGCGGCTGATCAGAAAGACGGCAAGAAGGCCGCGAAGCTTCTCTACCTGACCACGCTGGGCGCGGTGATCTTCTTGATCATCAAGTCGGTGGAGTGGACCGGCGAAATCCAGCACGGGTTCACCATCACCTCGCACACCTTCTGGTCGTTCTATTACACGGCCGCCGGCATCCACGGCGTGCACGTGATCGTCGGCGCGATCATCATGCTGGTGATCGCCAACGACGCGAAGAAGGGCATCGAGCTGCAGCGCGTCGAAGCCGTGGGCCTCTACTGGCACTTCGTCGACATCGTGTGGATCTTCCTCTTCCCGCTTCTCTACATCGCCAAGTGAGCCGCCGACATGTCAGCTGACGCCACGATTCCTCATGACGCTGCTCACGGCGGCGGTCACACCACCCACCACTACCCCTATGTGAAGATCTGGGGCGTGCTGCTGGTGCTGCTCGCGCTGTCGATTCTCGGCCCCATGCTGGGCTACCCGATCGTCACCCTGCTGACGGCCTTCGGCATCGCCTTCGTGAAGGCGTTCATCGTCATCAAGTACTTCATGCACCTGACGGTCGAGAAGAAGTACATCGGCTTCCTGCTGCTGACGATGATCGCGTTCATGCTCGTCTTCGTGGGCGGCGTCTCGCCCGACGTGATGAAGCACGAAGGCCAGCGCTGGGTGAACACCGCGGCGCAAGACGTGGTCACCAGGGGCCTGGCGGCCGAGAAGGCCGCTGAAGGTCACGGCGACGGCCACGGCGAGCCTCACCCCGCTCCCGCGCACCCCTGAGCCGATGACGCCCTCGCACGCCATCACGCCGCGCATCGCACCCGTTGCACGGCGGCCCGTGATCTCCAGCGCCGTGCTGGGCACGTTGTTCTTCATCGTGGCCGAGGTGATGTTCTTCTCGGGCGCCATCTCGGCGTTCACCATCAGCCGCTCCGGTGCGTTGCCCGGAACGTGGCCGATGCCGGGGCAGCCGCGGTTGCCTGCTGAGGCGACCCTGCTGAACACGGCGCTGCTGCTGCTCAGCGGCATCGTGTTGGTGGTGGCGCACCGGCTCTACCGCAAGCAGAACCCCATCGCGCACTGGGTGACCCTCTGTGCGTGGGCGCTCGGCGCCGGTTTCGTGGGGCTGCAGGGCGTGGAGTGGGCGGGCCTGCTGTCTCAGGGCCTCACGCTGACTTCGAGCCCGCTGGGCAGTTTCTTCTATTTGATCGTCGGCTCGCACGCGGTGCACGCCGTCTGTGCGCTCATCGCGCTCGGGTTTGCCTGGCTGCAGATGGCGCGCAACAAGCTCGCCCCCGGCCTGTTCTTCGGCGCGCAGACCTTCTGGTACTTCGTGGTGCTGCTGTGGCCCATCATCTACTTGAGGGTCTACTTTTGATGACTGTCTTTCTGGGTCGCTCCGCCTCGGCGCATCTTCCGCTGCGCTCCAGCTGCGCTCGCCCAGCGTTCCGCTGGACCGGCTTCGCTCGGGTGACCTCACTGCTGCTCGCGCTGCTGGCCTCCCCCGCCTTTGCGTGCGCGGTATGTGGCGCGGGTGAAGACGACCCTTCGCGCACCTCGTACATCGGGATGACCATCATCATCTCGTTGCTCCCGCTGGGCATGCTGGGCGGCATCGTGGGCTACGTGTTCATGAAGTCGCGCGAGCCGGCTGCCCCCGAGACTCGTCCCGAGCCGTGAGCGCCGAACCGAAGAAGCCGTTCTGGAAGAACCCGTACTTGATCGGGTTTCTCATCGGCGCGGTCTTCCTCACCATTCTCCCGTTCATGCAGCGCCAGTTCCTCAAGGCGCCGCCGCCCCTTCGCCAACTCACCGCGTGGGATGTGCCCTCGTTGAGCGGTGCGCCGGTCTCCACCGCGGCGCTGACGGGCAAGATCGTGTTGGCCACCACCGAGGTGGGTATCTGCGACCCCGCCTGCCTCGAGCGCCAGAAGACCTTCGGTCTCGCCGTGCGCCACGTGGATGATCTGGGCGACAAGGTGGTGCTGGTCACCCTGGTGGGCGAGCAGGCCACCGCCGGTCTGGCCGAGCTGATCCAGACCGCCACCCCCGCCTGGCGTTTCGCCGGCGGCACCGATGCGCACCTCGAACCGCTCTTGAGCCAGCTGCAGGTCGGGCTCGACGCGTTCCTCGAGCCGCCGAGCGCGAACTTCGCCAAAGCCCACGTGATCGTGCTGATCGATCAGAACGATGCGGTGCGCGGGTATTGGATGAACGACGGGGCAGGGCGGGGAAACTCCATCAACGCAGCCCGGCTGCTGGCCAAGCACGGCCCCAACCCCTGAACCGCAATCAGAAGTGAGCGCTCGCATCAGATGCACTCGGTGTGGGAAGTCGACGGGTCAAGCGCTCGGAAATAGATGTTGTTCCCGCAGCACGGATTCGGTACGTGCCGCCACCTCCAAGAGGTCGACACCATGGCTCAGATTTTCCCCCGGTGGACCAATCAGACTCCCCGGCTCATCACCATCGGAGCCCTCGTCGGGCTCTCGGCGCTGGTTTTCGCGGTTTACTGGTGGGCGTCGCCGTACCACACGGACGTCGGCTATCAGCCCAAACAACCCGTCGCGTACAGCCACGCGTTGCACGCCGGCGAGTTGAAGATGGATTGCCGGTATTGCCACGTCAACGCAGAGCGCGGCGCTTCGGCTGGCGTGCCTCCGACGGCGACGTGCATGAACTGCCACGCCCAGGTGAAGAAGGGCTCGGAGCAGCTCAAGCCCGTGTACGACTCGTGGCTCGACGGCAAGGGCGACAAGAGCATCGAGTGGGTGCGCATTCACAAGCTGCCCGACTACGCCTACTTCAACCACTCCGCGCACATCGGCGTGGGCGTCGGTGAGAACCGCGCCGCCATCGGCTGCGAGACCTGCCACGGCCGAATCGACCAGATGGTCGTCGTGCGCCAGGCGCAGCCGCTCTCGATGGGCTGGTGCGTCGACTGCCACAGCGACCCCGCCCCGAACCTGCGCCCCGTCGACGCCGTCACCAAGATGGGCTGGAGCGCCGACCTCGACTGGCAGGAGAGCCAGAAGCGCATCGCCCTGACCCTGAACCCGCCGGGCTCGCTGTCGGGCGCTCAGAAGTTCGTCGACGGCCACACCAAAACGTACGCGACGGCCGGCTGCACCGGCTGCCACCGCTGAAGCTGTGAAGGAGCGAAAGTCATGAAGAAGGATCCTTACGCGCCGCTTCGCGACTCGATGACGCAGCAGCCGGAGTACTGGCGCTCGCTCGAGCACCGCAGCAATGACGAGTCGGTCAGCAAGACGATCGACCTCGAGTTTCCCACGGGCATCACCACGCCCGCAGGCTTCAACCGCCGCGACGCGATGAAGCTGGCCGGCGCGTCGATCGCGCTGAGTTCACTTGCGGGCTGCGAGAAGCTTCGCCGCGACCCCGAAGAGATTCTTCCCTTCGTGCGCGCGCCCGAGAAGTACGTCGCTGGCAACTCGCTGCTGTACGCGACCGCCGCGATGCGCTCCGAAGGCGCCATCGGCCTGCTCGCCGAGCAGAACGACGGCCGCCCCACCAAGCTCGAGGGCAACCCGAATCACCCCTCCACGCTGGGCGCGAGCGACACCTGGGCCCAGGCCGAGATTCTCAAGCTCTACGACCCCGAGCGCGCCAAGACGCCGCTCAAGGCCGGCGCCGCCGCCAAGTGGGAAGAGTGGGACGCCTTCGCCAAGGAGAAGCTCGCTCAGCACGTGACGGATCAGGGCAAGGGCCTCGCCTTCCTGGTCGAAGAAGAACTCGGCCCCACCTTCGAGCGCCTGCTGGCGAAGCTGCCCCAGGCGAAGGTCGTGCGCTTCGACCCGCTCGCTCCTGACAACGCCATCCAGGGCGCGCAGATCGCCTTCGGCCCCGGCGCCCGCGCGCACTACGACCTCGCCAACGCGAAGGTCGTCTTCTCGCTCGAGTCCGACTTCCTCCTCACCGGCCCCGATCACCTCAAGCTGGCGCGCCAGTTCGGTGCGACCCGCGCGGTGCTCAAGCAGGAAGACGCCGCGAAGATGATCCGCCTGTACGTGGCGGAGGCTGGCTTCAGCAACACGGGCACCAACGCGGATCACCGGGTGCGCATCAGCTCGGCCGAAGGCGTCAACGTGCTCAAGGCCCTCGCGCAGGAGCTTGGGCTGACCGACCTCGCCGCCGGCGGCGCGCAGCTCAGCGCTGTGCAGAAGAAGTTCGTGGCGGGCCTCGCGAAGGATCTGACCGCGAACAAGGGCACCTCGGCGATCTTCGTCGGTGAGAGCCAGCCGGCCGCAGTGCACGCGCTCGGTCACGCCATCAACGCCGCGCTGGGCAACGTGCCGGCGACCATGAAGGTCAGCTTCTCCGAGGCGCCCGTCGCGCGCGTCGGAATGCACGAACAGCTCGAGGCGCTGGTGAAGGGCCTCGGCACCGAGACCACCACCCTGGTCACCTTCGACGGCAACCCGCTCTACACCGCCCCGGGCTCGCTCAAGCTGGGCGAGGCGCTCGGCAAGGTCACCTTCGTGCACGCCGGCGTGCTCCCCGAGGAGTCGGGGCTCAAGGCCACCTGGCACCTGCCCACTGCGCACTTCCTCGAGTCGTGGGGTGATGCACGTGGTTGGGACGGCACCGCCAGCCTGGTGCAGCCGCTCATCCTCCCCATCCACGGCGCTCGTGCGGCCGTCTCCGTGCTCGCGCAGCTGGTCGGCGAGACCGAGACGTCCGACCGCAAGCTGGTGGAGCAGACCTGGCTCGGCAAGCAGCTGGCCGACGTGAAGGCCTGGCGCAAGTCGTTGCACGACGGCCTCATCCCCAACACCGCGCGCGCCGCGGCGGGTGCCGAGGTGAAGACCGCCGACGTGGTTGCCGCCGTGGGCACCGTGAAGGCCGTCACCGCCACGAAGGACTCGCTCGAGTTCATCGCGGTCGATGGTCACCTGAAAGACGGCCGCCTCTCGAACGTGTCGTGGCTGATGGAGCTGCCCGACTCGATGAGCAAGCTGTGCTGGGACAACGCGGCGATGATCTCGCCTGCGCTGGCCAAAGAACTCGGCATCGGCAGCGGCGTGGTGAAGAACCGCTACGACGCCGAGGTGGTCGAGCTGAGCGTCGAAGGTCGCACCATCAAGGCGCCCACCTTCGTGCTGCCCGGCCTCGCTGATTACTCAGTCGTGATGACGCGCGGCTACGGCCGCACCTTCGGCCACGTCGCGACCGGCGTGGGCACCGACGTGCACCCGCTGCTCGGCTCCACCGGGTCGGTGGTGCAGGGCGTGAAGCTCACCAAGACGGGCACGGTGCAGAACCTCGCCTCGACGCAGGATCACTTCAGCGTGCCCGGCAACCCGCTCAAGGAGCTCACCTTCGCGCAGATGTCGGCTGCCTCGACTGGTTCGCGTGATCGCGAGCTCGGCCTCGGCAATCCGGGCGACAGCGCGTACCGCCCGCTCTTCCGCTCGGCGACCGCCAGCACGTACCAGAAAGACGGCGCCGCCTTCGCGCACGTCGGGGACATCCCCGCGAACCTGGTCACCCTGGGCACGCCGAAGAACCGCCCCAGCAAGCCCATTCAGCCGCACAGCGAAATCGTCTACGAAGGCCAGCAGTGGGGCATGGTCATCGACCTGTCTTCCTGCACCGGCTGCAACGTGTGCGCGATCGCCTGCGTGGCAGAGAACAACATTCCGGTGGTCGGCCGCGAGCAGGTGTTGCTCGGCCGCGAGATGCACTGGATCCGCGTCGACCGCTACTTCAGCGGCGACGTCGAGCAGCCGCGCGCGCTGCACCAGCCGTTGACCTGCCAGCACTGCGAGAACGCCCCGTGCGAGCCGGTCTGCCCGGTGGCCGCCACGGTGCACGACGAAGAAGGCCTCAACGGCATGGCCTACAACCGGTGCATCGGCACCCGGTACTGCGCCAACAACTGCCCCTTCAAGGTGCGCCGCTTCAACTACCTCGACTTCACCCACACGGGCGATTTCTACGTCGAGCCCGAGTGGAAGGAGCGCATGAAGACGCTCAAGCTGCAGCGCAACCCCGACGTCACGGTGCGCTACCGCGGCGTGATGGAGAAGTGCACCTTCTGCACCCAGCGCATCGAAGAGGCGAAGGTCTCTGCCAAGCGCGCGGGCAACGATCGCAAGAAGCTGCCCGACGGCGCGGTCACCCCGGCCTGCGCCCAGGCCTGCCCCACCCAGGCCATCACGTTCGGCAACATCAACGACCTCGAGTCGCGTGTCGCCAAGCTGAAGCAGAGCGAGCGCAACTACGAGCTGCTGCAGGAACTCAACGTCCGCCCGCGCACCACGTACCTCGCGCGCGTTCGCAACGAGAACGAGGAGCTCGCCTGACATGAGCACTGCAACCAACACCGTCACGCTGCCCGACGACATCAAGCTCCGCGGAGACGTGGTGCTTCCCGACCCCGTGCAGGGCCGTGAAGCGCTCGTCCGTGGTCCGCACGACTTCCACGCCGTCACTGAGATGGTGTGCAAGGTCAACGAGGCTCCCCTCAAGGCGACCCCGAAGCCGTTCCTGTTCGGCCTCGCGCTGGCGGCTTCTGGCCTCGCGATGTTCGGCGGCTACATCGGCTACCTGCTCTGGGAAGGCCCCGGCATCTGGGGCAACAACAACCCGGTCGGCTGGGCGTGGGACATCGTCAACTTCGTGTTCTGGGTCGGCATCGGCCACGCAGGCACGCTGATCAGCGCGATCCTCTATCTGTTCCGCCAGAAGTGGCGCACGTCCATCAACCGGTATGCGGAAGCGATGACCATCTTCGCCGTCATCGCGGCGAGCAGTTGCGTGGCGCTCCATACCGGCCGCGTGTGGATGGACTACTACCTGTTCCCCATCCCCAACCAGATGGGCCTCTGGCCGAACTTCCGCAGCCCGCTGGAGTGGGACGTGTTCGCCGTGAACACCTACTTCCTGGTCTCGCTGCTGTTCTGGTTCACCGGCCTCGTGCCCGACTTCGCCACCCTGCGTGACCGCGCCACCGTGCGTTGGCGCCAGGTGTTCTACGGCGCGCTCTCGCTGGGCTGGCGCGGTTCGATGCGCCACTGGCAGACCTACGAGAAGGCGTACCAGATTCTCGCGGCCTTCTCGGCGCCGCTGGTGCTCTCGGT
>JANODF010000280.1:0-4914 GCA_031412555.1 Archangium sp. | reverse complement strand
CACAAGCCCACGCTGCTCAACCTCGGCCGGGTGTACCGCCAGCAGGACAAGTTCGAGAACGCCATCTCGCTCTACGAGACCGCGCTCAAGGACCCCGCCAACGAGTACGACATCGAGCTGAACAACAACCTCACCGTCGCCTACCGCCTCGCCAAGAAGTACGCGCAGGCCGAAGCGACGGCGCGCAAGGTGCTCGCGCGCACGAAGGACAACCCCGACGCGTACAAGAACCTGGCGCTCATCTATTTCGACCAGGGCAACTTCCGCCTGGCGGAGTTCATCTCGGCCAACGCGCGCAAGCTCGATGACAAGGATCCGGGCGTCTACAACAACCTCGGCCTCATCTACCTGAAGCTCGACGATCGCCGCCTGGCGCTCGGCCAGTTCCAGAAGGCCGTCTCGCTCAACAAGGACTTCACGCCCAGCCTCTTCAACATCGGGGCGATGGCCCTGACCTACCGTGACTACGACGGCGCCGAGAAGGTGCTCTCGCGCGCGACCGAGCTCGACCAGAACTCGTACGAAGGCTTCCTCGCGTACGCCTTCGCGCTCGACGGGCAGAAGGGCCGCGACGCCAAGAAGGGCCTCAAGGCAGGCGAGCTGTTCGAGCGCGTGCTGGCGATCAAGGCCGACCAGAACGACGCCATCTGCGGCGCGGCCTGGGCCTACGCCGCCGACAAGGCCGGCTGGGACAAGGCGCTGGGCTTCCTCGATCGCTGCAAGGCGCTGCCGACCACCACGCCGGTCGACGTGCAGCTCATCGACAGCAAGATGAAGGGCATCGTGGCGATGCAGAAGGCGGGCGCCGCTGCGGCCCAGCCCAAGCCGGAAGAGAAGGAGAAGCCCAAGGCGGCTCCGACGGGTCCTTCGTTGCTCGACAAGGTCTCCGATGACGCCGCCAAGCAGGATCCCGGCGCGACCTCTGAGACCCCGGCGGCTCCGGGTGTGGCGCCTGCCACCGAGACGCCCGCTCCGGCCCCTTCGCCGGCTCCCGCGCCGAAGTGAAGCAGGGGTGGGGGTGACAACCACCCCCGAGATCCCTACTATCCGCCCGAGTTTTCTTGACGCCGGCGTTCAGGCGTCTCCTTTTCAGGAACCCGCCCCTTCAATGTGGTGTCACAGGGGTGTACGGAGGCAGCAAATGAACCGTGTTTTCGCAGGTCTCGCCATTTTCGCTCTCACGTCCACTGCGGCTGTCGCGCAGGACAAGGTCACCCGCGAGGCTGACAAGACGGTCTTCCGCAAGAAGACCACCATCGACTTCACCGACGTCGCCATCGATGGCGAGCTCACCAAGCCTGAGGGCAGCTACTCAGTGTCGAAGAAGAAGACGACCTTCAAGACGCTGATCAAGGTTCGCGACAACTTCAACCCCGAGCTTCAGAAGTCCGTCGAGAACCTCTGAGCACTCGCAGTCCCGCTTCACATTGAGAGACCTCACCATGGCCAAGAAGACCTCGATCACCCTGCAGATCACCAACCCCGACGGCTCGGTCACCGAGTCGACCAGCGAGCTCGAGAGCATCATCGTCGGCTCGGGTTCCGGCGCGTCGGTGAAGCTGACCGATCCGAAGGTGTCCAACCTTCACTGCATGTTCAAGGTGGAGAAGGACGGTGCGGTCACGGTGATCGATCTCGGCTCCGAGAGCGGCACCAAGTTCAAGGATCAGACGGTCAAAGAGCCCGCGCTCGTCGCGTCGGGTGAGACCGTGATGATCGGTGAGTCGAAGGTGAAGATCGTCTACGGCGAAGAGAAGGCCGTCGAGGCGAAGGCTGAAGAGAAGAAGGAAGAGAAGAAAGAGAAGGGCCACAAGAAGGACAAGAAGGAGAAGGTGGTTCCTTCGACCAAGGGTCTGGCCGGCACCGGGAAGAACGCCGCCGCCTTGTTCAGCGAGCCGCTGCCCGCCGAGGCCGTGCCCACCGAGAGCGAGAAGGTGCTCCAGGTCGCGCTGCTCTGGGGCGACACCCTGATCAACGTGCAGCACTTCGGTGAAGGCGTGCCGGTCACCATCGGTGATGGCGAAGGCAACCGCTTCACGGTGTTCAACGCCGGCGCGAACTTCTCGCTCGCCCAGTCGCGTGGTGCGACCGCGATCGTCAACGTTCCCTCTGAAGCGGGGCTCATCGTCACCACGAAGAGCGACTCGCACAAGAGCAAGGAGCAGCTGAAGACCGAGGGCAAGCTCAAGGCGGCCGACGGCGGCGTTCGCGCTGACGCGGTCGAGCTGGCGCTGCACGATCGCGCTCAGGTCTCCTTCAACGACGTCGCGTTCATTCTTCGTTTCGTGCGCCCCAGCACGCACGTGACGCTGAACACGTTCGAAGAGCACGACTTCACCTTCTTCAAGATCGTCTCGATCTGCTTGATGGCGTTCTTCGCCCTCGTGGCGGCGATGGTGCTCACGCCCCTGGGCTTCGGCGGTGATGGCGACGACATCTTCGGCAACCCGTCGAAGTACGTGAAGCTGATGATCAAGCCGGAGAAGAAGGTCGAGATCAAAAAGTTCAAGGATCTCTCCGGCATCAAGGAAGGCGAGAAGCCCAAGGAGAAGGAAGGCAAGTTCGGCAAGCAGGACGCCAAGAAGGACCAGGCCGATCCCTCCAAGAAGCGCATGGACGACCAGAAGAAGGTCTCCAGCCTGATGGCCTCGATGTTCGGTGGCAGCTCCAAGAGCCTTTTCGAAGCGGGCCTGGGCACCGGCGTCAACGCAGCGCTCGGCGGTCTGACCGGCGGCGCGGGCGTGGGTGATGCGCAGGGTGTCGGCGGTCTCGGCTCGCGCGGCAGCGGCGCTGGCGGCGGCGGCAACGGCCTGGGTCTCGGCGGTCTCGGCACCAAGGGCGGCGGTCGTGGCCGCGGTGGTTACGGCTCGATCGACCTCGGCGGTAAGGGCAAAGACTCGACCCGCGTGATCCCCGGTAAGACCACGGTCGTCGGCGGTCTCGACAAAGACGTGATCATGAAGGTGATCAAGCGTCATCAGAACGAGATCAAGTTCTGCTACGAGCAGGAGCTCCAGAAGAACCCGGCGCTCGGTGGCAAGGTCGCCGTGGCGTGGACCATCGACCCCGCGGGCGGCGTCTCTGAAGCCAACGTCAGCGAGTCGTCGATCGGCAACGCGAACGTCGAGTCGTGCATCGTTCAGCGCATTCGCCGCTGGAAGTTCCCCGAGCCCGCGGGCGGCGGCGTGGTGAACGTCACCTTCCCCTGGATCTTCAAGGCGGCCGGCGACGAAGGCGAAGAGTAAGCCCCTTCGGCTGAGCTTCGTTGTACAGCGCGGCGCGGATCTCTTCGGAGTTCCGCGCCGTTTTGCGTTTTCACGATTGCGTTTGGGCTGCCCGAAGGTATGGTGCCGCGCCCTTTGGTCTGGAGGATTCGTGCGGAAGCTCGCCACGTTGGTCGCTGCGCTCCTTGTTTCTTCGTCCGCTTTTGCTGCCACGCCTCCTGAGGGCGTGCCCCTGCAGGTGCGCCGTGGCTTCTTCACCGAGACTGACGTCGGTGGGATCTTCACTGTGGGAGGCGACAACGGGTATTCGAACCTGCAGACGTACCTGCAGCTCGGTCTCGGCTACCAGCTCACGTTGAACGAGGGGAAAGGCATCATTCCCATCGGCTTCCACGTCGGCATCGGCGCCAACGCGCAGAACTGCTGGGCGGGGCTCAACAACACGGGCGCCTGCGTGCAGTCCGACAACTTCACCATGACGTTCTTGAACCTCTCGGTGGGGTACCTCCACCAGATCGTCGAGCGCTTCTACGTGGGCGGCAAGCTGCTCGGCGGCGTGACGTTGCTCGATCCGGATCCCATTGGTGACGGTGGCCTGGTGCGCGGCAACTTCGGCGTCGCGCTCAGCCTCGAGTACGCGACCAACATGGATCACTTCTCGGTCGGCATCGACGTGTCGTACCGCCTGGTCATCGGGCCGAACATCAACGCGCTGATGTTCTACCCGCGCGTTCAGTACACCTTCTGAGTCTGTGCTGACGGTGTGCAATGCGAGCGGCTCCGGGCGACCGGGGCCGTTTTGCTGTTTGACGGGTGTGGTAAGCGCGCGCGCATGGACGCTTACGGCCTGAGTCGGGTGGTCGGTGAAAAGGGTGTGCTGCCTCAGCGCGCGAAGAAGGTGGATCCTTCGTTGCCGCTGCGTGAGGGCGAGCTGCTC
Organism: Archangium sp.; assembly: GCA_031412555.1. Taxonomy (GTDB): domain Bacteria; phylum Myxococcota; class Myxococcia; order Myxococcales; family Myxococcaceae; genus Archangium_A. Next base: position 753 of record JANODF010000280.1, on the reverse strand, counting down.
ATCGACGTCGAGAGCCTCAACATCGACGCGGCCTCCTTCAAGCAGCTCAAAGAAGCAGCCGGCGGCGACAGCGCGAAGATCGCGGCGGCCATCACGGCGATCGTCGCGGAGCGCGGCAAGATGCAGAACCCGGTCACCGGCTCAGGCGGCATGTTGATCGGCCGCGTGAAGGAGATCGCCCCCGGGCATCCCGGTTCGCTGAAGGTCGGCGATCGCATCGCGACCCTGGTCAGCCTCACCTTGACCCCGCTGGTGATCGACGAGATCCGCGCGGTGAAGAGTGAGATCGATCGTGTCGACATTCGCGGCCGGGCGATCCTGTTTGCGTCGGGCATCTACGCGAAGCTTCCCGACGATCTGCCTGACACTTTGAGCCTCGCGGCGCTCGATGTGGCGGGCGCTCCGGCGTTGGTTGCGCGGTACGTGAAGCCTGGCATGCGCGTAGTGATGCTCGGCGCGGGGAAGAGTGGGGCGCTGTGTCTGGCCCAGGCGCGTGAGCTGATGAAGGGGCAGGGGCAGTTGATCGCGCTCGACATCAGCCAGCCGGCGCTCGAGGCGTTGTCGTCGCTCGGGCTGTGTGATGCGTTTGCGAAGGTCGACGCGACTCAGGGCGTCGAGGTGATGGAGACGGTTTCCAAGCTGACGGATGGGAAGCTGGCGGACCTCGTCGTGAACTGCGCTTCGGTTCCCAATACCGAGATGGCCGCGATCTTGAGCGTTCGCGATGGCGGGACGGTGATCTTCTTCTCCATG
>JANODF010000279.1:0-1557 GCA_031412555.1 Archangium sp. | reverse complement strand
TGCGTTCACGGCGGACGCGCCCGCCGACGGCGCGCGCCCCGTCTATCAGTACGTCGCGTTCGGCGACTCGATCCCTGCGGGGCTCGACTCGGATCACCCGACCGAGCGCGTGCGCAGCTATGCCGAAGGGCTCGCCATCACGATCTCGCGGCGCTCGAACGACACCCCCGTTCGCTTCTACCAATATGCGTATAGCGGCCGACGCAGCGCCGAGGTCCTGAGCGCGATGCGCGACTCCATGCGCGTCATCGCGGACGCGCAGTTCATCACCTGGGACGCCGGTGGCAATGACATGTTCGAGGCGCGCCAGGAGTTCGTCGACGCAGGAAGCGCGACGCGCTGTCGCGTGAGTCGCCTCGAGCGAGCGCTCGCCACGCTGCGCGCCAACTGGACAGCGATGAAAGAGCTGATCCGCGTGGGTGACGGCGCGCGTCGCACGCGCCGAGACGCCGTCATCCGCGCGATGAACCTCTACTACCCGGACGTAGCGGAGGATCGCGAGCCCGCGACCGCCTGCACGGACCCCGATACGAACATCCACTACGACTCTCTGTTCGACGCCTACTTGCCATTCTTCGCCCGCGCGAACTGGCACTTCTGCAACGCGATGTACGAAGACCACGATACGCGGCTCCGCTGCGCCGATGCCTTCGCTGCCTTCAATGCGCGCGCGGCACACCGCTCGGACCTATCCTATCGCGTGGGCGAATCCGAACAACGCTACGTCGCCCGCGTCGTCGCCGCCCGCGACGAGATCATCGACGCTCGAGAGAACTATCGTAGGGCAGTGTTGCTCCTCCAAGACGACCAGATCCATCCAACGGAAGACGGCCACGAGCTCCTCGAAGCGCTGCACTCCTTGCCAGCCCGTCTACCCGCGCCGGCGGCGAGATCTGGCGGCCCGTGAAGGGTATCGCCCGGTCATCGCGCCAGCATTTCAAACGCCTGCGAAACGCACTCCTCGAACCCATGCACGAGCCTGGCGAAGTCCGCCTCGAGGCAGGCCAGAACCACTGGCGTCGCTACCGGCGACTCATTGCCGGGGAAGAAGTCTACCGGCATCCGATCGAGCCAGTTCTCACCAGCATCCGCCGCGGTCCAGCCACCATCGCGTTGCCCCCAGGAGAGTCCCGCGTTGACCAGCGGTACTCCGTCGAGGTGGGAGATCGTGATCGCGAAGGCGAGATTGTCACTTTCTCCCGGGACGTCGCGCGGGAAGAGGGCCTCAATCCCGAGGCCGACTCCTTGCCCAGACGTCAACGCGCCGAACGCGAGATGAGAGACGAAAAACGTCGCGTCGGGGAATCGCTCGCTCAGCCCCGCCTGCATATCGCGGAGCCTGGACCCGAAGGTGGCAAGCAACCACACCGATAGCGGATGAGCCAGTAGCTCGACGCTGTTCATGGCATTGCTCCTGTGATGTCATTGGTAAACGACAGCTCGTCGATCAGCCTACGCGGTCGTCCCCGCGGCTCATTCTGACGCGCGATGCGATCACCGCCTGCAGAATCGAGCTTCTACCAATGACTGCGAAAGACTTGAGGTTCCCCTTCGCCC
>JANODF010000278.1:0-4529 GCA_031412555.1 Archangium sp. | reverse complement strand
ACGTTGCCGCCCACATGCAACGCAGAAGACACGTGAACGCACGCACGGCGCGCACACCGCGAAGACGACGTGACATTGCGCGCAGTCTTGGTTTCGAAGCTCCACCCACCGCGCGACTGAGAATTCGACAGCGGGCTGTGGACAGCACATCGTCGTCACTGATACGAAGCGGCTCCACCCGCTGGGCGGCCGGGCTGCATCCAGGTAGCCCGTCTCATTCGCTCCGACTCAAGCGTCAGGGCAACTCGCGCGCTCAGCCAGTTTTGGGCGCCGCACAGGCTGCCTCCGCGAGCTGCGCTCGCTCCGGCGGGATGACCCAGGATGGATCAGGTGGATCTCGGTGATGCCGGCGAGATCGGATCCCTCAGAGACCGGTGACGACATTCGTTTGACTGTCCCCGGTCCATCTGCTGCCGATGATTCGAACTTGGTCGCCGATATCGAACTGGAGCACCTGGCTCCCGTCATCAAACGCCTCATCCCCGTCCGGCGCCCAAACGATACCGTTGTTGCTAAGCGTATTCGTGAGTTCCTCTCGCGAGATCGCCAGCAGAGAAGGATCGTAGGTCTCTGAGTACTTCGCCATCCAAGCGGCGGTGGCGATAGCTGCACCGTCCGGAAATGCGGAGAAGGGCGCGAGGTGTGTGCCTCTGTCGCGGACCCGCTTCGCGACCTCATCGAAGGAGCAGGCGAGGAGTGTTGCGTCCATCGCCCGAACTCCGTACGCGACGCCAGCGAGGCGTATCTGGAAGAATCCAAGACCTCGGAGGCTCGGGCGCTCATATGCTTCCGAGAGTTCGGACTCGATGGCAAACGTGTCAGTGCCTACAGTCATCGAGGCCATCTCCCCCGTCTCGCGATTGCTAGCGACCAGGCTGTCTCCTGATTTCGATCGGAACGTCGTTGGTTCGGATGGGCTTGGCACCACCGGTCGATCCGTTCCAGTGGGTCTCGCCATTGCTGGGTTTGGAGAAGCGTGGTTGGCGGAGTTGGGAACGGCCGGCGCGGGCGGTGATCAACCGCAAGGCGGGCCTCAGTTTCTCGAGCACGAAGTGGGCGTGATGGCCTACCTCGTGCACCAGGCGGGTCTGTTCATGAACCAGAAGCTGCTCGAGTAGCCGCGGTTGGTTGCCCGGGCGTTGGTGGTGGGGATGTTGGTCGCGGGTCTTGCTCAGGCCGGTGAGCCGGCGCTGGTCCCCTCGGCGCCTCACCCCGAAGCCCCCCATGTCGGGCTGATCGGGGGTGAGCACTGTTGAGACGCTTGCAGATGCGGTCATGCGGCGCTTGGCGACCGACCACCGTTACGCTGATCCTTGTACGCGTGCGATGGTCGTCTCATTGGCTGATCGGCAGTGGGTTTAAGACGGTCCCGCTTCCGACGACACGCAACCCCTCGCGCAGTTCGAATCTCTGGCCATCGAACAGATCAGGCAGCCGCTCGGCTGCCCAAAAGGTGATGCGGACAGTCCCTGATACTCCGGGTGCCAGCCCGCTCACACCAATGGCTGAATCCAACTCGATTTCGAAACCGAAGTCCGAGTCACTACCCTCAAAGCGAAGCAGGCTTCGATAGCCTGATTGAATCGGGCCAGTTCGCCCCTCCTCGCTTGTTGGGCGCAGCTCAACTCGTGCGGCGATCGTTCTTCGGCTCATGGCGGCATCACCGAATAGTTCAAGATCGTCACTGGGCCAGACGGAAGATTTGGAGTCGAGAAGAAATATGCCGGACCTTCGCCGGCTGGGTGGATCGGTTGCCCTCTCGCCATTTCTGCGGGCGACACACGAACACTCGTCGTGGTGTACCCTTGGTCGCGCATCATTCGCGCGAAGTTGGACGCCTGTTCCGCAGTCGGGAAGAAGTATTTGCCTTCCGTCCCGCCGGGAGGGGTTCGATAACGACCTAAGGCTTGAATGTCGGCTAGTTCCCTTTCCCCGACCGCGCGAAACAGGGGAACGCCTTCACCAGAACCGCTCGGAGGCGGCTGAGGTGAACTCGGTGGCTTCGGCGGGGCCGGAGGCGCTCCGCCGCCTCCAGGATTTAGGGCTGGGGGCCCTTTCGGGGACGCCGATCGCTCTCGCCATATGTCAATTTGTCGCTGAATCCTTTGCTGCGCCTCTGCGCAGAGAGTCCCGCACACTTCAACGATCGGTCCTTTGGGCCGGAGGGGAGCGCCGCGGGGGCTCATTCCCCAGTTGCCTCCCCAGCGGTTCTGCCTCCGTTGGATCTCTTCGCGACGTTGAAGCTGCGTGAGGGGCGCACCGCGCTGACCGCCTCGTGGTGGGCGCCGACCTTGGTGCGTTGGTGCGGCCGATTGGGGGCGACTGGCCACTTCGGTGCTGGCCACGTCAGGGCGCTCGGGGCGCCCTTGGGCGCGGCCACTCGCTGGGTCGTCGCCGTTCGCAGCGTTCCGTCCGCCCGTCGGACTGCTCTTCTCGCTCTCGCCGGAGCCACCGCCACCGCGGTCGATGCTCACCAGGTTGTCGTGCGTATTCCGGCGATGCCGAACACCCATTCCGGACGAAGCCGAACACCCGGAGCCAGCGGCTGACAACGCTGGTGACTGCTACTTCGTTGGCTTCTTCGTGTTCGTCAAGGCGTTGCTCTTCCGGATCGATTCACCGCGCAGGTGGATCCGGTGGGCGTTGTGCACCAGCCGATCGCAGATCGAGTCCGCCACCGTCGCGTCTCCGATTGCGGCGTGCCCACTGATCCGTCGCCAGTTGGCTGGTGATGATGGTCGAGCTCGTCTTGTACCGATCTTCGATCACCTCGAGCAGATCGCGCCTCTGCGCGGCGGCCAGCGGCTCGATCGCGAAGTCGTCGAGGATGAGCACCTGCGCCTTGGCAAGCCGGCGCAGCAGGTGCGGGTACGTTCCGTCGGCGCGCGCCTGTGCGAGCTCGTCGAAGAGGCGTGACGCTCGCCGGTAGACGACCGAGAAGCCGTCGCGGCAGGCCTTGTTGCCGAGCGCGCAAGCCAGCCAACTCTTCCCGATCCCGGTGGGGCCCATGAAGATGACGTTCTGGTGGCTCTGCACCCATCGCGAGCTGGCGAGGTCCAGCATCACCGCCTTCGTCAGCCCTCGGGAGTGCGCGTAGTCGATGTCCTCTACGCACGCTGACTGCTTGAGCTTCGCGTTCTGCAGCCGAAGCTCGAGCCGGCGATTCTCTCGGTACACCCACTCGGCGTCGACCAGCAGTCCCAGTAACTCGGTCGGCGTCAGCGCGTTCTCCTTCGGCAGTTCCATCCACTGCCGTAGGTACTTCGCCATTCCGAAGAGCTTCATCGCGTTCAACTTTTCCTGCGTTGGTTCCATCAACACGTTTGCCTCTGTTGTTGTTTGTGATGGGCCTCTGTTGTCGAGCGCCGAGCACGGCGAAGCCGCGCGCAGGCGCCCCTGTCAGCTGCCGAGGCCCCAGGGCAGCCGCAGCGTTCGCTCAGTGCAGCTTCTCGCCGTCGCCGTAGTACCCGGCACCGCGGACGTTCTCGTGCAGCGGCAGCGCGTGCTGCGCAGTTTCAGTCTCGAGTTCCTGCTGTTCGAGGTTGTTCCGGAGGATCGCCTTCACGCTCTTGTACGTGCACGCGCGCAGCTTCATCGCCCGCGCACATGCAGCCTCGATGCGCTCGGGCTCGTAGTCCCGGTTCAGGTGCAGGATTCCCTGGCACGCCATGAAGCCCTGCTGCGGGTGCACTCGCCGCTTCATGATCTCCTCCACCAGCGCCGCGGTGCTGGGCCCGGTCTTCTTCGCCCACTCGATGATTCGCTGCGGAGTCATCCCCGCCTGCGCCTGGTGCGCCTTCGGCATGTGCTCCGTCTTCGTCGTGTAGCCGCCGGGCCGATAGCTGCGTGCGTGCGAGGTGATGCACTTGAGTCCGCGCATCACCTCGATGGTGCGCTCCGTCGCCCGAACGTCGAGCCGCTGGCCGACGAGTTGGTACGGCACGCTGTAGAAGTGATCGTCGAATTCGACGTGATACGCCGGGTTGACCTTCGGCTTCGCCCAACGCGCAAACTCCCACGACGTGTTCGGCAACGGCCTGAGCGACGCGCGCTCCACTTCCTCGAAGAGTTCGCGGCGTGACTTCTTCAGCTTGCGCATCGGTCGGTTGTTCAGCTTCTCGACCAACGGCTTCACCGCCTCACGCACCTCCTCAAGCGAAAAGAAGGTCCGGTTTCTCAGCACTGCGAGGATCCACCGCTCGGCGAGCAAACGCCTTGCTCCACCTTCGCCTTGTCGCGTGGCTTGCGCACTCGGCCGGGAATGACCGCCGCGCCGTAGTGGCGCGCGAGCTCTGCGTAGGTTGGGTTGATGTCCGGCTCGTACCGGTTCGGCTTCTTCACGCCGCTCTTCAGGTTGTCGGGCACCCAGAGTTCCGTGACGCCGCCCATGTACTCGAGCGCGCGCACGTGGCCTCCCGTCCAGCTCGGCAAGTCTTCGCTGAGCACCGGCTCGACGTAGGTGAGGTTGCTCGCACCGAGCACAGCGACGAAGAGCTTCGCGATGGTGACCTCGCCCGTCTTCGGGTTGA
>JANODF010000277.1:0-2314 GCA_031412555.1 Archangium sp. | reverse complement strand
CCCGCGACGAACGCGTCGATCGGATCTGGACAACGGGTGTCAGCGGAGAAGCACGGCACCTCGGCGACGGTCTGCCCCTTGAGGGCGGCCGCGAGCTCTTTGTGCCCGATGACCGAGTCTTTCCGGGCATCGCCGGGCATCAACTTGTCGAGCGCCTTTTCAGTGCGATCGACGAGCGTTTCCTGCCCCGGGTACAGCGGGCGAACCAACCACAACGTCTTCTGAGCCAACGCTGCCGAAGGGGCCAACGCGAAGGTCAGCGCCAACACCAGTGCCACGCCGTAGGGTTTCTGCAAGTCCATGGTTTCTCAGGAGCTTCTACTGTGTGGGTCCCCGTGAGGCCACATATTCCTCAAGCTCTTCGAGGGTCGCCGGCCAGTCTTCTTTGAGCAGTCGCGAGAGCGATCGATCAGCGAGCAACTTGCCACCGGTCTGGCACCGCGCGCAGTAATTCGTCTCGTTATCGGCGTGCACGATGCGCTGCACCAGCGAGCCGCACACCGGGCAGGGCTGCTTGTGTTTGCCATGCACGGCCATTTCGGGGCGAAAAGCGGTGACCTTTTCGGGCCAGTCTTCGCCGGTTTCGGCGCGCAGGCGCTCCAGCCACTCGGCGAGCACGCTGCGGGTCGCCTCGTAGAGCCGGGAGAGTTCTTCGCCGGTGAGGGTCTTGGTCTGCTTCACCGGTGAGAGTTTGGCGCGGTGGAGAATCTCGTCGGAGTACGCGTTGCCGATGCCCGCGAAGAGCCGCGGATCGGTGAGGGTGCGTTTGAGGGTGTGGTTCTCGAGCCGGGCGCGGTTGGCGAAGTCGTCGAGGTGGGCCTTCATCGGGTCGAGCCCGCCGCGATCGAAGCTGCGCAGCGCCGCTTCACCCGAGGCCACGTGAATCGAAGCGCGCTTCTTGGTGGAGACCTCGGTCAGCAGCAAAGTGCCCGAGGGGAAGTCGAAGGCGGCGAGCCCCGCACGCCCGGGGATCTTGAAGCCCGCGGCCTTCCACTGAAAGCGGCCGGCGATCATCAGGTGAATGACGATGAAGAGCTCACCTTCGAGCTCGAAGATGAGTCTCTTTCCAAGGCGGCGCAGCGCCACGATCTTCTTGCCGAAGGTGCTGCTGAGCGGCGGCTCGACGCTGCGTAAGACGAAAGGACTGCCCAGCCGCACACGCTCGAGCGGCTGCCCAATCACCCGCGGGGCGAGTGACGAGAGATAGAGCTCCAGGTCCGGATACTCGGGCACGGCCTCACTTTGCCAGAAAGCTCCCGGCGAGCGACTCCGCCCATGCGGCGTAGGCTTTCGGTGAGGGGTGTAGGCCGTCGGGGGCGATGAAGCCCTGCTTTGCTTGCTCGACGAACTGGGGGAACAGATCGAGGTAGGTCGCTCCGGCGAGCTTCGATTCTTCGGCGAGGATGGTGTTGTAGGCCTCGATGCGCCCGCGCAGTTCAGTGGGATCGCCGAAGCCCGCGGCCACCGGAGATTGTGACCAATCAGGCTGCGGCAACACGAAGGTGCGCTTCACGCCCGCCTTCGCGATCGCCTTGAAGATCACCTTCAGGTTTGCGCGGTACGCCTTCGCGTCGTCACCCCGCACCAGATCGTTGGCGCCGATGGCCAGCGTGACGGTGTCGGGCTTGAAGCGGGGCAGCGCCTCCAACTCGCGCTCGATCACCTCGTTCGTGGAGTACCCGTTCACCGCGACGTTCTCGAGCCGCACTTCGACGCCACGTTTCAGGAGAATCCGCTTGAGCTGGGAAGGAAACGCCAGATCCGGCGGGCTGCCGGTGCCGATGGTGAAGCTGTCTCCGAGCGCCAGGTACCGGACGATGGAACCGGAGTCGGCCGCAGGTGCGTCGAAGCCCGACAACAGCGCCACCACGAGAGCGAACCTGCGAAACGAAGTATCGTGGTGGAGGGAGGCGCTCATGCGGATCTCACAGGTGGTGTTGCTCATCGCATCGCTGCACGCCGGGATCGCCGAGGCGCGCTTCGGGAAGAAGAACAGTGGGGGCGAATCGAAACCCAGCTCCGGTGGGGGCTCGCAACCTACGCACGCCGCGGTGCCAGTGGATTCCCCGGGCTCGTCTTCGTCTTCCAGCAACAGCTCGTCCTCTTCGTCCTCTGGCAGTTCTTTCGGGCCCCGCCGCCGGCTGGGGTACTTCAACGGCGCGTTCGTGCCGATGTACGGCTACGGCATTCCGGCGGCCGCGTACCCCACGACGGTGGTGCAGCCGGAGGAGGACTCAGAGCCCTCCATCGTTCGCGGCACGGCCGGCCTCGAGTTTCTCTACTTCGCCAACCAGACCCGCGGGTACGCGCTCGG